>CAKOHV010000007.1 GCA_934086145.1 uncultured Bacilli bacterium
AATCATGATTTTAAGAACATCGAAAATCTTATTTTTCAGATTATACCTAGTTTATAATTTTTTATGCAATTACCTTATCTAAATCATAAATTTTTCATAAAAAAACGTTCAATATAGAAAACGTTTTTAACTTTAGTTCATTACCTATTTTTTCTTTTTGGGTAAATCTAACTCATCAAAATTATTTTTTTTCATTTCTTTATTTAATGGATTTCCTAAAACTGGCTTTTTTTCTGCCGATTGAAGATTTTCTAAATCTGCATATCTCTTATTGAACATATACATAAATAAATAAAAAGCCACTATTCCACACGCCAAATTAAGAATAATATTATATAGACTAAAAAAAATCGTCCCTAAATTCAAAAAAGTAACAAAAAATTGATAAATTGCATCTCTTAAAACACCAAAAGGCAAATAAATTAAACAAGCTAAAATAACTAGCATAATTATTTCAGCAAAGTTAGCAAAAAGGTCCTTAAAACCTAATTTCATCAAGTAATCTATATATTTTTTACTATTTTTCAAAAAATCTTTTATCATTTTCTAAACATCCTTTCATCTTTTATCAAACAAATTAATTAGTATCATAAACCACATTTTGTGCCGTTAACAATTTGTTAGACATTGTAAACTTACAAAACGTTGTTTTTCCTCCAACACGCATCTCATCTACTATTGATATTCCATTTTCTTTAACTGGATGAGAAAAATATTTAACAACATTAACAAAAGTACTATCTCGTAAAAGTATAACGTCATTTATATCAACTATTAAATTAATATGTTCATTATTTATTATTTTAAATTCCCCAGTTGCTCCTTTTGTCTCCAAGCTACTCATATTAATACCATATGGTGAAAAAATAACTGGAGTTCCCTTTCTTACTAAAACAAGGCCTATCATGTCCGTCTCTTTTTTTAAACTTGCTACTAACGAATTTAAATCATTAGTCAAAGAATAGATATACTTTGTCTCCAAAGATTGTAAACTTTCTAATTTAAAATACAAAGTAATATCACTATTAACAACCATCCGACCATCTACGTTTAAAATACAAGCTAGTGAATTAACAAGACTTTGAACAAAACTTTCAAAAGAAGTAAAATCTATCCCCTTAAAAACTCGGGCTTTTAAATTTAAATTTACAGCTTCGTCTAATCTCATTACTAAATTATCATAACAATCTGCCTTTATTTTGGCAAAATCGTTTTTTTTACTTAAAATATTTATTATATTGGCAATAGGCACATTATAAAAAGCTGGGATCTCTAAAATATAATCAAATAATTTTTTCATCTTAGAATTATACAAAGTCATTACTGCTTGCTCATTTATATTAAGCTTCAAATATTGATTAGTTAAATCAGCAATTGTTTGCTCTATCGGCCACCTTATTACCTCTTCAACCACATCTTCTTTTACGCTATATTTTTGGGCCAAAATATCATAATTACTGTTTTGCGTAGCTTCTTTCAAATAATTACACGCACTTAAGCAATCAATTTTGTCATAATAAGAATACTTCGCTTTAATATTATTAATTAAAGCATTTATATAATCTTGATTTAAAATATTAGCATTTTCTTTACATTCTCGATTAATTTTTCTAAATTTACCAACCAAATCTACACCAAAAAAATAATTTTTCTTTTTGTTAATTTCCTTCATCAAGTCCATTTTTTTATTAACAACAATCATTTCATTTTGCAAACGATTTTCTTCTATTTGTGATTTAAAATAATAATCATTTAACTCTAACCCCATATTTAAATCCCATATATCTTTAATAAAATCAGTAGCTTCCTCAACTGAAGGATTAACACTTTTATATTGACTCAAGCGATCTTTGGCTACTACTTCCATAGGAATGCTTATTCCACAATTATCAACATTTGTTGGAAGTAACCTCAATGGTCTATCAATTTTAAATTTATTAAAATTATCAACTTCTTTTTGTAAATTATAGTATCTTTGACGTAAATCATTACGTTGATTTGCCATCATTGTAAAATAATCGATTTGACCTTTTTTGACAGAATCATAATATGTCAAAAGATTAGAAGATTCAAGCAAAATTCGACTCATTTCATCCATTTCTTTTTTACGAGCCTCCATAGCATCAAATTGTTCTAAATTAAACATTTCACCTTTCATCATTATTTTCTCATTACGCAAATAAATCACCTTAGGATTAACCGTCTCATAATTTTCCAATATCATTCGAACATTATTCGCCTTACCATTTTTTTTAAACCAACAAAACTCTTTTAAAAAAACATCCATTTCTTCTAAAGTACTAAATAAAAAGATTCTTTCTAAAATACCAAAATTATCATCCACAAAAGAATAACATAATCCAATCGAATTATCTTTTTTAAACAAAAAAGGATGCAAAGAAGTTGAATCATATCCATACTTCTTCATCACATTTAACGCTGAATTAACATCAAACATAAAAAACACCCTTCCTATTTTATTCATAAATATTATATCATACAATAGTAAACAAAAGACATTTTATTGATAAATATTAATTCTATGTTGTATAATAAAAAATAAGAAAAGAGGTAAAAAATGGAAATCAAAGTAAAATCTTACTCAACACAATCTTCACTAATCAGTTCGATTATCTTTTTTATAATAGGTGCAATCTTATTTACAAATGCTGAAAAAGTAGTTTCAACAACCGCATTTATAATCGGAATAATTTTAGCAACAATTGGAATCGTAGAAGGCATTGTTTATATAAAAAAGAGAAAAGAAGGTATAAATAGACCTATTGATTTAGGTCGTGGCATCGCACTTATAGCCATATCATTAGTTTTTATTTTCGCATCAAATATAGTTGAACAACTTATAAGATTCATTATTGGCGCATGGATTCTTTTTAGTGGTATATCTCGTTTAATTAGTGTATTAACATTTTCTAATAAAAACACCAAATTTCTTCCTCTTCTCATAGTATCTCTACTATTAATAGGCATTGGTATTTATACAATTGTAATTGGTGATGTTGTACTATCAACAATAGGAATAATAATGATGATTTATGCAGCTATTGATATAATTGGTTATATTTTTTATACTAAAGATACTTTAGCTAAAGAAGAACCAGGAGCTACTACTTTAATTATCCCTGATAAAGAAGATGACGATGATAAAAATAATAAGAAAATTAAAAGAACTAAAGACGTTAAAGAAAAAGATTCAAAAAATAAAGAAGACTAACATCTTCTTTATTTTTTGACCCAAACATAATCTTTCATTAATTTTTCCACATTATAACCAGAGCTCTTTAAAATTATTGCTAAGTCATTCATTGCACTTTCTACTTTACCAGTATAAACATCTAAATCCAAAATATCATCACTAGCAGTATCCTTACATTCCTTTAACTCACCAATCAAAGAATCATTATATGTACATACATATTCCTTGTTTCGATACCCTGTTAAAGCCTGATCAGTTGTCTTAAAAGTAAACTTATCTACTCCATCGACATGATGTAAAACTAACACATAACTTTCTGATTTTTCCAAATATTCAAAACCCGTATCATACCTTGCAAATGAATTAAATAAAATATCTCCATCATATTTACACATCGCACCATCATACTTCAAAAGCTCACACGAATAGCCTTTTTTTATCAAATAATCTCTTAAATATTTAAAATCAACATTATCATCATTTTTACTAAATATATTCATAAAAACAGAAACAGAAACAATAACTACTAAAACTAAGCAAACTATAAACGAAACAACTTTTACAAATTTTAATCTTCGAGCTCGACCATACACTATTATCATCTCCTATTATAAATAATAGCATAAACCAATAATAGTGTAAATCAATTAAAGTTTTACATCTTCATTAATAAACACTTTGTCGTCAATTAATAATTCGTGAATTTCCTCTTCTTCATTGTTTAAGAAAACTTGTTCAATTCTGTCAACACGACATTTTTCTGAAAGTAAAATAGCCTTGATTTTATTAACCGCATTAATTACTTCATCATTAGTTACTACATAGTTATAATCCGTAACTTTATTTATCTCTTTATAAGCTGTTTTAAATCTTTCTAAAACTTTATCTTTGGTTTCAGTTCCACGACCTACCAAACGCTTTTTCAATTCTTTCATACTAGGTGGCATAATAAAGATACAAATTGCCTCTGGAACTATTTCTTTAACTTTTAAAGCTCCCTGAACTTCTATCTCTAATATAACGTCAATTCCCATACATAGCTTTTCTTCAATATATTCCTTAGGTGTTCCATAATAATTATCATTATAAATTGCATATTCTAATAATTCATTATTTTCAATTTTTTTAATAAATTCTTCCTTTGTTAAAAAATAATAACTTTCTCCTGGAATATCACCTTTTCGCATTGGACGAGACGTACAAGAAATACTTAACCAAGCATTTTGGTTACCTTTCATAAACTCATTGATGACCGTTCCTTTACCACTTCCACTTGGTCCACTAATTACAATTAATGACCCTCTTTCTTTTTGTTTTAAAATACTACTCATATATCCTCCTTTTTTATTAAGAATATTATAATATAAAATATAAAAAAAACAATTATTCCTTCCAGAATAATCATTTTTTTAAGTCTCTAACAAAGAATACTACATTTATTATAAATAATACCCCAATTAGATATTTAAGCCAAAATGGATAATTTATAAATAGAACATAAATATTTTTTGTAACTAATTTTTCTCCTAATACATTAAAGAAAATAAAGAATAATAAATAGAACATAAATATAATATCCATATACATACTATTTCTAATTTTCTTGAATAAAGCAAACATAATAAAAGCTAAAGCAAAGAACGAGCCAGCATATAACAAATTCAAATCATAACTATTAATAAGGTTACTTCCATTTTTTATAAAGAAAAATAAGTACAAACCAAAGCTAAGAAAACCAATTATTACATTTACAAAATTAACTTTTTTCATTTTATCACCACTCTACATAATATATTATAAAAGAAAAAAGATAGTATTTCTACTATCTTTACAACTTATTTACTCATCATTTCACAAATCATATTAGTCAACTCAGTTGGATTTTCAACACTTAGGCCTTCTATCAAACGAGCTTGATTATATAAAATTTTTGTATAGTTAGCTAGAACATCTTTATCATGTTTGTATAAATCCTTTAACTTAGTTGCTATTGGATGATCTTCATTAATTTCCAAGACAACTTCTGCTTTAACATCTTGGCCACCACCCATTGAGTTTAATACTTTTTCCATTTCTAGAGAAATATTACCTTCTGTACTTAAACAAACTGGATGTTTTTTCAATTTATTAGTAAATTTAATATTTTTAACTTCAGGTAAAGTTTGTTTCATAAAATCAAACATGTCTTTAGCTTCAGTGTTTGCTTTTTCCAATTGTTCCTTTTCTTCCTCAGTATCTAATGAAACATCTTCATTACTTATATTAACAAATTTCTTATCATCATAACTCATTAAAGCCTGAATTGTAAATTCATCAACATAATCACACAAGTACAATACCTCATAATCACGTTCTTTAAATCTCTCAACTTGTGGTAACATATCTATATTATCAACACTTTCTCCACAAACATAATAGATTTTATCTTGTTTATCAAGCATATTATCAACATATTCTTTTAATGTTATTTTTTTCTTTTGTTTAGAACTATAGAACAAAATTAAGTCTTTTAACATATCATTATTCATTCCATAGCTACTATAAATGCCATATTTCAATTGCATTCCAAAAGCATTAAAGAATTTCTCATAATTTTCACGATCATTTTCTAACATTTCTAACAATGTACTTTTAATTTTCTTTTCTATATTTTTAGCAATCAATTTCAATTGTCTATTTTGTTGCAAAATTTCACGTGATAAGTTTAATGACACATCTTCACTATCAACCAAACCTTTTACAAAACTAAAATAATCTGGTAATAAATCTGCACATTTATCCATAATCAAAACACCATTAGAATACAATTGTAAACCTTTTTCATATTCTTTAGTATAATAATCATATGGAGCATGACTAGGAATAAATAATAGTGAATCATAGCTTATTTGGCCTTCAGCTTTACTATGAACTACCTTTAAAGGTTTCTCATAATCCAAGAATTTGTCTGAATAAAATGAATTATATTCTTCTTCACTAACTTCATTTTCATTCTTTTTCCAAATTGGAATCATACTATTTAAAGTTTTTTCAGTAGTAACATCTTCATATTCGTCTTTGCTACCTTCCTTTAACTCTTTCGTAGTAACATTCATTTTTATTGGGTACTTAATATAATCTGAATATTTTTTAACAATTCCTTCAATTCTTCTAGTTTCTAAATATTCATCAAAAGACTCTGTCTCTGTATTATCTTTTAAAGTCAAAGTAATAACAGTTCCAACATCATCTTTAGAAGCTTTTTCAATACTATAGCCATCAGTTCCATCACTTATCCACTCATAAGCTTCGTCACTACCACATGCTTTTGATAAAACACTAATTTCCTTAGCTACCATAAAAGCGGAATAAAAGCCAACACCAAATTGTCCTATAATACTTATATCTTTTTGTTTTTCATTTATTTCTTTAAACAAAGAAGAACCACTTTTAGCTATAACACCTAAATTTTCATCAAGTTCTTCATTAGTCATACCAATACCATTATCTATAACTTTTAAAGTACGTGCATCTTTGTCTAATTCTATTTTTATTTCAAAATCATCTTTATTTAATTCTACTTTTTGATCTGTCAAAGACTTATAGTATAGCTTATCAATCGCATCACTCGCATTAGATAATAATTCGCGTAAAAAAATGTCTCTATTTGTATAAACTGAATTAATCATCAAATCTAATATTTTTTTTGACTCAGTCTTAAATTGCTTTTTCTTCATAAATTCATCTCTTCCTTTGCTTTTTCTAAGTCTAAAACAAGCATAGCACCGTCTGTTAGCACTGTCAAGTGTCAAGTGCTAGTTTTCATCAAATTATCACAATACTAAAATTTGACGAAAAAATTTTTATCATATATAATCACATAACGAGGTGAAGAAGATGGCCAACAAAAAAATAAACTATATTTTTA
The DNA here is from genome assembly GCA_934086145.1 of uncultured Bacilli bacterium. Taxonomy (GTDB): domain Bacteria; phylum Bacillota_I; class Bacilli_A; order RF39; family UBA660; genus Coprovivens. Next base: position 7,122 of record CAKOHV010000007.1, read on the forward strand.
AAATGAAGCTAGAAGAAAAAGAAGACATTTACATTTATTCTGTAGCACCAGCGGAAAACAGCCTAAGATATAAGTATTATATTTTAAGTAATAGTGATAAAAAAATGCCAATTATAAATTCTCTACCAAATGGCATTGAATTTATAAAAAAATATAACAAAAGACTTACTAGAATCAAGCCATCAACGAATAATCAAGAGTATGTTTTATTTACTAATTTAAAAGAACAAGCTGAAGAAAATTATTTATTACAAGAACCAGTTAAAGAAAAACAAACCTCGAAGAATAAAACTCTTTCTCTTCGCAAAAATAGATTTAGGTAATAGTCAAATTCAATAATTGAATCAAACTATTAAACAACCTAAATCTATTTTTTTCTTCCAACTACTTCATCATAGCTATAATCATTGTAACTTTCCTCAACGTTTTCTATATCCATAATACTTAACTTATCTTTCATTCTTTTACTTACAATAACATAAGAATCAATAATACTTAAAACATCTACTACTTGAAACTTATTATTTTTTAAATCATATAAGAAATCATAATCACCTTTGCCATCATCACTAACAATATTAAAAATCAAAGAATAACTACCATCAGATTTACTTTTTAATGGATATAAATTTATACGATTCATAATTGGACTATAATCATAATTATAATTTTCTATATTAGAACTATCTTCCACCGTCAATTCTGGAAACATATAATTCAAAATTTCTTTTATTATAACAATTTGTTCACTATATTCCATTTTATTAAAATCCCTTATTCCTTCGTTACATTCAAAGAAACGATTAAATAAAACTTTAAACTTATTAGCTACATAATAATTACTAATATTCCCTTCTTTAGAAATATTATTTTCTAAAATATGTTCCGCTGGAATAAAATGAAAAGCTAATTTACTTAATAAATTCCTAAAACTTCCATTTTTACCACCAGAATAAACCCAATTAACAAGGGCATTCGTCTTATCTAAAATAGTCAAAATATTATAATAATCATAATCAGTATTACCCGTATTAAAATCTCTTTTCAAATTTCTAGACCATTTACTATATTTAAAAGATTGAAGATCTATATCATCGTGGATATAATCATTACCTTTGGCTAAATATTTATAAATGTAACGTTGAACTAAAAAGCATAAAGAGAATAGCCAAGGTTCGAACACCCAATTAGCATTTTCTAAAGGTGGCAAAACATTAAAATCCTCCCCTGTCATTTCGTTTATTTTATCCAAAACATGCTTGCACATAATTTTAAGCCATATTTGCCAATCCTCGGCTGACAAAGAGCGAAAATCAGTATCATACATCGAAATAATTTTGCCATCACTACCAGGAAATTTCACTAAATCTTTGTAAAAGGCTGTATTATATTCTTCTAACTCGTAATACAACTTATTAGCTTTTAAGGCATCTCTAATCATAAAAAAGGCTGCATCATCATACTGTAATTTCTTTTCACCAATTGCTTGCGAATCATCTCCATAAGAATAATAATTTTTTATATACCCCACATTAATATCAATTTTTTTTAACGTTTCAGGAGAAAGTACCGTATGTTTTATTTCTTCTCCATCATAAACTTGCTGTATATCGCCATTTGGTAAAGTCTTTTTATACGGAATATTCACTCCGAAATGTTTGGTAGCCATTCCACTTTGTATATAAGGCAAATCAGAAGGTAAAGTACAGAAATAAGCATTACTTTCATCATAAACAACCAACATCCAATGATTTACCGTTAAAACATTTCCATTATTTTTATATTCCGTAATATTATTAACTGATTTGACTAATTTACTCTTAATTCCTAAACGGTCATATATTTTTTTCAAAATCAAAGCCGACGATCTACAAATAACTTTATTACTTTCTAAAGGATTCTCGTTATTATAAATATCAGCCAACTCTCCCAAAGACAAATTATAGTCATCAAGTTTGCCATCCATTGAAAAGAAAAAGTCTGTATCTTTCACTAAATATTTACCTGTTTCCAAATAGACAAAACGTATTTTTTCTAAAGTTGACCATTCTTTTTTTACAGAAAAAACAACTCTATTTACAATTTCATTAACATTCATAATTACCACGTATAATCAATCTTATAGAAATATTAATTAATTTCTTATTAATTGATTCCTTTCTATTTGATTTTTTTATTATACATCACCACAACATAAGTATAACAAAAAAAGAGAATATTTCATCTCTTAAAAAGCTTTGGCAAACAATTCTTTCAAATCTTCCAAACTGACATTTCTTGGATTTCCTCCCGTACAAGGGTCTTCCAATGCCTTTTGTGCCAACAATGGAATATCCTTTTCTTTTCCACCAACTTCACTTATGTGTTGTGGAATATTTAATCTTATCGCTAAGCTTCTAACAGCTTCAACAACCTTTTGAACAGTTTCTTCATCATTTAAACCATGCATATCTAAACCAAAAGCTTCTCCCATATCTTTAAAACGCTCTGGACATACTTTTCCATTCCATTCCATTACATATGGTAATAAAAGAGCATTAGCTACACCATGTGGAGTATCATATAAAGCTCCAAGCTGATGAGCCATTGAATGGACAATTCCTAAACCAACATTGCTAAAGCCCATTCCCGCAATATATTGTGCTAAAGCCATTTGTTCAATTGCTTTTTGATTTTTATTAACAGCTTTTTCCAAATTTTCATATATTATTTTCATTGCTTTTAAATGGAACATATCTGTCATTTCCCAATGTGCCTTAGTTATATAGCCTTCCATAGCATGTGTCAACGCATCAAGACCTGTCGCTGCAGCTAAAGAAGCTGGCATTCCTGACATCAACTCCGCATCAACAATCGATAAAACTGGTATATCGTTAGGATCAACACAAACCATTTTTACTAAAGCTTCTTCATCAGTAATTACATAGTTAATCGTAACCTCAGCTGCTGTTCCGGCTGTTGTTGGTAAAGCAATTATTGGTAATGATTTATTTTTAGTATCAGCAACCCCTACCAAAGATTTAATATCTTTAAATTCAGGATTATTATAAACTATACCTATTGCTTTCGCAGTATCTATAACAGAGCCTCCACCAACAGCAACGATATAATCACAATGATATTTTTTGCATATCCTCAAACCTTTTTTAACATTTGTTATAGTTGGATTTGGTTTAATATCATCATATACAATATATTCAATTTCTTCTTTATCTAGTAAATCAATAACCTTTTTAGCAATTCCAACAGATAATAACATTTGATCTGTAACAAATAAAGCTTTTTTAAATTTCCTTTTTTTTATTTCTTCTGGTAAAACTTCACGAGCTCCCCATCCAAAAAATGACGTTTCATTCAACACAATTCTATTAGTCATAATTCCCTCCTATTATTCCTAAATATTATAACATAAAACCAAGTTATTAACGAACATTTTTTAGCTACTAGACACTACTTTTATTAATAAACAAGATGTTGAATAAACCTTTCTCGTATATTATAATATAGGCAGTAAAAGGTGATTAAATGGAAAAGGTAGATAAAAGAATTATAAAAACTAAAAACAAATTAACAAACTCGATTCTTGAACTTATTGCAACAAAAGAAATAAAAAACATTACCGTTATTGAATTATGTCAAAAAGCTCAAATAAATCGTACAACCTTCTACAAATACTACAAAGACATTGACGATTTTATAGCTAAAATCGAAGCTTTATTAATAGACGAACTTAAAGCAAGCATTCAAGACATAAAAAGAAATTATTTAATAAGTTACATCAACAAAATAATCGAGTCAATCCAAAATAAAAAAGAAATATATAGCAAACTTATTAGTGATAATGGCGATAAACTTTTTCTCAAAAAAATATTATTTTTAGTACACGATCAAAGTATCAATGAATGGCAAAGGATTTTAAAAAAAGCTAGCGCCAACGACTTAGAAAACATCTACAGATTCATTGTTGATGGCAGTATCGGTATCATCGAAAATTGGACCCGAAATAATTTTCAAGAAAATCCAACCAATATTACTAATTTTATCAACAAGTTATGTATGAGTGGACTAAGTAGTTTCATTTAAAAAAGAAATGGTTTTTTAATCAACAATAACCATTTCTTTTTTTGCATCATGTTCATCATCTGTTTCATAATAAACTAAAACCAATCTATTTTCTTTAACGTACAAAGAATAATCATTCTGTTTAATCATCATCAAAGTATATGAAGCGTCATCTCCATCCAATAATTGGGATACTTTATTCAAGAAACTAGTACTATCATAATTAAACACTTGAAGAATTTGTTCCTTGTTAAGCAAACTTCCATTTTTTTTATCAAAAACATAAGTTTCAATATCATCACTAAAAAAAGCATTATTTAAATAATATTTTTTACTTTGAACCAATGAAAGATATTTATCTGATTCAAAAAACTCATAAAATAAAAGATTGCCTGATTGTATTCTATCATTTTCTATTTTTAAAGTTCGATAATTTTTATTAACGATACTTTTTAATTCTAAATTCACACTATTACTTTCTTTTGATGATAAATTTACAATTGGATATTGAATAAGATATTCCTCACCACTATTTAGGAACATTTTCTTTACATCCTCAAAATAAATATAGTCTTTATCCTTATCTATCTTTTCGGCAAAATCACTCAAAGTATCACTTTGCACAATTTCTTTTTTTTTACCACAACCACTAAGAATAAATAAAAAAAGTACTAAAAAGAAGAACCATTTTTTTCGCATAGCACCACCATCTGCATTATATCATAAAAAAATAACAGTAATAACTGCTATTATTTATTTTTTTTCTTTAAATCTTTACTAACAAATTTGGTTTTTACACCTCTAACGTATCCAAATTGTTTTTTTACACCTTCTGGCAAATTAGCTTTAATAACTCTCATCCTAGCACCTCCTCATTTACAACTTAACAATTATACCATGTATTATACAAAAAATACAGGAAATTTCAAGTCAAACCTATTATTTTCAAAAAAAGTATTGAAAATGAAAAAAAAGTAAAGACAATCATTAATACTGCAAAATCAGACATAAAATGCTGTCTTTTTTTTAATAAATCTCTAAGCATCAAGCAATAAACAAATAAAAATATTAGCAACGTTACTATAGCAAAAAATACAGAAATTTTCTTCAAAGCAAAAGGCATAAATATTAATAAAATAATATCTAAAATTGCCGAAAAAACGCAAAACTTTCCAAATAAAACTTTTATTTCTACTGGAATTTCTTTTTTTATGTTTTTATTTACTTTTTTCTTCTTCATAAGCCTTCCTTACTGCTTGAGCCAATTGATCTGCACAAGAAGTATCTCTAAAGCCACAAATATTCCCTTTTAATTTACCTTCAATTTCTGCAACAGTCATTCCATCTACTAATTTAGAGATTGCTTTTAAATTTCCATTACATCCACCTTCAAAAGATATATTAGTAATTACATCTCCATTTATATCAAAATTTATTGTTCTTGAACAAGTCCCACTTGTTTTATATACATATCTCATCAATATCACCACCCAAATTATAACACAAAAAATCAGTTACGTCATTTTTCCAAAAATACCATTAAATTTGAAATAAATTCACCATTTAATTAAAATATTCTTTAATATTTTCTTTTGACCATCTTTTCAGCTAATATTACACTTAAACCATAAAAAGTAATCAATGCTAAATAAAAAGATACTAAAAAGACAAAACATGTTATGATATAATCATTATATAATGCAAGGAGAGGTAAAATGAAAAAAGATATTGTAGATGCAACAGTTGAAATACCATTTAGAAGTCGAAATAAATACGAAATAGATAAAATAACAGGGAAAATCAGATTAGATAGAGTTCTATACTCTGCCATGGGTTATCCCACAGAATATGGAACTATCGAAAATACCTTAGCACCCGATGGTGATCCTCTTGACATATTAATATTAACTACAGAACCAACCTACCCAGGTTGCATAATTCCTTCAAGAATAGTTGGCTATTTAAAAATGATTGATAATGGAAAAGAAGATTTTAAATTAATATCTGTTGTTGATTGTGATCCAAGATTTAATGAAATAAAAGATATCACTGATATTTCAGAATTTACTTTAAAAGAAATTAAAAATTTTTTTGAAAATTATAAAAAATTACAAAATATTGAAGTAAAAGTTGGCAACTATCATAACAAAGAAGAAGCCTTAATTTTATTAGAAAAATGCCGTCAAAATTATTTAACTAAATAATATATTAGAAAGCTATTTATGAACTGCTATCAAAAACAGAACCATACTTAGCTTTTTTTATAAAAGAAGAACTATACAAATCATTTAATATCCCAATAACAAGAGTTTATAGAAGAATTACAAAATTTACTTTTACATCTTTTTTATATCATTATCATATTTTTTCTTTAATACTTTAATTAAATTATTTGTAACTACTTCATATTCCCCCAATTGTCTATATTGATAATTTATTTGTTTAAAATTATTTAAATTTACTGGTTTAAACACTATTCTAGATAAATCCTTATAAGATAATCCTTTAAACAGCATAGTTTTAAAATGATTTAAACATATTAATTTATAATCATTATAGTACTCATCATCTAATATAACATAATTTACCAATTCATTATTTTTCAAGTAATCAACTATACCTAATAAACGTGATGATAACTTTATATCTCCTAAATAGCCTTCAAAATTTGGATCTATAAAATCAATATCATATATACATAACTCCTCAAATTGAGATTTCAATTCTTTTCTCCTAGCTTCTGTTCCGTTCCTTTGCCAAGAACTTATCATAACAACTTTAGCATTATACATTTGAATTAATAAATTTAGAACTTTTACACTTTCTGATAAAAATAGAGAACCATTATCATTTAAAACTCCATCTATATCCAGAAATATTATATTTCTCATAAATCCCCCTAAAAATAAAGACTTGATATTTTTATATCAAGTCTCACATAACGAACACTATAGTTCGACTAATTCTTAATGGCAGGGGTAGCAGGAGTTGAACCCACATCAGCGGTTTTGGAGACCGACGTTCTACCATTGAACTATACCCCTAAGTAACATTAATCCCATTATAACATATTTTTTAGAGAAGTAAAGGTTTTTGAACCAAAGAGTACAAAAAACATAAAATATATTAGGTGAAAATATGATTATAAAATATAATACTAAGGAGTTAGATTTATTGGCTCGTATTATGCGAGCAGAAGCCTTAAATGAAGGCAATCTAGGAATGCTTATGGTAGGAAATGTTGTTGTAAATCGTGCTATTGCCAACTGCTTAACATTCAAAAACATTAGAACTCTTACTGAAGCTATTTATCAACCGAATCAATTTGTCGGTACTAGTAGTTCTCTTTTTCAATCTTCCTCAACAACAACTGAAAAAAATCTAGCTAAAAGAGTAATCAATGGTGAATATTATCATCCAGCAACTAATGCTTTATGGTTCTATGCTCCAGCTGCTAACACCAGTTGCAAAGATACCTGGTACGATCAACGTTTAGCTGGCCGTTATAAAAATCATTGCTTTTATAAACCAGAATCTGGTGTTTGCCAAGAAATATATTAAAAAAATACTAAAAACTTTTTCAGTTATTTAGTATTTTTTTTATATCTAAACAAAGCAGAAGGTCGATGCCCAGCTCCCGTTTGAACAAACTCCGTCTTCTCAACTTTATTAGCAATTATTCTTCTAAAAGCCGGATCTAGCAACTTTTTATTCAATATAACTTCATAAACCTGCTGCAAATCACCTAAAGCAAATAACTCAGGCATTAAATTAAAAGCTATATCTGTATAACTAATTTTATTACGAAGTCTTTCAATACCAGACCAAATGACTAATGGATGATCAAAAGCAATTTTATCATTTTCTACTACTTCAAACTTATATCTATCAGTAGTTAATTCTCTTAAGATCTTTTTTATTTTAAATTGTAAGGTTTCTGTTCCATTATCCAAAATAACTAATACATTATCTTCCTCTTCAAAATAATTAACATTAAACCACGAAGCATTACTACTTAATTTATCTTTTAGTTTATTTTTATCAATTAATGCCATATAAGATGTTGAAACTATTCGCATTCGTGGATCACGATTAACAGCCCCAAAAGTGTATAGTTGTTCCAAATAAATATCATGAATATTAGTTTCTCTAGACAAGATTCTTTTTGGACAGTCTTCCAAATCTTCATCAATCTCTAAAAAACCGCCGGGCAAACACCACTTATCTTTAAAAGGATAATCGTCTCTTTTAACCAACAAAACACTCATATATTTTTTATTAGATTTTCGATAATTACTTTGTATTTCATCACTTATACTAAAAATTAAAATATCTGTTGTCATTGAAAGCCTATCAAATTTATTGGGATCATAAGCTTTTAAAAACTCTTCCTCACTTTTATACAACATTAATAACACCTCTGGTACATTATACCATGAAAGCCCTTTAACTTAAAGAAAGTATACATTTATAAGACAATAAATCGTTCCCTCGCCACTAAAAAAGAAAACTAACTCTTAAAGTTTATAAATTATACCATTTAAGCAATTCTACTTTCTACATCTAAACATTAGTTAATAAACTTGTAACTACCATAATCCTCACATATTTTTTTATATTTAAAATACAATCTATATTATTAAGTAATAACTTACCTAACATTTTTAGGAGAGTAAAAATCATATATCTACTTTTTTACTACTCTATCCAAACATTTTTTAAATCATTACCTTATCTTCGTACAAAATACTTTCAATTTTTTCAATAATTTTTGGATTAACACCAATTTATTTTATATTCATTACAATAAGTTACCACACAAAACTTTAATACTTCACTAGCTCCTTCTATCGATGTAATAGCATTAGCAACAGCTCCGCCTGTACACGACTACATTGCTGATATAGTCATATTATGAGCACTTAATACCTTAACAATATTTTTAAATGTCTTCATCAGTCATCATTCTTTCTATAAAGTCCATGTTTCTCAATATATTTCAAAACATTTTTATCTAAATAAGAAGAAACTTCTTGTTCATTTTTAATTTTATCTCTTACCAACGTTGATGATAAATCATCTAATTCCATTTGGACATCAATTATATTATGAGAATATTTTTTATACTTTATTAACAAAGATGCAATATCATTTCCCCTTCTATTAACAACCAAAAACTTATAATTATTTAAAATATACTCACTATTTTTCCATGTATCTATATAATCTAAATTATCAGATCCACATATAAAATATATATCATCATTTATATTTTGCTTAGCAAAATAATCTAAACTTTCCCAAGTGTAAACAACACTTTTTTTTAATTCATAATCACTAACTTCCATATCATCATACTTATCAGTAACTAATTTTATCATTTCATATCTATCTGTAGCTGAGCATAAATTACTTTTATAACTATACTTTTCACCTGTTGGAACAAAAATAATTTTATCAACATAGTGTTGCTTTAGTAAAAAACATGCTATTTGTTCATGCCTTTGATGAATTGGATTAAAACTTCCGCCAAAAATACCAATTTTCATAATTTACTTCGTTATCCCCTTTTTAAAATTCTAACCAATCTGAGCCATCTGCATCACTCGGCATTCTAAGATCTCCACGAGGCGAAATGCTTATTGTTCCTACCTTTGGACCATCAGGCAAACAACTACGTTTAAACTGCTGACTAAAAAATCTCTTTACAAAAAACTTTAACCACTTAGCAATTTCCTTTTCATCATACATTCCTTTAAAAGTATGACATGCTAAATAATTAATTTTTTTAATACTAGCTCCATATCTCATAAAATGATATATAAAGAAATCATGTAAAACATAAGGTCCAACTACTAATTCAGTCTGTTGTTTAATATTGTCTTTTTTATCTGGTGGCAAAAGTTCAGGACTAATAGGTGTATCTAGAATATCTAAAATTGTTTGTTTACATTCTTCATCTTTTTCTTTTAAAGCAAAATATTCTACTAAGTACCTAACCAATGTTTTAGGAATTGATGAATTAACAGCATACATACTCATATGATCACCATTATAAGTACACCACCCTAATACCAATTCTGATAAATCGCCCGTTCCAACAACCAAACCATTTTCTTTATTGGCGACATCCATTAAAATTTGCGTACGTTCACGAGCTTGCGTATTTTCATAAGTTATACTTCGATCTTCTAATGGCAATTTTATATCTTTAAAATGCTGTAAAGATGCTTCTTTAATACTTATTTCTTGAATGGTCACTCCATATTTTTTCATTAATTGCAATGCATTACTATAAGTTCTTCCCGTCGTTCCAAATCCTGGCATCGTAATTCCGATAATATTATCATTACTTATGCCTAATTTACGATAAGCTTCTATAGTAACTAAAAAAGCTAAAGTACTATCCAATCCACCACTTATTCCTATAATGCATTTTTTCAATCCAGTATGTTTTAATCTTTTAGCTAAGCCACACGCTTGAATATTAATTATTTCTTCACATCTTGCTTTTCTCAAAGTTTCATCATTCGGAACAAAAGGATACATATCATATTGTCGTAACAAATTATTATTTTCATCATCAAGCTTAATATTTATCATTTGATAAGACACATTTGTTTCAACATCCATAAAACTTTTATTTTTAATTCTATTGTTTATAAGCCTTTGGATATCAACATCTTGCAAAATTAAATTAGATTCAAAAGAAAATCTTTCATTCTCAATTAAACAACTACCATTTTCATAAATACCCGCATAACCTGAAAAGACCAAATCGGTACTTGACTCATTAACACCGGCCGAAGCATAAACATATGCACAAATATTTTTTGCTGACTGAATACTTATTAATTTTTTACGATAAGCATTCTTACCAATTACCTCATTACTAGCAGATAAGTTAAAAAGCAAAGTAGCCCCATTTAAACATGCATCAACACTTGGCGATTTAGGACTCCACATATCTTCACAAAGTTCAACTCCAAAACATAAATTAAAATTATTTTTATCTCTAAATAACAAATTAACACCGATTGGAACTTCTTGATCTACAATATTAACATTTTTGCTAAGCAGCACATTTCCAGAACTAAACCATCTTTTCTCATAAAATTCATTATAATTTGGTAAATATGTCTTAGGAACAATACCAAGTATCTTGCCACTTTGTAAAATAGCCGCACAATTAAATAATTGATTATCACATAAAATAGGTAATCCTATAATAATAGTAATGTCTAAAGTAGATGTTTCATTAAGCAAATATAATAAAGAAGCATTAACCTGTTCCATCAATGTATCTTGAAAAAACAAATCACCACATGAATAGCCAGTTAATGACAATTCGGGAAATAAAATAATTTTTACACCTTCCTTAGAAGCATGTTTTACTAATTTTATAATTTCCTTTGTATTAAAAGTCACATTCCCAACTTTAATTTCAGGCACTGCCGCTGCCACTCTAATATAACCATAATCTTTATTCATTATCATCGTCCTTTTCTTTCCATAAATATGTCAAAAAAGCTAATTTTGATCCAGAATCATTTATACCAAGCATTTTTACATCACTTTCTTTTATCATTTTCAAAATTTCTGCCTTTTCAAGTTTCAAAGAAACTATTTTTTCCGTCCCATCACCTTTTAATTCTTCTACCTTTTTACATCCAGTTGCTACATAAACTCTAACTACTGCTTTACTACATCCTTGATCTTGATGATGATTCTCTATTTCATAAATATTTTCACAAACATAACCAGTTTCCTCACGCAACTCCCTTTTAGCTGTTTCTATAGGATTTTCACCATCTTCAACCATTCCAGCCGGAAATTCAACAGCCATCTCCGCTATTGTATTAGGACGAGACTCTAAAATCATTACAAATTTTGAATCATTAGTAACAGGAATAATAATCACTGCATCCCCATTCATTCTATTTTTAGTTATTTGTTCAACTTTCTTTGTACTTCCGTCTTGATATGTCACTAAATATATTTCCTTCCCAATGTATCCTTCCTCATATTTACTAATCAACTCTTTTTTTACTATTTTTAATTCTTCTAAATCTTTACTAAACTTATTTATATTTAACACTCTAATCATCTCCACTATCAATTATAGCTTTTTTCGTAAAGTATTACCAACCTCTTCTATAGCATTTTGATTCTTAGCCTTCATAATTAATTCCTTCTTTAACTCTAGCAACTTTCTAGTTAAATCAACATAATATTGATGAGGATTTTCACTTCTTTTTACTTCAGGGTACAAAGTTGCCATTTCGTCTGCACAGTACTGTTGTTTTTCTAAAATAGTAGGATCTTTATAAACCAAATTTCCATTTTCAAAGATTATTTTTTGTAATTCTCTAACTCTATATTTTTTTATTTTTAAAGTATTTAATTCATTCATTGGATCAACTAAAGTAAAACTATCTTTAGGAATATTTTCTTCATATAAAGAAACCACATCACCTAAAGCATAACCAGTATCTTTATCATAAAATCTGTATAATTTTTTAAATCCGGGTGTTATTGCTTTTGCAGCATCATTACTAACTTTTATTCTTGAAACAAATTGATTATCTTTTAACACAGCTACATTTTTATAAACACAACCTACCCTAGCATAATCTGGTAATACAATATTATCCCCTAAGCCAATTGAATCTATTACGGCTCCCTGTTCCTTTAAAGATCTAATAGTATCTTCTTTTAAACCATTTGATAAACAGATTTTTACATCATCTAAACCAGCTTCAATAAACATTTTTTTAGCCTCTCTAGACAGATAAGCCAAATCTCCAGAATCAATTCTAATACCTTTTAATTTATAACCATTTGGTATCAAATAATCTTTGGCTACCTTTATCGCATTTGGAACTCCACTTTTCAACACGTCGTAAGTATCAACAAGCAAAACACAATTATTAGGATAAGTTTTAGCATAATTCAAAAATGCTTCATACTCTGTATCTGCTTCGGTAACCAAACTATGAGCCATAGTTCCCATTGCGGACAAACCATATTCTTGCGCTGCTAAGACGTTTGATGTTCCAACACAACCAGCTATTATTGCACACTTACTTGCTTCAACTGCACTCTCCGGTCCCATAGCACGACGTGCCCCAAATTCCATAATACCAATTCCAGAAGCTGCTTCTACCACACGACGAGCAGCCGTTGTATAACAAATATTAGCATTTAAATAACTCAAAATAATTGTTTCAAGTATTTGTGCTTCTATAATAGGAGCTTTCACTGTTACTATTGGTTCATTAGCAAAAATTGGTGTTCCATCTGGAATAGCATAAATTGTCCCTGTAAACTTAAAGTTTTTTAAATATTGTAAAAATTCTTCGGTAAATCGATTTGTTTTTCTCAAAAAGTTAATATCAAATTCCGTAAAATGAGCATTTTTTACTAAAGAAATTATTTGATCAACACCTCCCATAACTCCATATCCACCATTTAATGGATTCTTTCTAAAAAAAGCATCAAATACCGCTATTTCATCCTTCTTACCAGCATTAAAATAAGTTTGACCCATCGTTAATTCATAAAAATCAGTCATCATTGTTAAATTTTTTTCCATTATAATCTCTCTTTCATATTTTTTATTAATTTAATTCCATTATTTTCCATTACTTTATAAGCTCGTTTATTACTTTCATCCCTATCATGAATATTAGGAATATGATAAGTTTCTACAGCATCTTGTGGCACAATTACTTCAACATCTATATTTAATTCGTCAAAGAAATTTCTTAAAGCAACGGCAAAATTTTGAATACATATATCTGTACAACATCCAACAATAATTACTCTCTTAAGATTTACCATATCCATAATAGTATCCATAACTCCAGGAGCAAACAAAGCACATGTTGAATTTTTATAAAATATCTTATTAGCATATTGCTCATAAATTTCTAATTCCTTAATCGTTCTAGATTCATAATCATTATGACAATGTTCTAAATACCTTTGTAGTTCAACACTATCTACTGTATGTCTGTCATTTACTACAAACAAGCCCTCACCATTTTTTAAATTATCCCTTATCAAAGTAATTATTTCTGGAACAATCACCTTAATGGAAGAATCTGCCAACTTCCCTTTTTCACAAAAACCATTATTCATATCAATTACAAATAAGGCTTCTTCTATTTCAAAAATTTCTTTTTTCATTCAATCACCATTTTCTTATTATCAAAATATTAATATCATTTCTTATGAATATTTTGTTAATAACATTATATTAATATCATTTACTGCTGTCAATATCTTTTTAACAAAAAATTAAAAAGATAACATAAAAATTTAAATTGTTAAAACAACAATTTAAATTAAGGTAACAATAAAATTTGACCTATTGATAAATTAGTAGTTGGTAAATTATTTAAATTTATTATATCTGTAACAGTGGTCCCATTATTTTGAGCTATTTTATACAATGTATCACCGCTTTTTACAACATATTGTTTATTATTTGTACTTCCGTTTTTAGGAATTAACAATTTTTGACCTATGCTTAGCAAATTGCTTGATAAATTATTAACACTTTTTAACTTATCAACTGTCGTATTAAATTTACTAGCTATACTCCATAAACTGTCACCACTTTTTACAACGTATGTATCATAGTCTACATTTGGTGTGTCAAGCGCCGTTCCACTAACCAATAATTTCTGATTAATACTTAAATTATTACTAGATAAATTATTCATTTTTTTTAGCTCATCTACAGTCAAATTAAACTTCTTAGCAATACCATATAAAGTATCTCCCGCCATAACCGTGTAATATACACCAACATCACTGCTACTACTCGTATCCTTAACTAACAACTTTTGTCCCACCGTAAGCATATTACTAGATAAATTATTTAACTTTTTTAATTCATTTACCGTAATATTATATTTATTGGCTATACTCCATAAACTATCGCCTTTTTTTACTATATAATAATTTTCATTAGCCATTTCTCCATTATAAGAATAACTATAACCTAAATACTCAGCAATAGCTTTTACCACCGCTTCTGCATAGTCTTTCCAATATTTTTTTAATAACTCAGCATCATTAACATTATCTAAAAAACCATATTCTACAATAACTGCTTCTGTATCCCCTGTATTTCTATGTATAAAATAATAATCCTTACTTGAATCACTAGGATACCTTCTTTGATAGTATTTCCTTACCTGACGGCCATTGTTTTCAAATTCAGTGGCAATTTTTTTACTAAATGTGTCTGGATTGCGTAAAGCGTAAATTATTTCAGCGCCTTCGCCACCACAAAATTGGCCCTCACAAAGATTACTGCATTATTTATTTAGTTTTTTATCTAATCCTAATTTAATTAACAATCTTCCTAGTGGAATCATAAATAAACATTTAAATATTACTGTTACCATTTTAAATGGTAATAGTAATATACCTATTATAATTTTAATCAAAGTTAAATTCTCAATTTTATACAAAAATAATTCAAATTTAATCAATATAGTCCTTATTTTGCTATTCCACCACTTTAAGTTTATATAAGGATTGAAATAAATATCATTAGTAAAAAATGAAATTGATTTAAAATTTAACGATAATTCTAATGTATACATTCCAATTTCTTTTCTTATTTGATTTAACATATCAGCAATCAAATAAAGAATAATATCACTATTATAATATTTACATTTTTTTATAAAATCACAACTAAACTCTCTAAAGAAACAATACTTCTTATACATTTTTTTAGATCCATAAATAAATATTGTTGAACCAAAATCAAAAAACTTCTCTTTATATTCTTTATTTTCAAATATATCACCACCGTTTAAATAGGTTTCTTTTAGCAAGTCTATAAATTTCATATATTTTTCTTTTTTCAATTCATGCTTTTTAAATTTTAATTCATTATACTTTCCTAAAATATACAACAAAATTGTTACTAAAACTGAGATTAAAGCTATTTGCTCAGAAGTTAATTTTCCAACTATATCTAAAATTGCTTTTATTTTATTTAACACACCTATCACCTTCTTGGCTTACTATTATATTCTTTTATAGCAAAAAAATAAAGACCTCACTAGATGAATAGTGAGGTCTTACTTATTTACTATATTGATTCTTACCTTTTCTACCATAAGGATTTCGAGCCAAATTTAAATTTTTATATGTAAAAATATTATCAGGTATTACCCCATACTTATATTGTATTGTTATTACTCTATCCTTATCAATCACTATTCTATCTATCAGCGAATGAACTAATTCTTTTTTGGGTTTATTTAAATCTAATAGTTTTTTTATTTTTTTAGTATAGTCAGGTAATTCATTTAATTTACATTTTACTTCATATTTTCTCATTTGATTATTATCTATGCTTAGATTTATTTTTTTTAATTTTTCTTCGTATGGTTTGGCTAACTCTTTATAAGTATCAATAGTAATAACTTCATTATATTTGTCTTCATATAAAGATGTTAATCTCTTTGTAATGCTTTCTTTTTCACTTAACAACTTATTTATGTTATTATCTAAAGTTCTTGTTTGTTTTTCAACTTCTTGTTGTACCGTCCTATTAAGTTCTTTGAAATCTAAGTTATTTAATTGTATTGATATATCTTTAATAAATTTTTCCATTACTTGATCTTCTAGATAATTATATGGAAAAAAATGAGATTGGCATTGCTCTCTAATTGGATCTCTTGCATACCTATTACAATTAACAGTCCAATAATCATGATTTTTTCTATATAGAACACTAAGTCTATTGCCACATTCTTTGCAAAACAACTTACCTTCTAATAGCCTTTTCTCTCTTCTATTTTTTGGTTGTACATCTTTTGTATTTTGTTTTATTAGTTTAGAAATGTATTCAAATGTATCTTTACTAACTAATGGCTCATGTGTATTCTCTACTACCATCCACAAACTTTTATCTAACGTTATTTTTTTCTTTGATTTGTAATTAACCTTTGTTTGTGTATGTTGTATCATATCACCTGTATATATTCTATTTGATAAAATTTTCTTTATAGAAGAAATATTCCAAGTATTCCTATTTATTAGTCTAGTTGAATATTTTGTTCCTTTGTAACCACTAGGAGTAGGATATCCTTTTTCATTTAACATAGTTGCAATTCTAGATGGCCCTATTCCATTTTTTCTCCATTCAAATATCTTTTTTACTATTGGAGCAGTTATAGGATCAGGAATTAAATGACCTTTATCTTCAGGATCTCGCATATAACCAAAACATGGTAAACTTCCAACAAACTTCCCGTTTTTTCTTTTTTCATTTAAAACATTTCTAATCTTAATCGAATTTTGTTTACTATAATAATCATTACAAGCCATTATAAATGTTGAAGAATCATTACTTGCCTGATTTTTAAAACTATCATAAGCTTCAAGTATTGAAATAAATCTAATATTATTTTCAGGAAAGAATGATTCCATATAATATCCTGTCATAACATGATCTCTACCCAATCTTGATAGATCCTTTACTACTACACAGTTTATCTTTTTGCTCTTTATATCGTCAAGTAATTTTTGAAATCCAGGTCTTTCAAAGTCAGTTCCAGAAAATCCATCATCAACATATTCTCCAACAAGATTAAAATTATTACTATTTACATAACTTCTTAATAATTCTTTTTGATTAATTACACTTTCACTATCAGATTCATATTTTTTGTCTTTATCTTCTTGAGATAATCTTATATAGATTCCAGTATTGAAATCTTTACCAATTAAGTTATTATTCATTTTACCTCCTTTTACTTAATTGGGTATTAAGACAAATGAATGATAACATCATAATAAAATTATTGCAAATCATTAGTTAAATGATTCTCCTTTTGCTCTTTAATTATCTCTTCAATAAGATATTGTAAAATAAGATCTTTAAATGAAATGTTATTCAAATAGGCTCCTTCCATAATTAAACCACCTATTTAAATTTATGTTTTTATTTATTATTTTTGAATTTTTTTCATACATATATCTACTTCCTTTCTTTTTATATTAGTATTACTAATAATATTATTAGAATTATTTATTATATTTAATTTTTATATTATATTTATTATATTATTATTGAACTAAATGTCCTTTGAGTGTAAAAAAAACATCTAACCGTTTAGAAAAAGTTTTCTAATAAGTCAGGTGTAAATTTTTCTTTATTAATATAAATTTTTCTTTGAAATCTATGTTTATATTCCATAGTTATGTAATTGTTATCTGATAACTCTCTTAATAAACCCGATATTCTTCTGGGGCATACACCTAGCCAATTACCTAAGTATTTATTATCAGCATAACAATAGCCTTCTTTATGAGATAAAAGTATTATTATTCCATATAAAATTTTATTGTTATTACATACATTTCTATCTAAAATTATAAACATTGGTATTTTTACATATTTATCATAATCCATTTATTACTCTCCTTTCGTATTCGTATTTGTTTTTAATATTTCTAAATATCCAATTTCTAATAACTCTGTCATCATTTTAGAAATAGATACTCTATAAAATTTAGACATTAATTTAATTCTATCAAATAAGTCTATTGGTAAATATAATTTAAATATTCTCAAATTATTCCTCCTTTCTAAATAGGATGATTGCCCTATTGTTTTTACTGTTTTTAATTGGAGCAGGATAAGAAGATAGCACCACAAACAAAAAAACTCCTTATAATATAAGGAATTGTTATGGTGCTATTCTTATTTCGTACTTACGAAATTCATCCTACTCTGTAGGTTCATATAAAGGATGATTACTAAATATCTTCTTTATTTCTCTTAGCTTTAAATTTTATTAGTTCATCCTATTATTATAAAAATATAAAAATTAATAGGATGATAGCACATAATGACCACCTCCTTAAAATTAAAAAAAGAAGCCCTAAGTCTTCTTTGCATAATTATTTCATTTTACTATATTTTACCACTTGACTTTTATAAGTCAATGAATATCCGATGCTTTTTTGTTCTTTATTTTTCTTTTTTTTGCTTTTTTTAACTTTTTTTTGCTTTTTGAGGCAAAATCATGCCAAAATATCAAACTAATAATTTGTAACAAGAACTTCTATAGTTTTTAATACATTTCCTTCTTGTTTGTGATAATTAGAATTGTTATAATTTGAATCAATTATATGAACTACATAATTATGTTCTTTTATCCAAGAATCTAGAATTGTATTTTTTTCTCCTTTATGTTCAATTACATTTGATAAAGCAAATTTTACACCACTTTTATCAAGTGTTGATAAATAGTTTAATAAGTCAACTTCATCTTTATCTGTCCAGCCACCATTTTCATTATAACTTGCTGTACCTAAAAAATAAGGTGGATCACAGTAAACTAGTGTGTTATTTGTTGTCTCAATTGCAAATTCCCTAAAATCAGAATTAATAAATTCTATATTTTTAGTTTTAAGCTTAGTTATAAATGATTTCAAATTTTTTCTTATAGAGTTATTAAAATCCCTTTTGCCAACAGGCATATTAAACTCTCCATTGGAATTGAATCTTATTTGATTATTGAATCCATATATAATCAATGTTAAAAATAGAAAATCTTTCTCAATAGAATCGCTCATTATAGAATTATAATCATTTCTTAAATCAAGATATTTTGATTTATTATATGAGCCAAGTCCTTTGTCACTTGTACATTTATATGTTTCATACCCATTTAATAAAGAATTACTTAAATTATATTTATCAATTATTTTTTCCAACTTATCAATTATATAACCATCTTCATATTTTTTAAATAATTCCATAACACGTATTATTTCTTTTTGCTTATCAACACATACAATTCTTTTTGCGCTAACATTTACTCCAACATTTGCTCCTCCAGAAAACATATCAACAAATAAATCTAAATTTTTAGGAAAAATAGGAATAATTTGATTAAGTAGTTTATATTTACCACCAGTATAATTAAGTGGTGATTTAACTTTATCAACAATACTTTTTACGGCATTTTTTTCTTTAGATTTACATACTTTACCAACCTTACATACAAACAACCTCTCCTTGTGATTGTCAATATGGGTTTTTCCTGTATTAAATTGATTAAAATCTGTCTCATATATTTTTACTTTTCCTTTTGAAGAAAGAACATTCATTATATCATCATCACTTATTTTGGCTTGAGATCTACCAGCACCCTTTGTTCCCATATTATTGTAAGAAACTATAATATACTTTGCATTTATGTTTTCTATTAAATCTTTAAATGCAAGTGGTGCACAAACTGAACAATATTTACTTTTAATATCATTTCTTTTCATTTTCTTTGCTACACCAAATACTTCTTTTTTTTCCCATGTTGCAACATTTTCAAGCAAATGATAAGCATCAGAATACTGTCTTGAGTTATAAGGTGGATCAATATAAACTATATCTGCTTTTATATTTCTTACTAATTCATTAGAATCTTCATTAAAAATTTTATTGTTTTTGTTGTTAACATTGGATTTTAAGTCAAGCATATATAATTCTAATTTCTTATTCAAATTACCATTTTTTCTATAAGCATCATAATGACCAACAGTATTCGCTATTTTATCCATTGCGTAAAGTAATGATGTAATTAAAATAGCTCTTTCTCTTGTATTTATTTCATCATTTAAATATTTATTTTCTATATCTTCTCTTATATAACCTATTTTCTTACAATTATTTTTACTAAAATATGTATCACTAAAATTTATAGAAAAATAATTATCTTTTAGGTTTTTCAATGAATTATATTTATTAATTATATCTTCAAGTTTTTTCTTGTTAATTTTATCATTTCCAAACCACGCTAAATAAGATAAATAATTAGATTTTAACAAATCATTAACATAAACTTTTGTTTTTTGATTGTTAAAGTAATCTCCAACTATTCCAGTTCCACCAAACAAATCAAAAAAGGAAGAGAATTCTATTTTTTCTTTTTTTATTACCTCATCTATAAAATTTAACATTCTGGCTTTACTACCAATATATCTTCTATTATTAATATTAAACATTCTCATATTTTCCTCCTTATTTCCAAATTCGGCATCACATTACTATTTAAGTATACCAAAAAAAAAGAAGTCTAACAACTTCTTTTATACATTTTTTATAATTTCTTTTTCGAACCATTCTGGATCTGGTAATTCTGATTTGAAGGCTTTGTCAAAAAGAACATATAATTCAGTATATTTCTTCTTACTTATAATAATTTTCTTTAATAATTCTATATTTATTGGAATTATTTTTAAGCCTTCAGTATAACTACCATCTGCCTTTGGATAAAATCTACTTTTCATATTTCTAAAATCTAATATCAATCTTTCATCAAGATTAGGAGCAACAAATAAAGCATAGTCATTCTCATTATTAGTCTTGGAAATATCTTCTCCAAGATGTCTTGACACCGGTTCCATTTCCATGTGTCTTTGCCCTGTTGATTCAGATAATGTTGCTTCAATAAGCAAATTATGTTTTGGATATGTATTTTGCTTATATTCATATACAATATCTGCCATACCTCCACCAGCATGAGTTTTTGGAAGTAAATCAGCATCTAAACTAAGATTCATATATTTCAAAATATTTCCTTCTTTATTGCTAATTCTATACCATGTTATTCCAAGAATATATTCAAAAATAGTTGGAACATCTGCATTATCAGTAACATATTCACAAACTTCAGAATCATTTCTATTTTTTATTAAGTCTAATAACATTAATAGGTCAGTTTCTTTGAATTTTTCATCTATCAACTTATGAAATTGTTTTATTTTTTCATCTTCTAAATATGTATTAATATTATTAACTGTTAAATTAGTATTTAAATATTCATTTATTTCATTAACAACTTTTTCAATATTGGTTGTATATTTATCTGAAATTTTTTCAATAGAAACAACTGAATGGAATAAATTATTATAATCTTCATCAGAAAGCAATTCTTCATTTAATAAATCATCTATAATATCTTTAAAATAATATTTAGGTAATAAATCTAGTTCTATTTTCTCATCTTCAAATTTAATAATATCTGTTAATGAAAAATATCTCTTGTTTAAATCAAAGTATTCTTTTAAATTGACTTTCCACTTTATTATATGTTCTCTTTCAAAAAATACTCTTTTAAAATCAATTATATTTTTAACTTCTGATATTTCTAATCGTCTGAATTTTTTATCAAATTCTTTATCAAAAGTTTTTGGTCTATATCCCATAAATAAATATTCATTCCAATGAGACTTAGCATTACCAGAAATACATTTACAATATCCATATAATTTATTATATGATTCAATTCTTTCTTCAAACGAATTATGTCTTAAATGAAAAACTAAATTAACTAATTCATTATAAACAGGCAAATATGCATGTTCATAATTTGCACTTTTTCTATTCATTCCTATAATTTCAAATGCTTTTTCATCAACTGGATAATCTTTTCTAAATTCTTCAAATACACGTAAATAATTATCCATATCATATATTCTTGTTGTGATAATAGTATCTAAATCTAGTGCCATTCTATTATTTTTTATAATTTCAACCATTTTCCTAACATCATACTTATTTTTACAAAGCGGTAGCAAATATGTGAATTCGTCATATGTTAAATAATCTAATTTCTCTAGCATGTATATTAGTGCTATAAAAGGCTTTATTTTTAAACCATTTGTATTAATTTGTAATTTTAAAAACTGTAATAAGTATTGATAACTATCATCATCAATATAAAAGATATTGTCTTTATCTCTTTCTTTTTCTAGTAAACTTTCTATCTTCATTCCTACTTCAGTTAATTTTCTATCTTGTGTTAAAACACCAATATCGACTAATCCCGAAGTTTTTTCTCTTGCATCTTTATCAGGCCTATTAGCTTCACCAATTAAAAATTGATTATCCTTCATAAAGTAGTAATACTTTGACTGTATTTCTTTATTATTTTTCCAATTAGTATTTGGATTTTCATTCCAAAATAGTTTTAATAATTGTAACTGTCTTTCAATTTTATAATTTAATTGACTTACTCTAAAACTAGTAGTTCCAATCGACCAACTATAAGATTTAAATGCCATAACACCACTCCTATTATTAATATATAAAACTAGATGTATTTTTTGAATGTATCTCTCATTTTAACTGCAGTATCTATTACTTTATTCATAAGTTCATCATAATTTGAATGATTATCATAATTCAAGCCTTTTATATTATATTTAATTCTACTAGCTTTGCCATTATCAAGTCTATCCCAAATTAGTTTAAATCCTAAATCACCTTCAATAATATCTTTTTTTAAATATAAATTATCAAATAATTCTTTATTATCATTTATATATAAATCTATACATACAACTGACTCTTTATTTACTAAATTAATACTTACATGGGCTTCACTTGTACCTAATGCTATATCATACCAATGATCTGTAGTTACTTTTCTTACATTAAATGGTTTACCTCTATCAATAAGTATTTCATTGAATCTACTCCAAAATTCTAATCTTTCAGATTGTGATTTATTTAAATTATCTTGTTCACTATTCATTTTTGAATTTTTAATAAATTCATTGGGTTTTTCAATAACTTCAAAAAATGGGGCAGGAATAGAATTTTCAATAGTATATGCATGTAATTCTATTAGAAAAAAATTAACATTACTATTAGTATTATTATTTAACCATTCAATAGCACTTCTATGTTCTTCTTTAGCTTGTTTTACAATCCAAACTATTACTTCAGCATCTAATCCGGAAGCATAAGTAATAATTTTACCTAAATGATCGTGATTAGAAGATTCTAATTGATTTTCTATAATTACCTTAATTCCAGATGATTCATCCTTTGCGAATATATCACATCTATATGATCCTACATATGCTTCTTTAGTTATATCAGTCAATGTTAACCCTAAAACGTCATCCAATAATTTTATATTTTCAGACTGTGATAACCATTCAGAAAAATCATATTGCTCATGTTTCCATAAATTTCTTATATCTACTTCTTTCAATTTTCCTATATTCATTTCTAATCCTCCAGAACTAACCCAATTAAATTATATCATATTTTGGGATAAATTTAGAGTTTTTACAAAAAAAGAAATGTTATAAAATCACATTTTATTCAATTTATAAAATTAAATCGCTACTAATCTAGCATCATTTTCCATTCTTAATTTGTTTTCTTTTTCATATTTTAATTTTTATTAATAAATTCTATTTCTTCATGAACACTTTTAGAAATAATTTTATGGATAATATTGGGAGGACACAAATTTTCACGCCTTCTTTTATCAATTATTTCCTGTATTTCTATTAAATCTGCATCATTTTTTGCTTTAGTTAATAATTGTTCAGCATAATAAACGTATTTATTAATCTTAATATAAGAAATTATCTTTTTAAACAAATAATAGAAAAACGAGACAAAAGAAAGTAAACCAACAATGAATTCAACTATATTAAAATTCATTAAAATACAGGTTATTGTATAGGAAATGAATAATATTATTATCAAAATAATAATCATTATTAAGTATAAAGTTGAGATTTTTTTATCCCATCTTATATTTTGACTCTGTGTTGATCTTATTATATCTAACATTTGCGTTTTACCTTCATCAAAATACCAATCCTTTAATCCCGGTGGCTCAGATTTTCCATCATTATTAATCTGTTGATTATAATCTAACATATTCTTACTTAATATATTATGAATGCTTTTTCTGCAACTTTCCTCAAATTGTTTTGTTATACCATTAAATGAATACAATTTATAATCAAAATATTTTTTTAAATCTGCACCTTGTTTTACATAATAATTAGTAACATGTGTAATCATATAAATAATTAATGCTATAACACCATTTACTAATAATTTTATCATAGTATTATTTATTTCAAAGAAATCATACATACATACAACAAAGATTAATAAAAGATTAATACTATCTAACTTGTTTGCCATATTGTAATATTTTCGTTGAGCATATAAAATATCTAACATATCTTTTTCATTTTGTTTATCAAAAATATTATTTTTTATCATTAAACCATCTCCTAAAGTCCTTAATTAGCAAATTATAGTTAGGATCCTGCTTACATTTTGTAATTATGTTTCCGTGACAATTTCTTATTTTTTTATTACTTCCACATGGGCATAAATTATGCCCTCTATAAGTATTAAAAAATATGTATTTAATTATATTTAAACTATTTTCTTCATCATCAAGATTAAAATATTTTTTATAAAATTCCGCAATTCCTTGATTTCCATGTGAATATTGACCAAATGGATAAGTTGAATATTTTTGAAAATATTCATAAGAAATATAATAAGATTCAACATATTTTTCAATCCATAAACAAATACTTTTAGTATTACGTATAAACAACAGTTGTTCTATATCTGTTGCTAAGCATAATCTCCTATCAGAATAACAATGCTCATAACTTCTCTTTATCTTTTTTCCAACATCATATACATATGGAATGTTAGATTTATTAAAATCTATTAATAGATCATAGCATCCACTTATTATTTCATCATTACAATTTTTACAAATATTTATACTACCACTAATAATATTTTTAGTAATATCATATATAAGATTAGGATATTTCTTTTTTATCATATCAAAATCTAGATATTCACTAATCATGATAAGGTTTAACTCCATCACTTATTTTTTCTATCTTATTACGTTCAAATAATTTATCAACTATTTCATTTCCTAAAAAATTGCCTAAAATTCCTATATGATCATTATTATTTAAATCTATAATATCTGAAAAATCCTTATTAGCTTTTTTTACCCAATTAAAAAATAATGTAGCATTTTCTTTGTCTTTATTCCACGAATCTAATAAATTATCTTTGCCATTAACAGGATTAAAAAATTCCCATTTTCCATCTTTTTTAATAATTGGGGAAACGATTTTAGAATATAATTCATCTGAAGAATAATAGTTCAATTCTTTTAAAACATTAAATACTAGGTCAATAGAATCAATGTCAGTTGATGAATTATTAGCTATTAATGCCACAAAAGTTGTTATTATAATACTTGCAGGCTTATTATCTTCCTTATGTATCTTACTAAAATATATATCCCTGCTTCTCTTTAATATCTGAATAGCTTCCTGTAAGGAACTTTTATTAAAGTATTCAGGAATATCTTCTACACTTGCATATATTTGTTTATTTGCCTCAAATAAACTTCTCATTCTATTTTCTCGATTGTACAATGCAAATCTACTATTTATATCATTAAACCATATTTGATATCCCTTTGGGTTAATTGTATACCAATCATATTTACTTTCTTTCGTAGCTATCTTAAGAACATTAATTAAATATTTTTCACTTATGTTTTTTCCACATATATTCGGATTTTCATCTAAAATAGTAGGAACTAGGTCAATAGAAAAATCAAAATCACCAAACTTTGCATACTCTAAGGTAAAACATTTAGGCCATTCTTTGATTTTATCATTGTACACTTCAGAATCATTTAAAGCAGAAATCAAACTATTACGTATTTCTTCAGAAGTTAAATTTCCATTTTTAAATTGACATATAACATCAATATCATAAGCCTTATCATTGCCATTAGAATAAGGTTTAGTTGCTGTGCCTATCGCAAACGATCCCTGTAATGAAATATCCACCTTTAAACCATGTCTATTCAAATATTTTGCAATATTCTTATATTTTTCTTCTGCATTTTTAAACATCGATGGTGTTATATCAAGACCTTCAATAATTTTTCTAATATCTTGTTTTCGTTTTTGTAGAATACTATCCATAAATGTTACCTCCTATCTTGCTCTATTTCTCAATGCACTACCAGCTACACTTTTTGTAGATTTTGTTGTTTTTTTACTTCTAAGCTGACTGCTAGCTTTTTTGGCAACTCGTTTAGAAGTTCTAATTTTATTTGCCATTTTTTCATCTCCTCACTAGGTCCTTATTTTCTTAACTAAAAAAGATTGCAAAATGTAAACTTCAGCAATCTTACAAAAACCTATTGATTCGAATTCTAAATTATTATATAATAATTATGTAATAAGTTTGTAAATTGCTTATTGCTAGTCTAATTGTGCTTTGTATTGTTCGCACATTTATTCATTTTGCCTTTCTTTTTTGCCGAAAAGAATGGCCTTTTTTTTGAGATAATTTGTTAAACTTTATCTCTGAGATAATTATAGCAAAAAACGTGATATATATCAATGCATATTTCACGTTTTTTATGCCTTTTAAGACTTTTTTAAGTGCATAAAGTCTCTGAATACCATTTGCAAAAAAATGTCCCATATAAGCCGTCTTAATACCCTTATAAATTCAATTCATGTAAGAGCTAAGTCTCTCCTCCTGCATTTATGTGATTACTAACAATCAGCACATCACTTCCACTACCATAAGGTGCCAAAATCTTACTCACCCTATCCGCCGGTTCTATTGTAACATCAGAATTTCTTATCAATGTATTTTCTATCCCTAATTCATCTAAACGTTCATGAATATATTGAGCTATTTTTAATGTATATTCTTTTTCTATCATTCCATTTCCAGAAGCGCCACTATCGCTTCCTCCATGTCCAGCATCGATAACCACCTTTTTTTTCACTCTTTCATACATTTTTATCACCTAAAATATTGTATGACAAACATCTAAAATTGCTATCACACACTATCTTATTAAAAAACATTTAATCACAAAAATTTCTCCACAAACATCTCTTTAATGAATCACATATATTATCAAACATAGCATAAACACTATTACTAACTCCAAATTTCAGCCACTAAAGTTCCAGAAAGAATATCATCACCCATCCTTTATCTCAAAGAAAAAAAGATAATGAATTCAATCACTATCATTTTTAACATAAGTAAATTATTCACCTACTCTTTTTATACTAAATTATATAATTTCTTTATTATTTTTTTCAAATATACAGAAAACTAAACATTCTCAATATTTTTTAAATAATTTTCAAAATAATTATTTATAACATTTATAATATCAGTATCTTCTACGTTAGATTCTCCTAAAAGTCTTAAATAATAATTAAAGACATACTCTAACTTACTTAATAATTTATTACTAGTTAAATTACTTAATATACCTAATGACTTCTTTGTATTAACAACTTTTATGTAATATTTTTTTCTTTCTTCTAAGACCTTCTTACTAGTTATTTGTTCTAATTCACTTAGATCAACTTCTAATCTTCTTTCAATATAATTAACATCTTGTTCTAATACAACATTTTTAACTTTTACTGATAATGATTTTAAGTTAGCTATTATAATTTCATTAGCATCGATTTTTCTTCTAATTGCACTAGCTTCCTTCTTTAAATCTAAATATTCAGCAATAGTTATATCATCATTCATCATACCATAACTGATTTGTTCTAAACGTTCTTTATTAATCATCAATTGAATTTCGTTAGACATTAAATCACTAGAATAATCTTTCATAACAAAATCATCTGTTTTTATAACTTTTGTTAATGCCACATTAGCTTTAGCAATACTTTCATTTTTAACTTCTGTTGGAATTTCTGGATTATTATCAATTGATAATTCACCTATTATACGATGATTTAGTAAAATACTATTTTTACTAACTAACATATACACTGTTGAAATATTTCCAGATGCTTGTGAAACTTTTGCATCCCAAGCTGGATCTGAATAGTTAACAACTCCATCTATTAATGTTCTTAAAATAAAATAATCATCAGATGGAATCTCTCCATAACTATTTTCCAATAATGGTAAAGTATTAATGTCAAACGAATCTATTTTAACAATTCTTAAAATAAACTGTAATATTTTAGCATACGATCTAGCATTAGACTCATAATTTTTTAAACCAAAACAAATTCCATTAGCATAGTCATTATCTACAAGCCTAATATTTTTTAACATCCACAAATAAATTGTTGTAAATTTATCTAAATCACTAGCATTTAAATCAACGTAATTACGAACAAAATCCATCGCATTCTCATAAATAATATGCATTTCTCCAGTTTTGTAAGATAAACGTTGTTGCATCTTAAAGCCTACTTTTTCATTCCAATTAAAGCATTCTTCAACATAATTATGATACACATCATAGTCATCTATTTTTTCTGTAAGATAATTAATCACATCAATATAATAAAGTGAATCCAATTCTACTTTATTCTTTCTTTTAGATAAATCTAAAGCATACTTAACCACATAGTCAACATTTAAATAGGCTACATTGTCATAAAACTCAAAACTTTCTAATTCAAGATGTTCTAATCCTTTAACTGATGTTAAATGTTCATTAGATATAATAGCCAAATTTTTTAATCCCTTTATTCTTCTAAAATCTGCTTCTTTTAAACCAGTCTGTTCCTTAATAATAAGAGTTTTCAAACTAGGACAAGTATCTTCTATAGTCAACAAATCTTCATTGGTAATTGAAGGAAATGAATCAAGAATCAAAGTATCTAATTTTTTTAAATACCTCAAATATCGTAAATCAGCCTTACGTAAGTTAATATAAGTTATATAATCTAGCTCTTCTTCAAAGAACAAAACATTAGGATTATATATATTCTTAACTTTATCAGGAACTTGTATATCATGATCTATACGATATTGTTCTATCATCTTTCTTAATTCTTTACCAAACTCTTCAGGGAAATTAATCATACTAACCTTCCTCTCATCCTATTATTGATATAATTATATCACTCTAATAAAAAAAAGTCTTTATAAAAAAGACATTATTTTTTTTAAATTTATTAATTGTTATAACAAATATATTTTTTTAGTCATTTTTTTCATAATATAACTATTTTTTCAAACATTTTTAGTTACTCTATTCTCCATAAACAGCTGACATATCACGAGCACTATACACTCCTGATAACTCACTATAAGCATGTTCACTTAATTGAACTCCTACACTCTGAGAATAAGCTTCTGCTACTATAAATTTACCAGCTTCGGTATTATTTTCAACAACAAAGTATACATGTCCTGAACCATTACTATAGCGTACTAATAAATCTCCAGGTTTAGCGCTTGATAAATCCTCTGCTGTTCCAGAGCTTATCAAAGTTTCAGACGTTTGTGTATAAAAACTATTATCAGTTCCTTGATTTACCGCCCAAGATGCAAAGGCACTACAATCAGTACCAGCGGCAACATCATCTAGAGTCGTATAGGCATTATTATGTCCACCGCCCCAGTCATAGTCCAACTTTCCACCAGCTTTTACTGCCAAATCAATGACTGCTAAAGCTGAATACACAGCGGCTTGACGACCAGAATATTCTTTTTTAATCTCATTAATATAATTAACCACTTCATCCTTATTATAATAATTATATAACGAGTCCCCATCAGCTATTTTGCTTAAACTTCCACTTTTAAATTTTGATAACAAATCTTCAATATCAAAACTTAAATCACTTAAATCCTCAGGAGTTTCTGGTTCGATTACCTCGTATTCCTTATTTACAGCTGCCACATTAAAGGAATTAGCAGCATTTTTTATCTCATTCATCGTTCCTTCTAAAGAGGCAATTTTACTTTCATTGGATCTAATATTTGAATTTAGACTAGCAATAGTTGCCGCATCATTCTTACTATCTAATCCAGCTACTTGACTACGTAATCGTGAATTTTCACTATTCAAAGTTGATACATTATCTTTAGCATCTATATATTGATCAACTTTTTTTAATATTTCTGCAAATTCATTTAAAGTGCTATATTGACTTTCTATCTCACTTTTTACCGATTTCAACTTAGAAAATAAACTTTCAAAAGTTTCATCACTTCCAAAGGAAAAAGAAGTTCCTATAGAACTACTATCTGAATTTATACTACTACCATCTGTTTTAATCCCACTAGCAATAGAACTATAAGTTCCCATAGCAACTCCTCCTTATTGATTTCTCTTAGTTTCTAATAAAGCATCCAAAAACGAATTAATGGTTCCTATATTTTCAACAGTTTGTTGACCATCTTTAGTAGAATTTTCTAATATTTGACCAAATTGTCGAGCCATATTTCCATCGCATCCATCAAGTGTATTAGATATAATAGTTTGAATTTTTTTTAAATCTGCATCACAATCATCTTTAATTTCTTGTAATACTTGTTGCCAATTTTCAACCGTTGCTTCTTCAACACGAACACTTGCTCCCATACAAATCCTCCTATTTATACCTATCTCTATGATTTTTAATACTTGATGCTACTCTTTTAAATGCTGTTGAAAGATTTTCATAAGAACTCTCAAGTGCATAATTATAATTTAACATTTTATTAAAAGTATTTAAAAATTCATCCTTAACAGAGGGTTCAATCCATCCAGAAGAATTAGAAATTTTATTCAACATTATAGAAAGTTCTTCTAAATGTTGTCTATAGGTTCTTAAGCTATTATCCAAATCATCAGCCGTATTGTATAAGACATTTGGATCCATATTAAATGCCATCTCGACACCTCCTAGAAAAAAACTTTATATGTTTAAATATAAAGCATTATCCCTCATTTTTTACAATATTAGCTGTGCTTTCTAAATCATCGGCAAATTTTGTTACTTGTTTATAAAAAGCAGGGAAATCACTTATTATTTCACCAAAAGCTTCCTTAGCAATGACTGCACTATTTGATCCTGTAAAGATTGAGTTAATATATTCCATTGTTTCTTGTGATGAAGTCAAATTTTTTTGCATTTCATCAGCTAAGCCTCTTATTTGTCTTGCTTTATTTATTGCGTCTTCTCTATCTAATCTAAGTTCCATAATTTCACTCCTCTCAGTTTAAATAGTTATTACTATCATACATGCTTTTTAATTTACTTTCGTTAGATTGAATTCTTTCAACATCTGTATCTATTTCTTTTGAAGATGTATTCATTATTTCACCCAAATTTTCAAAAGCTTCTCTTCTAGCTTTTACGGTTGATCTAAAATTATCACTTAAATCTCCAGTAAAACCACTTTCTAGCACCTCATCAATTAATTTATAAAACTCAGCATAATTGTCAATAAATACTTTTGCTTGATTTTTAATATCATTTGATGATGATGACATTTCTCCAGTATTATAAGTTATAACACCGCTATAACTTTCCATAATATTCCTCCTCTACTATATCTACATCAAGTATAACATTATCTTTTTTTATTTACATTTGTTTTTAATAAAGTATACATTTTTTTTACTAGTTATTTTGTGTAGTAGTATCTTTAGTACTTGCTTTGCTTTCATTTTGAGAACTACTATTTTGGCTACTAGTACTACCATTTTTAGTCATTATATTTTTAATACTTGAGGTCTTTGCTATCTTACTTGCAACTCTTTGACCATTAACCATTTTATAATCATTAGCCATATCAAAATAATTACCTTTATTGACTATTTTTTCAATAGTCTGACGCCACTCTGGATGGTAACAAACTACCGTTTTATTTGTTCCATACCAAGAACTTTTATCAACGACAAACTCAACAACACATTGGCCATCATTATGCCCCCACATATTACAGCCGGCATCATGTTGGCTTTTAATATCACCAATAATACATTTTATTATAGTACCATCATCCTGAACGACATCAATAAAATCTCCAACATTTCCGAAAGTAAGTGTCGTTGCAACAACATATCTGTCACCGATTTTACCAAAGCCATCAGAATCAAATTGCATTCCAGCTGATTCGATAAGTTTATACTGTTCAGAAGTACGTGATGAAATACATTGCCATCCCATATAAGAGTGAATTTTTCCTAAACCGTCAGGTACATAAACATCAGTTCCTTCGATTTCTTCAAGATCTTCTTCTAAAGTTTCATAGTCAACATCCTTAATTTTTATACTACGATCAGCAGTAGAATAAGGGAAATATCTTTTTATTCCATCAGAATCTATATAAGGAGTTCCCGTACTACCAGAAGATGTTTCTCCACCTCCTGAAGTCCACCCTGAATAATTGCTAGTATAACCATAATTTGTAGTATATGCACCTGTCGAAGATGCATTTCCGTTGATTTGCTTACTATTTTGGGGAATTATAGAGCGTGAAGCAGAAGTCAGCTTCGCATTAACATTACCAGCACTAGTTCCCTTTAATTTTTGATACCAGCTTTCAGCTACGGCCATACGGTTATTTTTAATCATTTCCTCACTATCAGGTGATTGTTCAACAACAGCATGAAATATTTTTGCTGCCTCAGATGCTGAAATATTTTCATCATAAAAGCCAGCAGCCATTAAACTTTGACCAAAAGAACAATTTGGATCAAGAGACTCACTCCATAAATACTCAAGTTGAAATTGTAAATTTGTCCAATCTACACCTTGATTTTGTGCTGCAGTCAAAAGATTAGCTCGACGCCCAAAACTCCATTGAATCAAACCATGGCCTTCACCATTAGGCTCAACTGCTGCTGGATCAAGATTACATTCCGCCTGAATATTGCCTAAGACTCCAGCAATAGCTCCCTCACTTAACCCCTTATACTTTAAGAAATTCCAAATTGCTTGGGCATTACCTTCTCTAGTTCCATCGGTTTGAAATAAAGTTTCATAAGGAACTCCAACACTTTCAAATATCGTTGCTCCATCTATTTCAATTTCACCTTTTACATAATTCTGCATATTAGTAAGAACCGTTTCTAAATCTTCTATCTTATTACTAAAATTAGAAGCTAACGTACTAGCATTAATTGATAAATTTATCCCATCATAATCCGAAATTGAAGATAGTTTACTTTTCAAACTAGATAACGTTGTTTTTAAGGAAGAAACATCTCCACTTAGACAACTACTAATTGAACTTGCTGCTGAATCTAAATCAAAACCGCCGTCACCATTCATAATAACACCTTCTATCCTTTTTAATTATAGCATACTAAAGCCAAAATAAAAAATATCTAAAAAGATATTTTTTATTTTTTTACAATTCCATATAAGTCGTAATCACAAGACTTGGTTATTATTACATCAATGAAGTCATCAATTAAAACTCCATCTTCGTATTGAACATATACAACCCCATCTTCACTAGGAACATCCATATAAGTTCTTCCAATATAATATTCTCCATCATCAGTAATATTTTCAATAAGACATTTATAAGTCTTGCCAACTTTCTTACTTAATGTTTCGGCAGATATTTGTTGTTGCAATTTCATAATTTTATCTTGACGAATCTTTTTTATTTCATTATCTATCTGATCTGACATTTTACTAGCTGCTGTCTGATCTTCTTTTGAATACGCAAAAGCTCCTAATTTATCAAATTTGCTTTCTTTAATAAAAGAATACAATTCATTAAAGTCTTCTTCGGTTTCTCCAGGAAAACCAACAATTAAAGTAGTTCTAAGTATTACATCTGGAATTTCTGTGCGTAATTTTGTAAGTAAATTTCTAATACTTTTACCATCACTTTTTCTATTCATTTTCTTTAGTATTTTATCGGAAATATGTTGTATCGGAATATCAAAATAATTACAAATCTTCTCATTATTCTTAACAACACTAATCAATTCATCATCTATATTTTCTGGATAAGAATACAAAAATCTAATCCATTCTACACCATCAATTTTGGCTAAATCATTCAACAATTCTGCCAACCTACTATGACCATATAAATCTATTCCATATTTTGTTGTATCTTGCGCAATTACTACAATCTCTCTAATTCCATTTTTGACTAAGCGCTGAGCTTCATCTAGGATTTCATCATACTTACGAGACGTATACTTTCCTTGAATATATGGTATAGCACAAAACGTACAAAAGTTACTACAACCTTCTGCAATTTTCAAATAAGCCATTGAATTACCCGTCGTAATAGCTCGATTCTTATAATTAAGATAATCGACATCGTGTTTGTTATTGATTAATTCATCTATTTTTTGCCACAATTCATCATATTCTTTTATACTGACAAACAAATCTACCTCAGGTAATTCACTTGTCAAATCATCTTTGTACCTTTGAACAAGACATCCTGTAACAATCAAATACTTGCAATTTTTCTTTTTATAATCAGCCATTTCCAAAATTGTTGATATTGCTTCATCTTTAGCTGAATCAATAAAACCACACGTATTAATTAATATTACCTCGGCTTCTGTTACATCACCAGTTATTTCATAACCATTTTTCTTAAATAATCCCATTATTTCTTCTGTTACTACTAAATTTTTAGAACATCCTAACGAAATAAATCCAACTTTCATAATATCACTCCAAATTTCTGAACTATTATAACATAACATCGCATATTTTAACTACATCAAAAAACTGATTCTAAGAATCAGTACATTTAGATAGCATAACTTTTGCAATCCCAACTTTATTATCTCTTAAATATTTTATATTAACTTCTGTATTTAATTGATATTTATACAATTGCACTCTTAACGTTGCTACATTAGTTACGTCAGTATCATTTATTCCAATAATAACATCACCTTGTCTCAATCCTGCCTCATAAGCCGGCGAAGAATCATATATTTTAGTAACAACAACCCCATAATTAACTTGACTAGATGTATAATAACCACCAAACTTACTACTTCCAGCATCATACATTCCAATACCTAAACATGGACGTGAAATATCTTCACCATTAATAATCTTATCACCTAATAATGTAGCATCTTCAATAGGAATAGCAAACCCCATTCCTTCAACACCTTCTGTAACAAGTTTCATATTTGTTATTCCAACAACTTCACCATTACTATTACAAAGTGGCCCACCACTATTTCCACTATTAATAGCTGCATCCGTTTGTAAAACTTCCATAACCCAATCGTCAATTGTTGAACTAACAACCTTTACATTTACTTTTCTTCTTTTACCAGATAAAATGCCTCTCGTAACCGACCAAGAATATACATTACTATCCAAAGGAGCTCCAATAGCAAAAACAGTATCACCAACTCGCATATCATTACTTGTTGAAATTTTACTAACCAATAATTCATCTGTTGACTCAAAAGATAACACCGCAATATCAGCAAAAAGATCTCCACCTACAACACTAGTCTCAATTTCTTCATTATTGGTTAAGACAACTTTTACTGAATTTCCATTTTGAATAACATGATAATTAGTCAATAAATAATACATATTTTTATCTTTCTTATAAATAAAGCCAGTCCCTGTAGAATATAATTGGTTATTTTTATAATTTTTTACAATTACTACCGCGTCATATATCTTTTCTACCGCATCTGCAATTCCTACATCTGTAACAGTAACTTCTTTTTCCAACTTATTGACATTAGTTACTGGCTTACTTATATAATCAGGAAAGAAATGAAAGAACACCAATACTGCCACAATCCCCATCGCAAATGCCATTACCATAGAAAAAACAAAAATTATTATTTTTTTACAACTATTTTTTTTCCTATAGTAACCACCATTATTAGGAACTTCATTTCTCACAAAAGGGTCCAAATCATTTTCCATAACTATCAATCCTTGCTATTTCCTTATAATTTAATGGGAAGCCAATTCGATCTAAAACTTTATCGATTTCAATAGAATGTAACTTTCCATCTAGGATATCTATTTCATAAGCAAGTTCATTAATTAATAAAGTAAAATCCTCTTCTCTAAGTAATTGCTTCAATATTATTATTAAAGCAAATAAGTCATCTTTACCATATATATATTCACCATCCATCTTAGGAATATTTAAATACATATGATACTTTGTATCATCAATTATCTTTTGGGTTTTATGATCATATAAAATATCTTCATGAGCACATAAATTCCTAAAATTAGCTAATATTGGCAAATACGTCAATAAAGAATCAACACTAATACCATAAACCTCAGCTATTTCTTTTTTATCTTCATATTTTAGAATTGTATATAATTCACTTATCAAACCAAAAGACAAAACTTTCACTACAACCCATAAAGGAACATATCCATAATTACTTATATAATGCATTGTTGCAGAGTGCTGTCCACCATTTATTCTAATCTGCCTTTTTATTTTTTTTAGTAAATCATTTACTTGTCTAGCTTTATCATTTGAGCGATCAAAATTAGATGGATTTAAATAACTTTTCTCTTTTATACCATATTTTCTTGATAATTGATAAGAAAATATACTTTTTGCATTATTTTCGACAATAAGTAAATTTTTAAAAATAATATTTCTTACCTGACGATCAAAATTAAACATTGCATACAATTCCCTAAAATCGGCTCCAGGAATAAACATTCTATCTTTAGGAGATTTTAAAAACAAGTGTCTGTAACCACTTATAAAAAAATAATTCTCTCTTAATAATATATCTTTAGCATATTCATAATCGTTTATAGTTAAGCCTTTACTTTTTAAAATATCAATTTGTTCATCAATAGTTTTAAATGTTTTTATCATACAGCATCACCCTATTATATATGATTATAACATATTTATCTTCTTAATTAAATAATATATTTTTTTATCTTTCTATATGCTATAATAACCAAAAGAAGGTATAAGTATGCCATCAATAATAGTACATCATTTATTTGCAAATAAAATTTACAAAGAAATTAACAATCAAAATAATAACTTAGAAAAAGCCAAACTAATTTATCAAACCTTTGCACAAAGTCACGATTATTTATATTTTTTTAAAGATTTAAATTTTCAATATAACAAAGAAATTAATGAACTTGGCCACATCGCACATCGTGAAAAAACGCAAACTTACTTTATAAATCTAATCAAATACATTAAAGAAAATAATTTACAAAATAATCCTGATATTATCGCCTACTTATATGGTTCTTTAACTCATTACATTCTTGACGCTAATTGTCATCCCTTTATCTTTTACAAAACTGGAACATATAATAAAAATAATTGTGAAACAGAAAAATATCATGGAGAACATACCCATATTGAAAAGGACTTAGACGCTTATTATTTTAAAAAGCATTACCAAAAAGAATATAAATATTGTAATGTTACCAAAGATATTATTAAAAAGCCCATTTTTTCTAATGAATTAATTAAAACTATCAATTACGCTTATGAATCAACTTATAACGAAAAAAACATTGGTCAAGCCTACTTACAATCCTTAAAAATAGCCAGACTTATCTATAAAATAATAATTAACGATCGTTTTGGCATTAAACGAAAAATATACTCATTAATAGACAAAGTAACTAAAAAAAGGTTTGGAAGTTTAGCATCATACAGTACTCACATTAACAGTCCAAATCTTAACTTTTTAAATTTAAATCATCAAACATGGAATCACCCTTGTTTTAAAGAAAAAACATATAACTACTCCTTTGATGATTTAATAGACATAAGCTATGATGAATGTTTAACCATTATTAAACAAATTGACAAAGTACTATACCAAAATCAAAATATAGAATCTTTATTACTAGTCATCCCTAATAAATCATATCTTACGGGCTTACCATTAGAAGAAAATAAAAAAATGCGCTATTTTGAATACTAAAAAGTCTTTAAAGACTTTTTAATTTGCACATTTCCCACAATTACTACAACCATTACATATAATTTTACTACCACAAGTTTGACATTTTTTATTAAAAAATGGTTTATATAACTCATCATCCGGTATTTCATTCAAAAACTCATCATACAATTTAAAATTTATTTTTTTACCTACATAGTTTAAATTAGACTTAAAAGCCATCTGTGATTGAAGATCTTTATTAGGCATCACATATTTTTTACCATCCTTAATAAACACACTACCAGTTTCTATAAAACAAAATGTAATATTCCTTTGGCGGCAAGCCTCACTTAATTCTTTAACCCACTCATAATGACAAGGGCGCGCATTTTCATAATTTTCGCCACCAACAACCACTTGTTCAATAAAATTCATATCTAGATATTTATCAATTTCTATTTTTGAAAGTAAAGGAGCGCACATTATTCCCTTATGTTTAAAAGGTAATTCTTTTAATATAGGCAATCGTTCTAAAGCTCGTTCTTGATTTTCACAAGTTACATTAAAAAACACATTTTCATAACCATCTTCCCAATCCGATGGTAAACAATTCATAACTCGTTCTGGTCTTTTCGTTAATAAATAAAATATAACATCTTTCCTTTGCCTTATCACATCCCAAGCTTCCATTCGCCACGCATCAGCTTCTTCCACAAAAAAATCTGAAGTCATACACACTCTTAACTTTTCACCGGATTTAACTTTATAAGAAGCATCTTTATTTTTTTGTAAGGGATACTTCATATTATTAGTTTTATAAACCATATTACTTGCTATTTTATTATCATGAACCTTGTCAAGATAAAACATATAACAATTTTGACAACCTTCACTTTTCTTTTGACATCCATGCCAAGGATTCCAAATATCATGCATTTTGTTCACCTATTATATCTTGTAAATTATCTAAATAATTTTTATTATCTATTACCAAAATCACTTTATGAAACATAATTCCAAACTTACTCAAATATCCTTCAATCGCTTCATAAACAGCTTTTATTATTTTTATATCTTCGCTAGGAATATGAATAGCTACAGTTTTAACCATATTAACACGTGAACAGTCTAAAACATTTATAATACTTTTAATAAAATCAGCATAATTTACATGCATTATATAATCTGTTGGAATATTATAAGAACGAGTAATTAAAACTTCATCATTTGCCAAAGCTGCTCCATTCATAACTGTCAAACATTTTTGACGAAGTTTAGTTCCATTATAAAAATACAAATCATCATTTTGTTGATTATCTTTTAATGTAAGCTCTCCAGACGCCGGAATAACAACAGCATCTACACACAAACAAGACAAATCTCCAAACCAGAAAAAAATTTGTTCATTTTTGGTTTTTATAGCATCACCTAATTCGTAACAATTACAAATTGATGCAGACTTTAACCTTGCTAGCAAATACTTTTGTTCCAAATCCCCAATTTTTTCCTGCCACTCATCAGGCGACAATTCCCAAAACTTTTCTTTTAACTGCCCTTCGCTATTTTCTTTATCAAATCGAATTTCCAATAAATCAAGCATCTTCTTTAAAATAGTTTCTTGACTCACAATAATCACCAAAATAATTATAAAGAAAATATTAAAACATATCAATAATAACTGATTATTCCTTTAATTATTGCCAAAGCAATTTGTTCTTGATATTTTTCACTAATTAATAAATTACGTTCATTTTCATTAGATAAAAAACCACATTCTATCAATATCCCTGGTACTTTTAATTTTTTATACATATATATTGTATCAGATAATTTTTTGGCCGGCATTTTTGTTTTTAAATAACTAGCTAACGACTCTTGCATTATTTCCGCCAAATACTCATTTCCTTTTGTATAAAACACTTGTGCTCCAGAATATCGAGAATCACTCAAATAATTAAGATGTATACTGATATATAAATCAGCTCCTGCATTATTAATTAAAGATACTCGATTGTCAAAGTCACTTTTTTTCCGACGATTAGCATTTGGACTACTTAAATCAAAATCTCCATCTCTCGTCATAATAACATTAGCTCCACTTTTTATTAATTTTTCTTTTAACTTTAAAGCAATTTGTAAATTTATATTTTTTTCAAGAACATCATCGACAACACTTCCTCCATCTTTTCCACCATGACCGCTATCAATAACTATTGTTTTATTTAATAACTTAGTTTCTAGTTCTATTGAATAGCAAATCTTTATTAGCAAACATACCATAATTATAAACAATAAAAACAAAATCTTTTTCATAATAAAATTTATTCCAAAATAAAAAAAATAGCACTAAAATTACTTACTAATTTCACTGCTACTATAATAATAATTTCCATTACTTGCTTTTTTAAAAGTATGTTTAAACATGATATTATCTGCACTCTTCAATTCATGATAATAGTCTGTACTATCAGATGAATGTAAATAATATTTATCAAATCCTTCAGCTGAATTTTTAACATTAGAACGATTATCGGTTAAATAACCCTTATCATAAATTTCTATTTTATCATTTTCTTTCAAAACTTTTGTAATAGTATAATTTACTTCTAAATCACCAACATAATTCATTGAATTATCAATATTTCCACATGTATAAATACCATCAACTAAAATACAAGTCTTATCACTTTTAGGATTAAAATTACTTGATGTATCTATATTATTATTTCCAAAAATAAGTTGATATTTTTCTTGAATTAAAGCGGCATTTATATCACTAACTGTACAATTAGCTCCTTTAACAAGATTACCATTTTCATCTAATGAAACATCAACATTAAAATTAGTTGTTCCCCCATTAAATGGACATTGTTCACTGCCATACCACCCAGTATTTAAAACACTTGATGTATCTAACTTATTAGCAATTATATAATTATAAACAATGCTTAACTTTTGCTCATTAGAAAGAGTATCCGCATTTACCCCAGTCGTCGAATAAAAAATGGTATCCTTTCCAAGTAAACTATACAAGTTATCAATTGTCCCTTTATATTCAGCATTTTCAGTTATATCTTCTCCACTAGTTTTAACAGAAGTTTTTGGTTTAGTATCTTCTTCTGCTTTACCATTAAAGTATTTTTTAGTAACAAAAATACCAATTACCATCCCAATTACAAAAAATATTAAAAAGATTACTATATATTCAATTAAATTACTATTTTTTTTATTTTTTTCTAAAGTGTCGGAATTTGCCATCTTATCACCTCAATAATATAATTAAATTATAAAAAAAAATAAAAAATATATCAATATTGATTATTAAATAAAATAAAAATTACATTTTATTGACACGAAAAAACCACACTTGAAGTGTGGTAAAACTTTACTAACGTTTTGAGAATTGTGGAGCACGACGTGCTTTTTTAAGACCTGGTTTTTTACGCTCTTTACTTCTTGGATCTCTAGTTACTAATCCAGCAGTTTTTAATACTTTACGATAAGCATCTTCTCTTGATTGATCAGCATCAGCATCAAAAGCTAATAAAGCTCTTGTAATACCTAATCTAATTGCACCAGTTTGACCAGAGAATCCTCCGCCTCTAACTGTTACTTCAACATCGAACTTATCTTCATTTCCTGTTGCTACTAATGGTTGTTTTAAATCCATTACTAATACGGCAAAAGGCATATATTCATTTACATCTTTTCCGTTTACTATTATTTTTCCAGTACCTGCAGTTAATCTAACTTGAGCTGCTGAACGTTTTCTACGTCCAGTTGCTGTCCATACTTTTTTCGCCATAATTTAAAACCTCCTTAGTTAACTTTCATTTCTATTGGTTTTTGAGCTTGTTGATTATGAGTATCACCAGCATAAACAAATAATTTTTTAATCATTTGTCTACCTAAAGGTCCTTTTGGTAACATACCTTTAACAGCTCTTTCAATCATTTCTTCTGGATATTTTTCAATCATTGTTTTAGCGTTTCTTTCTCTTAATCCACCAGTATAACCACTATGGTCATAATACATCTTATCTTCTAACTTATTACCAGTTAAATTTACTTTTGATGCATTAATTACAATAAC
This sequence comes from uncultured Bacilli bacterium, assembly GCA_934086145.1. GTDB lineage: Bacteria > Bacillota_I > Bacilli_A > RF39 > UBA660 > Coprovivens. The sequence continues at coordinate 49,790 of CAKOHV010000007.1, forward strand.
ATAGTCTCCACAATCAACGTGAGGAGTATAAGTAGGTTTATGTTTTCCTTTTAAAACTGTTGCTACCTTAGTTGCAACTCTACCTAAAGTTTGTCCTTCAGCGTCGATAACATACCATTTACGTTCTACAGTTTCTTTCTTTTCCATAAATGTATTCATATCAAATTTCCTTCCTTTATTCTCCTTTGCTTCGCTTTCCCAGGGCTAACAAATTCAAACAAACAAAATGTACCAGTTAAAATTATATGCAATACAATACAAAAAGTCAAACAAAATCGTTCATTTCTTTATAATTTAATAAATAACCTTTTCTAAATACAATCCACATGCTGGAGCAGTAAATAAGGTTTTATCTTGTTTTAAGTCTAAAATATCCTTTACAACATCAATCTTAACTTTTCCCCTACCAACTTCTATCATTGCTCCAACTAAATTTCTAACCATATATCTATAAAAACTTTTTCCTTCAAATATAATTTCTAAATCATCATTATGCTTTTCAAAATCAATACTATAAATAATACACTGCGTATTTTTTCTTTCCCCAGACACAAAATTTTTAAAGTCATGAATTCCCAAGAATAACTTAGCTACTTCTTGCATTTTTTCTATATCAAGTGCAAATATTGGTTGATAAAAATAATCGTCATTTAACGGATTAAATTCACCAAGATTTATTTTATAACGATATCTTTTTTTCTTAACCGAAAAACGTGCATGAAAATCATCATCAACAATCATACATTCCCTACAATAAATATCTGGTTTAACAAGAGCATTAACCGCTTTTTTCAAACCATCAGCACTTATCTTGATATCCAAATCAAAAGAAACGCCTTGACCTAAAGCATGAACTCCCCGATCAGTTCGGCCAGCCCCCTTTATAAAAACATCTTTCTTATTAATCATCGTTAACGCTTGCTCTAATTCCTTTTGAACCGTTCTTAAATCATTCAACCTTTGAAATCCATAAAATTTACTACCATCATAACTTATTTTCATCAAATATCTCATCTAATCACCTTTACTATATAGTAAACAAATATAAAAATATAAAAGCCAAGTAAAATAAAATCAATAACATTTAATTTATTTCTATATTTATACTCAAATGGCAAAGCAACATCAAAAAAACGATATTTCATACTATCTTTTCTCTTTATATTTTTTATCTTAGCATTATTATATATTAACTTAAAAGATTTACAAAGATATTTTATCTTTTGAATGATACTTAAAAAATACAAATCATTTCCCTTTAAAGAATTACTCTCAAATAATAAATTAACTTCTTTACCCAGGAGCAAAACAAAATTAATTATATTACTAAAAAAAGCAATCAATTTTTTCTTACTTAATCGAATAAAATTAAATTGATCCACAAAACTCGCTAAGCATTTAGCTAATTTTTCTTTTGATGTTGTATAAATTATCAAATAAACAAACAAGATACCAAACATTAATTTAAATAAAATAACATTAATATCAAATGAATCGACATTCAAAAAGCGTAACAAAAAATATATAAATATAAAAATATATTTATTTACCCAAATTACTTTTAAATACTTATTTAGTTTTATATTACTAAATATCAACATCATAAAAATACTTATTATTGTACTAAAAAATACTATATTATTATATTTAAAAAAACAAGAAATGAAAAATAAAACAAAGCACCATAATTTTATCAGTGGATTTATTCGATGAATGATTGAAATTTCATGATTATAAGCATAATCATATTTATTTAACATTTCTATATAATTCCTTTATTAATTCTTTAATATCCGTATATTCTGATATATTATGTCCTTGCTTTTTTACATATTTTATAAATTCTACTATTGGTGGCATTTTCGTATACTTATACAAATTATCATTATAATATATTTCTTTTCCACCACTAAGTCTTATCATGCCATGATTAATTATGTAATTTTTTTCTACAAAATCAAAAGTATTTGAAATATCATTATCTATAACAATAATTGTCTTATTAAATTTGCACTTTAATTTTAAGAAAAGTTTTTTAAAATATTCCTTGTCTTTATAACTCATTCCTCTAAAAAAATAATCTAAAACTAATACTTGAGGATTATAACTAAGAGCACAAGCCAACAAAACTTTATTTTGTTCTGTCATCGATAGGTTCTCTGGATTTAAATCTAAATAATCTGCTGATAAGCCAACCATTTTCAAAGAATCAACAATATGCTTAGTAACATTTTTTGGCTTATATTCATAATTTTTCATTATTTTTTCTATTTCAGCTTTAACTGTCTTACATAAAAACTTTTTCTCGCTCGAACAATAAACAAAACCGACGTTTTTTCTTAAATATTTTACATTATTAATATGCGTTGTTCGCTTTATTACTACATCATCAATATTTATTTCACCCTTAGTTGGTCTTTTTAAGACAGTAATTAACTTACCAATAATACTTAAATCATCCCCGATAAAACTGACAATACTGCCTGTTTCAATAACTAAATTCAAGTCATTTAAATATATTTTTTCTAATGATGAAGATTTATTTTCAATATAATTTAACTTATTAAAAACTATTTCCATAATTGCTTCACCATCTTTTCTTTAGAAAGATAACACTTACCTATCAAACCATACAATTGTAATTGAATTGATAAATCAATCATAAAAGGTAAACTAAGGCCTATTCTTTTTAATAATTTTTCTTCTTTAAAAACATCTATACTTTTTCCATCTATCGCAATTATCCCATCATAAAGACAAATTGTATAATCAGTATACAAAGCATCATCAGAGTTAGAAGTAACATTTATCAACAAAATATTTTTAGAATTCAAATAATTTAATAACAAAATTTTAGTTCTCACGTCCAAATCAATCAATAAATCATCTATAGCTAAATAACTTGGCATTGTAACTGCATAAGATAATATTTTAACTAAAGTTCTATCGTTTAAACTTAAAGTAAAAATATCCTTATTTAGAATTTTGTTAATTCCAAAATAACAATCCAATTCTTTAATAATAGCCGATATTTCTACTGGTGAGACGTTCTTATTTTCCAAAGAATACCTTAATTCATCAATTACTATTTCATTAAGGAATAAACTATCTTGATATACTACCGAAATGTAATTTTTTAATATACCAAAGTTATTCTTATTAACATCTATTCCACTAATAATTATATTTCCATCATATTCTAGTTCATTATTAAGTAATTTTAAAAAAGTAGTTTTGCCACTTCCACCGGGTCCAATAATACTTAAAGTTTTGCCTTTAGGTAAATAAAAATTTACTTCTTTAAAGACTTCACGTTCACCATAAGAAAAAGTTAAATTTTTCAAACGGATATTACTCACTACTACCACCCACTGGTTCTTTATTATACATTAAAAACAAAAAAAGAAAAGACTTTTAAATAACTTTTCTTGCAGATAAAATTAACTATTTTTTTCTTAATAAATTTAAATATAATTCATAAGATTGACGATTCTTTTTCACAATCACATCAAGTATTATGCCTGTAATCCAAAACAGAAATGCTAAGGTTAAGAAAACTCCTGCTACAATTAAAGTAGGAAATCTAGGAACTAACCCCGTTTCAAAGAATTCTAAAACAACAGGGCCTCCTAGAAGTAAAGATAAAATTAAGAACATTAGCGATATCAAGCCAAAAAAACAAAAAGGTTTATATTCTTTAAATAAAACAGCAATAGTATTTAAAACTTTTATACCATCAGAATAAGTATTTAGCTTGGATACACTTCCACTTGGTCTATCTCGGTATGATACAGGGACTTCAACAAGCTTAAAATTTTTATCAACAGCATGAATAGTCATTTCCGTTTCTATTTCAAAGCCCTTAGATAAAACAGAAAAACCTTTAACAAATTCATAACTAAAAGCTCTATAACCAGTCATAATATCTTTTACCTTGTTTTTAAACAAAAAATTTATCAAAAAACGTACAATTTTATTACCAAAATTATGAAATAACCTCTTATTTTCGACGAAATATGTTGAAGACAAACGATCACCTATTAACATATCGGCACGCCCATCCAAAACTAAATTACACATTTCTACAGCCGACTCAACTGGATAAGTATCATCACCATCAATCATTAAATAGCAATCAGCATCAATTTCTCTAAACATCGTCCTAATAACATTTCCTTTGCCCTGACGATATTCATATTTTACAATGGCTCCTGCTTTTCGCGCTATTTTATCCGTTCCATCTGTTGAATTATTATCATAAACATATATATCAGCCGTTGGCGAAACTTTTTTATAATCTTTAATAACTTTTTCTATAGTTTTAGCTTCATTATAACAAGGAATCAATACCGCTATTTTTTGATTTTTCGTCATTAAAACACCTCTCTTTTAAATTATACTAAAAATTCTATTAAAATAAACTTACTTTTGTTTTTCTAAAATACAAGCAATCATAAAAGGCATTGAGAAAATATAAGGTAAAGCATATCTAAAATAAGTATTAGCCGGGCTAGCTACACAAATCAAAATAGAAATCAAAGCAGGCAACAATATAATAATATCTTTTTTCCTATGAGAATAAACCAAATAACCAGTTAAAATAAAGCATTCCCAAACCATCAAACCAATATTACTAATTGAACCAAGAACAGGAATTTTGGCATATGATCTGGCAAAATTAGCAAGATGTTCCCTCAATTTATCAAATTTATTATAATGATAATTAAAACCATCCTCAACGATTCGATCATCATACTTATAATAAACTGTCCAAGATAACTTATTTGGATAAAAATAACCATACACATTATCAATCGTTGCATTAATATAAGTTATAGGATGCCTTAACAAGCCATCAAACCAAACTTCAAAATATTTTTTTAAATCTTCATTCGTCGCATATTTGTTATAACAATTCTTAACTGGATCAGCTAAATCAGGATTATACCTTGTTGCTAAATCATCTATTCCCAATATTTTATCAATAATTTTTTTGTCTCTTGCACTAAGTTCATCTTCATGATACTTAACATATCTAGCCGTTTGTTGAAAAGGAATTGAAAGAGCTTCTCTGATACTCCCAGGTGTTATTTTAAAATATGGTAAAAGCACTTTAGAATAGCAAAAATTAAAAGCCAATACTAAAACAAAAATAACCGCTAACCTTTTACGTGTGTCTTTATTAACTAAAATAACAAACGGAAATGACAATAAAATTATATATAAACCATTATTTCTGAACAAAATAACTAACAGCATTACTAAGAATAAAGCCAAATAATGATAATATTTATAATTTTGCATCTTAAATTTTAAAATATTATGTAAGAAAACAACATATAAAATTAAAAAAGCAGTAAACAATACATCCTTCACAGCACTCATAGCATACATTGGAAATATTGGTACCAAAGCAAATATTAACAAACATATCCAACAATATTTCACAGATAAATTCATTTTTTTAAGCATATATTTTATTAAAAAAGCAAATACTGAAGCTAAAGTTATAAATTGAATTAAACTATATAAAAATAAGCCAAAATTATCATTTACTAAGATTCGTCCTATTTTTAAACAACCTCCAAGCAAAATGGTATGTAATACTGGATGATGGTTAGTCATGACAACATTTTCATCTAACAAAATAGCATAATCAGCATATTTAGTTCTGATTCCAAAAAATTGTTTTATCTGATAACTTGGATCAGGTGATAAAATTATTGGATAAAAAGCAATTATATATGTCAACCAGCATAAAATTATAAGAATAAAACTAAAAATAAATGGGCGATTCTTTAAGAAATTGAAAAACTTATTCTTACATTCTTTTACTTTATAATTATCAAAAAAAACAAAAACTTTTAATATAAATTCACTAAAAACATAATAATAACCTATTGCACTTAGTGCAGCAATAATGAAAAAGATGACCTTATCAAAAACTAACGAAGCATCTCCAAAGTTTTTATAACTATTTCCCAAAACCATTAATAAAGCAAAAATAATACTTAATATTTTTATTTCCCATTTTTTTGCTTTTTTCTTTTGCTTAATCAAATAATCAAAAATTAATAAAATAAAGACTAAACTACCAACAACATCTAAATTTAATACCTTTTGATTAAATAAAGCAACCAAAAGGGAATGATTATAAATTTTAGAAAAAGTAACTACATCAAATCCAAAAGCTATAAAAATACATAATACTAAAAAAATTCGTAAAATATACTTTCTATATTTCTCCACATTTTTCACCTCATTTTTAGTATAAACAAAAAAAGAAAAGACTCAACAGTACTTTTCGACTTTAACAACCTTTCCTTTTTCTAAAGATTTTTTAACATCAATAATCCTTTGATTACTAGAGCCTCTAAAAACAACCTCAAAACTTTTTAAATCTTTAACAAATTTTCCATCAACTAAAACATCTATATACTTTAAAGCTTCTAAATACTTAGGATTTTTTTTGGCTAAAGCCAATATTTCTTCATATGTAAATCCTGTATAACACCAGACATTTAAATCACAACTTTTTGTAAATTTAGCCAGCTCCGCTAAAGCATCTATCTGCATCATTGGATCTCCACCTGAAAATGTAATTCCAGACTGGAATTCTAATTCTTTAATTTCGGCTTCAAGATCCTCTATTTTGCGAACTATCCCTCCGTTAAAGTCATGAGTTTCAGGATTATGACATCCTTCACAATTATGCGAACATCCTTGAAACCATATTACACTTCTAATTCCCTCACCATCAACTATGCTATCCTCTTGAATAACAGGACTAGCTAATCTAACATATCCTTTTTCCATATAACACTACCTCTAAATCAATTATAACACTACAACTTTTTTCTTAATATAAAAAGAAGTAAAATATTTCTTACTTCTCTTCACTATTATCAATAATTCTTAAAATAGTTTCACCATCTTTTGAATATAAATATTTTTCACGTGCATAACGAGCAACATAGGTTGGATCTTGTAACTTAACAACCTCACTATTTAAAGATGCTTCTTCTTCTAATAACTCCTGGTACCTATCTTCTAACTCTTTTGTTTCTTGACGATTAGACATAACCTGGACCCAATCCTTAAAAACTGTACCGATTAAAACAATTATTAAAACAATGACAGTAAGAAACAAAAGCATTATACGTTTCTTATCTTTATTATCAGTCTTCTTCTTTTTACTAATATTTTTACCTGCCATCTTAAGCCTCCTATTATTAAAGCAAGTATACCACAAAAAAAAAGAAGAAACTACTTATTTAGTATAACTTTACGTTTCTTCCTTATTGATAAGATTAAGCCACCTACTAAACTCATAATAAAATAATAATGAAAAATTCCACCATTTATTTTATATAAAAGCCAAACATATAAGATGGCCCGAGTTTGACAGTTTCAACTTTTTTTTGCCCGCAAAGCCTCATAAAATAAGGACTTCTTTATTTTTACAAAATGCGTACCATATTCGGACATTGATTTACTTATAAATTTATGTTAAAATTTAAACATAGTTAAACACTTGACTATTAAATTTATACTAATTTGCTTTATTTATAAGGCTTTAAACAATGTGTCCAAAAATTTTTTTCAAAAAAAATTATCAAGTTTGAAAAAAATACAATGGTACGCATTTTTTAAATGGAGCAAAAGCCTTATAAATAAAGGGATTGTGAAACTTTTTTCTTCAAAACTGTCAAATTCAGGAGTATACCACAAAAAAAAAGAAGAAACTACTTATTTAGTATAACTTTACGTTTCTTCCTTATTGATAAGATTAAGCCACCTACTAAACTCATAATAAAATAATAATGAAAAATTCCACCATTTATTTTATATAAAAGCCAAACATATAAGATGGCAAAGTTATTAATAAACAATGTGTTGATTATTATTTGCCAAATTTTGTGATACCTTTTTATAAAATGCAAATTATAATCCAAAATCAACGAAAAAAGATATCCATATATAAAAGATATAATAATTGAATAAATTTGAATTTTAATGGCCATTATTTAAATATTTTCCCCCAAAATGACTCAGCATTCTTTTTCGTATCTTCTTCATAAATAAAGCTATTAATTACACCTTTTATAGTTACTACCCCATCATGCGTATCCATTTTTACTATCTCTAAACCTTCACCTTTAATTTCAATGCTTCCCATAACACTTTCCATTAAAAAATTTGTAGCATCAAAACTAATTATCCGATCTATTCCAGTCAAATATATCAAACCACGATCAATTAACTTTACTTCATGCTTTGTACTGTCTAAAACATTATCCATATTATCACCTATAAAATAATATGCTTAAAGCAAAAAAAAAAGAACTTCAAAAGTTCTCTTATAAATCAATTTTTACTAGTTCTTCACCAGTTTTTTTCATTTCGTCATAAGCTTTAAAGATAGCATCTTCAAACATCTTACGAGTTTCTTGATTAACAGGATGTGCTATATCATCATATACACCCTCACTGATTTTTCTACTAGGCATTGCTATAAACATTTTATCGTCACCTTGAATTAATCTAATTCCAGTAACAACGAAAGATTCATCTAATGTTATAGTTGCAATTGCCTTCATACGTGAATCTTCTTTTTCTTTATTACGAAGTACAACTTTTGTAATTTTCATAATAACACTCCCTCCAAGTTTAACAACTTACTATAATTTTAGAACAAAAATTAAATAAAAGCAACATTTATTTAATATGAACCCTAACATTTCCTATTAAAACATCACTATACGAATAACTTCTACTTATTCTCGGAGACTTAATAAGAAAAATATTATCATAGCAAGCAGCAATAACTCCATCTATATACTCAACTTTATTTCTAATACCCAAAACTTCTAACAAGGCTTTTTTACCAACGTTTCTTTTTATATAATTTTTAGCTTCGTAAATTGTTTTCATCTAGGATACCCCACATACATCAAACCATTTACTTTTAACCCACCCATTCCATCCTTACCATACTTTGTTTTTTCCAGAAGCTCTACAATATTAATTTCTTTATTTTTTTCAGTTAAAGAAACCGTTGTCGCTATAATAGCCGGATCTAAAGCATGAATATTAACTCTTTTTGGACTACTGGCAAAATCAGCTCCTGATTTTATTAACTCTTCATAATCACTTTGACAAGCTCCGGCTATTATTACTAATTTCTCATGACTTTTTTCATATTTTCGAGCTTCTTTAACTGTTTTAATAAAATTTAAAGTATTTTTATAATTAATTAAATCATTTATATTATCATTCTTTTTAACATAAGCATCATGCCCTGTTATAACAAGAATATCTGGCTTATATTCTCTTAAATATCCTAAAACATCCTTATACATATTTTCTTCAGAAATAACCTTGCCAAATGCCATAATTCTATTGTTTTTATAAAATTCTAAACACTTTTTTAAATAATCACCATCACCATCCAAATGAAGCACTTTAGCTGGTAAATAAAAAAATTCACCTCGATCATTTTCTTTAAAAGGACTATCTATAATAACTCTTTGGCCAAAATCATCATCTATTCCCGCGTCATACTTAATCAAATCATCAATAGGACTATTAGCAATCAACCTTACACTAACCCCTTTTAAAATAACCTCCCCCTCATCAATCGATAAAATAACAAAAACAATATCATTATTATAGCTATTTCGCGTAACATAATCTCCTACATTAAATTTCATATAATCACCTAAAAAAAGATTATGTCTAAAACTAAAAAATATTACTAAAAAAAACAAATATTAAAATAAAATATTTGCCATTTCTACAAAACACTCAATTGAAATACTTTCTGCACGATCTTGTAATGTTAAATCATATTTATTTAAAACGAATGCTAATTTTTCAAGATTATAATTGCCTAAATTATTTTTTATATTCTTTCTCTTCATTCTAAAAGCATCTTTTATTAATCTAAATAATTCTTTTTCATTTTTTACACTATACTTTTTATCCTTTTTTACAAATTTTATAACTGCACTATCAACATTTGGTACTGGATCAAAACATTTACGAGAAACAACAAAGCTTTTCGTCACATCATAGTAATAACTTAATAAAGCCGTCATATATCCATAATCTTTAGTTCCGCATTTAGCAGAATATCTATCAGCCACTTCATTCTGAACCATAAAAGCCATACCTGAAACATCTAAATTTAAAGAGATTATTTTTTCAATAATTGGTGAAGTTATATAATAAGGCAAATTAGCTATAATATATAATTTGTCATACTCTATATTTCTTATATCATCCAAAATATCAGCTTCCATAAAATCTTTAAAAATTATTTTTGTTTTATCATCTTCATACTTCGTTAAATACTTTTCAACTCTTTTATCTATCTCATAACAAATTAATTTAGAATCATATAACTTTAAATACTTTGTTAAAGCGCCTTGTCCTGGACCTATCTCTATTACTAAATCATTACTAGTTACTTTAAAAATATCAATAATATTTATTAAAACTTTTTTATCTTTTAAAAAATTCTGACCTAAACTTTTTTTATGTACAAACTTTTCCATTAAATTACCAACCTCTTCTTAATACCTCATAAGTTATCGAACTACGTCCGACTTGTGTATATGCCAAGCTTTCGCTTTCTACCAAAAGATCTAAGTTATTCCCACCAACTCCTCTATCTAAGACAATAGCATAAATTGGTGAACTAGACAATTTTCTTAAATTAAATTTAACAATACTACCACATGGTAAATTTTTTGATGAAGCAACAATTCTCACATTACCATAAACATTATCTGGATATGTTACGACACCATTTTGATAAACATTATAACTGCTACAAGCTAAGCGACCACTGCATAAAGGACAATCTGCTGAATATCCAGTTAAACTTCCTGTTAAAACACTAAGACTTGTACTATTATTAACCTTAGGCTGAGGTTGAACTACTACAACAGGCTTTTCTTCTTTATCCTTCATGGCAATAGCTGATAAGTCAACCAATTTATCTAAAGCTAAATCTTCAATTAACTCATTTTGTGAAACGTTCACATTTGAATTTATATAGAATACAACTATTAAAACCAATAATACTTTTAATAGTTTTTTAATAATATGCATAAAATACACCTCAAAATTGAGATATATCCTAACACTTTAAATTTTAAATGTCAAAGACCTGATGGATATTTTCATTGGTTATATTTGCCAAATGTTCCATTGAAACGCCTTTTAAAGAAGCTACAAACTCAGCTATTTCATTAATATGTGAAGAATCATTTCTTTCTCCTCTAAAAGGGACTGGTGTCAAATAAGGAGAATCGGTCTCTAATACTATTTTTTCTAAAGAAATTTCTTTTATAACATCTTTTAAATTGCAATTTTTAAATGTTATAACACCATTAACACCCAATAAAAAGCCTAATTTTAAATAAATATTTGCTGTTTCTAAACTTCCACTAAAACTATGGATAACTCCTCTAACTTTGTATTTCTTTATCGTTTCTGTTGTATCAAGAGTCGCATCACGACTATGAATAATAACTGGTTTATTATATTTTTCAGCTAGTTTTAATTGCTCTTCAAAAAGACTTATTTGCGCTTCTTTATTCTCTTTACCATAATGATAATCTAAACCAATTTCTCCAATCGCAACTATTTTTTCATCATTAAGATGTTTTTCAATAAAATCTATATCTTCTTTTTTATAATCTAAAACACTTTCTGGATGAATGCCTAAGGCTCCATACATAAAATCATAAGATGAAACTTTTTTTAATACTTCTATATTAGACTTAGCATCACAACCATTATTAATAATTTTACCAATATTATTATCTTTTATTTTTTTTAATACTTTTTCTATATCATCATAATATTCATCATAAATATGACAATGTGTATCTACAAACATAATATCACCTCTAAAATTATATCAATTTACATATTTTTTGCAATATTTTATTTCCCGGGAAATAAAATAGATACAATTTCCAAAAAAAAGACTATTTCCCGAGAAATAATCTATTTTTTATCTATTCTATCAAATAAATGAACAGGTTCTTTTAATTTTATTCCACTTGTTAATAAACCAAATTCATTTGTTGAAGCAAAACTATTCACTTCTGTATTCAATTGCTCAAATATTTTTTCAGCCGTTTCTGGTAAAAATGCACTCAACAATACTGCACAAATTCTAATACTTTCTAATAAATTATACAATACGGTTCCTAATCTCGCTTTTTTTGTTTCATCCTTAGCTAAAAGCCATGGGGTTGTATCATCGATATACTTATTACATTTTCTTAATACTTCAAATATTTCTTGTAAAGCATCACCTATTTTTAATTCATTCATTTTATTTGTAATTTTTTCATTTAATTGTAATACATTATCAATTAAATCAGAATCAACTTCTGCAAATTCAGCATTTTCTGGAATAATTCCATCAAAATACTTATAATCCATACTTACTGTTCTATTAACCAAATTACCTAATATATTAACTAAATCAGCATTAATTCGTTCAATTAATAAGTCCTTAGAGAATATTCCATCTGAAGCAAAAGGAATTTCATGTAAAAAATAATATCTTACTGCATCAACACCATATTCTTTAACCAAATCATCGGCATAAATGACATTTCCTTTTGACTTACTCATTTTACCATCAGCCATTATCAACCACGGATGACCAAATACTTGTTTAGGCAATGGTAAGTTTAAACTCATTAAAAAGCATGGCCAATAAATCGTATGAAATCTAATAATATCTTTACCAATTAAATGAAGATCAGCCGGCCATCTATAACTAAATTCTTCTGTAGAATTATCAAAATCAAATCCAATATTAGTTATATAATTTGTTAAGGCATCTAACCATACATAAACTACGTGTTTTTCATCAAATGATACAGGAATTCCCCAAGTAAAAGAAGTTCTAGACACACATAAATCTTGTAACCCAGGTTTAATAAAGTTATTTAACATTTCATTTTTACGAGCTGCTGGTTGAATAAAATCCGGATGTGATTCAATATATTCTTCTAATTGTTTCTGATATTTGCTTAACTTAAAGAAATAAGCTTCTTCTTTCTTTTGTTGAACTTCACGACCACAATCTGGACATTTGCCATCAATTAACTGACTTTCTGTCCAAAATGATTCACAAGGTGTACAATACAAACCTTTATATTCACCTTTATATATGTCACCTTTATCATACATAAACTTAAAAATATGTTGTACAACCTCTTCATGATGTTTATCTGTTGTTCTAACAAATCTATCATAGCTTGTATTCATAACATCCCATATTTTTCTAAGTTCTGTTGACTTTTCATCAACAAATTCTTGAGGTGTAATACCAGCTTCGCGAGCTTTTATTTCTATTTTTTCCCCATGTTCATCAGTTCCTGTCTGAAAATAAACATCATATCCTTCTAATCTTTTATATCTTGCTATAGCATCAGCTAAAACAATTTCATAAGTATTTCCAATATGTGGTTTACCTGAAGTATATGCAATTGCTGTACTTATATAATATTTTTTCTTTTTTTCCATTTATATTCCTCCTAATAATCTGATGTTCTTTCTATAAATTCATTATCTTCATCATCATCTGTTTTTAGATATTTAATAATCATACCTTGACACATGCCATCACCAGCTTTTACTACATAATCCTCACTACCTTCATTTTGGATTTTAATCCACATATGACCTTCGTTATTAGGATTATTATAATAATCTGCATCAATTACTCCTATTTGATTACACAATCTGACATTCCATTTAAATCCCATACTACTACGAGCCATTAACAATAATACTTCATCATTTTCTATAATAGCTTTTACTCCAGTTGGAATTTTCTTTATTTCCCCTGGTTTTAAAGTGTAATCGTACAAAGCATAAAAATCATAAGCAGCTGCATGTTTCGTTTCTCTTTTTGGTAACTTATAATCTTTATACAAACTTTCATCATCTTTTATATCTTTTTTAAATTGATCAAAAGATATTTTTTCAAATTTTCTCGTAAGAACACCTCCTTAAATAAAAAAATTCATAATCTAAGGACGAGCTTAACCCGCGGTACCACCTTAGTTTATGAATTATCATACACTTATATTCTTAACGCGAATAACGTTTCAACTCCAGAGCCATGTTCTCTTTATTTCATAATAATTCTTTTCACCAACCAGAATCTCTCTTGATTATTACTTTAAAAATACTCTTTCCTTCAACATTGAATATAAAGATAATTTATCACATTTTATCTTTATATTCAAGAAATATTAAGTTCTATAGACATAATTTTAACCATAATACTACATATTTCAAAAGCATTATCTATTACATCTCCCATAACAATTACAGAGCCTATAATCCCCTCATTAGTTATAATTGGTTGCATATTATATATTCCTTTGCAAATCTCATTATCAAACTTAAAATCGTTAAATTCATTTCTTAATTTCATACCATTTTCAACCATTTCTTTCATTGTCTTATCTAAAAAACTACTATCAGCTACTACATTGGAATAAACAACCTTTTCTCTATCTAAAATCAATACTTTTAAATTAAATACTTCCACAAAACATTTTACTATTTCCAATATTTTATAATTATCAGTTAATGTTGAATATTTTTTTAAACAAATATCATTTTCATTACATGTAATACTTAAAATATCCCCCGTATTTATATTCATTTTCTTTCTAATATCCATTGGGATAACGATTCGTCCTAAATTATCTATATTTTTAATAAAATTAATATTCTCCATAACTTTTCTCCCATCACTATTAGTATTACTAATAAAAGAAAAACTATGTAAAAGAATTAAAAAAAAGTAGCTAATAACATTGTAAAATGAACCCTTTGTCAAGGACTAATTAAAAAGAGAGATTCTAAACAATAGAAGCAAATAAATGATTTCGGTATT
>CAKOHV010000008.1 GCA_934086145.1 uncultured Bacilli bacterium
TCATAAGCTCGTGTTGCGCCCACGGTACTGATGATATCTAAGTACTGACCTTTATAGTACTCACTTTCTCTAAATGAAGGTAAAGTATTTCCGTTTTCATCAGCTATTTGACGTTTATTATCAATATCAAAAGTTAATTCGTATTCAATTTTAAAACCACTAGTTGCAGGAATTACACCAGCATCGTTTTCAAAATGAATATCGTACAAATTAATTGAATCTTTATCAAAAGTAATTTTAGAATTTGTCCATCCATCAAGGAATTTACCATTTTCATAAATCGTTGAGCCGCCATTACAGTCACTATCAAAGTCATTGAAATGATTGCAATAAGTTATTTTAAAGTTTTTAAATTCTAAGTATTGCTTTAAGTATAAAAGAGCTTTCTTATTGCTTTCATCAATTAGATAAGCATCATCATCGATATTTTTACGATCTGAGTACTGTTCAAAACCTAACATAATATCTTTAACATCCACGTAGGCGGATGGAACATAACCGATTCTTGCAAAGACAGAATTCTTGGTATTATCACGACTTAAAAAGTAACGACCAGTCGGAAGCGTTTCACTTACTTCCGTAGTCTTTTTATTAACATAGACATCAGCAAGAACTCTTGTTTCAGCCGTAGCTGTCGCTGTTTTTAAATCGGTACTACTAATAAATTCTCTATTTTGTACTTTCCAATCATATATTTTTGTTTCACTTATTAAAGTTGATTTTGAATCATTTGCTAAAATACCAAGCTGATTATTGTCCCGTAAATCATCGTACATTACTTTATCATCAGTTTCAGTAATGTATTCAATTTTCAAGTTATCAGCATCCCAAAGACCACTAATCGTTACATTAAAGCCATTCGTTAAGGTACGCAGTTTATTCATATAGTCTTCACCATAATAAAATTTTAGACAGTCTTCCATCAAACCGCAGGTTCGATCACGATTATAACTGAATTTTACACAAACATTTGATAGAATGCCCATGTTCACACATTTTTCAGCTGCACTCATACCATCATCACCAAGATTTTTCAAGTCGTCCTCATTCAGCGTAATTTCGAAATCCTTATAATTTGTATATGTAGAACTATAACGTGCTAGTTCACGACCGCTAATGTGAATAGCTTTAAGTTTTGTGTAAGGAGCTGCGACACCACTAAATGATTCTGAAAATTGGAATGTCCCATTAAAATCAGACGAAAAATATTCTGAAGTCGGTAAACTTGCCTTTTCATTAATTGTATAGTTAGATGAAGTACTAACCGCTTTTGGTTGAATTGTCCATTTCACAATATTTTTATTTTCAACTTCCGTCTCATTTTCTAATGAAGTAAGTTCTTCACTATTTTTTTGTAAATCGACATTACTTAAAGCTACACCTTTGCTGACATAATTAAGATTAAAAGTAGATTGGCCTGTTCCGTTGAATGCAGAACCACCTTCCATTGAAAATTGGAAATATATTTGATGGTTTCCATCACTATTTAACAATTTATTGGATGTTTCATTGTTTAGCACAGTGAAAAATATTAATTTTAAATGACCATCATAAATTTCATTAGTTAATCCACCATAACTTGAAAGATAAGATTGATACCTTGAACTATACTCAGAAATATAATCGCGGGTTAACATGTTATATTTTTTCATTTCTTCGCTGGGATTATAGAAGCCCGAAAATAACGTGATTTTTTTACAATTAAAATCTTTACAAACATAATTTGCCTTCATCATAAGCCATGTTTTTTCTCCTGTGCTTTCTTCAGTGCTTCTTTTTACTGTTTGCGTTTCTGAATCATAAAAATATTTGTCACTCGTATCAAGAACTTTTAATTCTGGTGGTAAGCCTAGATACATAGAAGTCTCGTACCAACTGTTATACCAATCAGATTTACCATAAAAGTAATATAACTCTGAAGTGTCAATATCTACTTCCCATTTTATAATTCCATCAATCATGTTCTCTGATTTAATTGACATATATTTGGAATTGTCGTTATCAGCTATTTCTAAGTTATTAACTTTACTGCATTTTTGATAATTTCCTGTTAGGCAATAACTAAAAGAACTATTCTTACTAAATTTGGCACCTTCATTATATAATGAGAAACGATTAGAATGTCCTAATTTATATGGAGCCATAACAGATATGTTTGCTTTAGAAATATTAAATATATACATTTTTATTTGTAAATTTTCGTTAAAGTTTTTATCATACATATATGGCAATTCACAGCTTTCAGATGATGAAACTGTTGCATTAGTACATTCATATTTAGCGAATTCTTCTCTTTTTGTTGTTATTTCACCATATTTATATGCGTCAAGCATGGTTTTCATATCAAATACAATCCAATAATATTCACCATTTTCATTTAAATTTTCACTACGCCATACTGCATAATTCTTATTTACACTAGTACATTCATCACGCTTAGTTTTTCCATTATATTCACAGTAATTAGAATCGTCAAAGTATTCTTTATATTTATCTTTGAGAACTCTTTTCATTTGTAGCTCCACGGAATGATCAGCAAGCATATTATTAGAATTAACTGTCGACGATATATAATTAGCTTTTATAAATTTAACTGTAGAATTATTAATGAATACATTGAAACTATCCTCGAAAACATCAGACACTCCAAAAACTTTAGAACTCAAGTAATAATATAATCCCCCTGGAGTATGAAAAGATGTATCAAAATTCATTTCAACATAATTGCCATCACTTCTCCAAGTGTAGGCTACACCATATTCAGTTGCAAAAGTTTTAATGCCTGATGTACTACGATGCATTATATCGCCGCATGAGGAACATGTTTTATTTTCTGTTGTAGCCATGCTACTCATATCAGGAACTTGTTCAGTTAAATCATGATAAGTAACATTATTTA
This sequence comes from uncultured Bacilli bacterium, assembly GCA_934086145.1. Classification (GTDB taxonomy): domain Bacteria; phylum Bacillota_I; class Bacilli_A; order RF39; family UBA660; genus Coprovivens. The sequence continues at coordinate 2,900 of CAKOHV010000008.1, forward strand.
TTATTGTACTATCCTCAGTAAATATTTTTTCAGTAAGAACAATTTTCCATTCTTTAACATCTTTTAGCGATTCCGTATTATTAAAATTATTTCCAAAATTAATCGACATGCTTTTAACAAAACAAGAATTGTTAGTTGAGGAATATCCACATTTTTCATAATTGGTTTCATTCGTATAATCTATGTTTTGATAATAATCATCAAACTCAACAACTATATCTACCTTATCAGCACTTCCATCAATTGAATAATAACCACCTGAAGATGGACCTCCTAAATGCGTTACTTTTTTGCCATCCGCATATATTTCAAGATTTTTTAACCAGCCTGTTTGATGGTCTGTTGAAAAACCAATCCCATCACTCATGTCAATTTTTAAAACGCCCTTTAATTCACGTTCGCCTTCATCACGATAATCTGTAATAGTGGTAACAAACTTCTTTATAACTCCTGATGTAGCAACGTCTTGAACTTCTTCTGTTAAAGTATATATTTTGTTGTCATCTGGTTTAATTTCTTCACCTTTCATCCAGAATTGCAAGATACCAAGGGATTCAAAGTCGATTGATTTTAAATCAGTTGGTTGGTTTTTGATAGTATTAGATAAATTAAATAGTATTTGATAATTAAATTTAATATTAGTCTGATCTTTCGTATTTTCAAATCTAATTTTAAGACGATAACCTGTCTTACCTTCCATATAAATACCACCAAAGCAATCAACATTGCCCGATTTATATAAACGAGTTTCCCCTACTGGACCATGTTCGGTTCCTACAACGTTGTCAGCAGCTGGAATGATATAAGAAGGAATATCGGTATAATAAATAGTATCTTCATCAACTAAAAGATTGCCATCGTCATCAAAGAAATTAGTAATGTCATAACTTAGTAATAAGTCATCTTCTAATTTTATTCTTTGTTTGGGTGGAGAGTTATTATTAAATTCATAAACGGCATCGATAGGAGTTTCTGCATTAGTCGTACTAACTACACGTCCTTTAGCATCTCTTAAAGTTAAATAAACATTCAAAGATGTTTCTTCAAGATTTTTCTTTTGATATTCTTGCTTCGTTGTTTTAGTAAAAGATAGGAAGTTAGCTTGAACAAGATCAGTCTTTTTAACTTTGACATAACTAAAGTTAGCGACATTTAATAACATAATAAAACATAATAAAACCAAAGCTAGCTTAGCTCGAATGAGTGAATACTTCTTTTTACGTAATTTTTTAATAAAATAAGTCATATTTAAACTCAAAAACATAACCAAAAGAATTAATAAAACAATACTAAATTTACTCATTGTACTACACCTACTCTACTTGATAAAATCATGTCATTCTATCTTTATTAATCATATCAAAAATTAACTAAAATTGCTATTAAATTCCAACAAAAAATATTTTTTATTCTTTATTAATTATTGTTTAATATCAAATATCAGCCATATAATATAAATATCAAGCATACAAAAAGATAGGAATTAACCATATCCTATCTATCTTTCTTACATTCTAAAATGAATCTTTCAAAAATACAATTAAATTGTGGTAATAACTCAGGATGAAATTGTACGCCTATTATAAAACGATTATCACCTTTATATTCTATTCCTTCAATTACGCCATCTAAACTACGACCACTAATTAAAAATTCACTTCCAACTTCCGTAATACAATTACGATGAATACTATTAACTTCAATTTCTTCTTTACCAATGATAGTCGCTAACTTACTCCCCGGAAGTAATTTATCACGATGAACTGTCACAGTTGAATTATCTCTTTTTATCATTACAGGCCAATGATCACTAGTTTGTATTTTTTCAATAATTCTTTTTACTTCCGTATTTTCTTTATTTACGGAATACATTGCCAAAGTTTGCATTCCCATACAAATACCTAAAATCGGTTTTTTCTTTTGATAAAAATAATCAATTACTTCAAAATTTACTGGACGTATTCTGTTTCCCCCTGGTAATAACAAGCCATCACACATTTCCAAAGATTCTTCTATTACCTTTTCATCACAAAAAGGTATTAATAAAGGTACCGCTCCTAAACTAACTAACTTACGAATATAATTATTTCCATAACGATAAGTATCTAAAAAGCAATCATCACTTACCATATAATTGCTAGTTGCCAAAATGCCTATTACAGGTTTTTTATTCACCAAAATCATTCCTAACTATTTTTATATTATGCCTACTAACATTCCATTGCATTATAGTTACTTCAAAAACTATTATATGTTATCAGTTCTTATTTATTCTTAAAATAACTACCCAATTATGTTCCTTATGCTTTTTGTTTATGAAAAGTTTAATAATCTACTCTTTTGGCACACTAAAAATAATCTTTGATAATTATAAATGGCCATTTACTCTTCTGGATGTCTTTTTCTAATATCTTGCCAATCAGTAATTAAATCATCTAATTTAATCGTTATTCTCTGCCAATCAAAGCATGTCATTTTTAATTGAAAATCGTAGTTTTTTTCTTTTTTTAAAGTTTGTACCTTTTTCATATAGCAATCAACATAAACAAAACTATTATGAACCTTTCCTTCATTTTTTTCAACCAATTTTGTCAAGTCAATTAAAATTTTTGTCATTGCAAACTCAAATTTTTCTAAATCTAAACTTTCATTTAAAACATCTAAAGAAATTTTTTTATCACAAACTTGAGCCATTTGATTATATCTAACTAAAAAAGTAACAATATAATCTCTTACTTTATCTAAGAAAGTATTAAAACTACTTGGTACAAATTTTGATCCTAATTTTTCTTTTTTTCTTGCTTCGCTATCTTCATATAATTGTTTTAATACACTACATTCTTCTTGATATTCATCAGTCGCTTTTTTATCTTTTAAACAATTTATAGCTTTTTTATAATTTCTAAAAAACTCAACTAAGATTTCTTTATTTTTAAAGTAATCACTGGTAAGTTCTGGTAAATTTCCTGTAATCTTTTCACAAATAGCATAACAAATATATTCTAAAGAAACTTTTAATTCTCGACTATCATGCATTAAGGTTACATCTGATTTTAAAGCAATTCCTTTCATGCATAATTCAAAATCATCAATTAATGAATTTAATTTATGTAGATAATTATCATAGAAATATTCCCTTACTAAATTTTCCCCATCAACAATTTTTGAACAATCATACAAAGTATCAATTGGAAAAATATAATTACCTTCATAAAAAGTTAATGGATTAAATACTTCTTCCACTTTATTACATGTAACTCTTGCCATTATATCAATACACTCCTTATAAACAATCCACCCTATTAATTTAATCCTACCATAAAAAAGAAAAAATTAAAATATTTAAAATGTATAGATAAATTATTAAATATATGCTATCATTTAGAATAGAGAAGAGGTCATAGAAATGAAAAAATTGGATAATAAGAAAATTATTTTGTTAGTCGTGCTTATATTAGTAATTGCCTTGATTATTTTCTTTGCTATTAAGCAATCATCGAAGAATAAAAATGGTAAGTTGGCTAATGAAGAGGAAACTAAAATTGCGGAAAATGCAACTATTGACTATATTACGAAGCTTACTTATGGACAAGGAACGCCTTATAATGGTTTAGATTTACTATATAGTAGAGATTCTGTTACTTATGATGATTTAACTATTGGTAATGTTTTAACTACTGCTTTTGAATATGCTATTAATAATTCTGAAAGTGATGTTCCTAATACCGTTATTAATGCCTTAAAAAAAGATGGTTTTGATACCGATAATATGACTATAATAAATGGTAGCAGTGTTCGTAATGCTATTAAAAAGATTTTTGGAATCGATTTTGATAATAAAGATTATAGTGCTGGTATTAACTATAAATTCCAATATTTTTATAATAGTGAGTTTGATGTTTATCTTCGTTCAAGTACTGATTTACCAATTAGTACTGATAATACTTATCTTTTATATAAAATAATTAAGACTACTACTAATAATGATAAGTTGAATACAGAATTAGCTGTTGCTTATGTTTATTTCTATAATAATAAGTACTATTTTACTAAAGATGCTAATAATAAGGAAAAGGTTTATGAATCTGATAAATTAGAATTACAAAAAGATAAATTAAATGAATTTGAACATTTCACAATAACCCTTAAAAAAGTTAATGATGACTACGTATTTGAAAAGATTTCTAAAAATAAATAATTAAGAAATAATAAATAATCAAAAAACATTATCGCATATGATAATGTTTTTTTAAAATAAACTTAATTGATTACTTTCAGACATATTATCTAAACAACCTAGAGCTTTTAATTTTTCCATAGCACTTGTATTAACTTTACCTCTATTTCGTAAATCTTCCATCGAAATAAATGGTCCTCCCTTACGAGCTTTTACTATTGCTTCGGCAACGTTTTCACCCAAACCATCTAAGGCTCTAAATGGAATAATTAAACCTTTTTCATCTTCTGTAATAACAAATTTTTTACCATCACTCTTATCAACATCAATATTTTTAAAATAGAAACCACGACAACACATTTCTAAACATAAAAGTAATGTTTCTCTTGTATCTGCCTCTTTATTAGAAATACTATTTCCTTTTGCATCTAATTCATCGATTTTTGCGCGAATTGCCTCTTCGCCTTTGATCATGGATTCAATATCGAACTGATCACGTCTTATTGACAAGTAAGCACAATAATATAATATTGGATAATGAACTTTAAACCAAGCTATTCTAAAGGCTGATGTAACATAAGCGGTCGCATGCGCCTTAGGGAACATGTATTTTATCTTATGACATGACTCAATATACCATTCTGGAATATTATGTTCTTTCATATATTGCGCATGTTCTGCCCAAGTAGCTGGATCTTTACTAGCTTTTCCTTTACGAACAAATTCCATGATTTTGAACGCTTTCGCTGGTGGTAATCCCCATTGAATCAAGTTAACCATAATATCATCACGACAACCAATAACATTTTTAAAGGGAACTTGAATAACCCCATTTTCATTAGGTGTACACAAATCTCTTGCATTGCCTAACCAAACATCTGTTCCGTGTGACAAACCAGATATTTTAATAAGTTCGGCAAAGGTTGTTGGTTTAGTTTCTTCAAGCATACCAAGTAAGAAGGATGTTCCAAATTCTGGAACTCCTAAGGTTCCAGTTGGACAATACTTACGTCCATTTTTATCAACAGAACCTCTTAACTTATAACGATCAACTCCCAAAATTTCTGGCCCCGTAAATATTTTCATGGTATCCAAGTCTCCTAAGTCAATCGCCGTTACATCAAAATCTTCTTGGCCATGCGTAATATATTTATTAGCTAGTTCTTGAAGCATTCTTAAAACCGTCGGATCATCGTGTCCTAGTATATCAAGTTTTAATAAGTCCGCATCTATTGCATGATAATCAAAGTGAGTAGTACGCCAAGCCGCGGTTGGATCATCGGCAGGATATTGGAATGGCGTAAAATCCCAAATATCTTTATAGCCCGGTACAACAACAATTCCGCCTGGATGCTGCCCAGTTGTTCTTTTAACTCCCGTACAACCGACACTTATTCGTTCAACTTCTGGTATTCTTATAAATGACTTAATAACACCCTTTTTCTTAAGCTCATCCTTACCAGTTACAGCTAAACCATAACTTTGTGCTTCAATCTTTAAAACATCATAAAGACGTTCTTCAAAATAACCTTGAACATAACCAAAGGCCGTCTTATCAGCTACGGTTCCAATGGTTCCTGCACGATAAACATTATCTGTTCCAAACAAGACTTTTGTATATTCATGTGCTGAAGCTTGGTTATCTCCAGAGAAGTTCAAATCGATATCTGGTACTTTTTCACCAGCAAAACCTAAGAATGTCGCAAATGGCATATCATTCCCTTGGTGAATCATAACGGTCTGACATTTTGGACATTTCTTTTCCGGTAAATCGAATCCTGATGGATAATTTTCAGAATAAGCTACGCCATCTTCATCTTGAAATTCACTATGTTGACAATTTGGACAATAATAATGTGCCGGTAATCCATTACATTCCGTGATTCCCATCATACTTGCTACAAATGATGAACCAACTGAACCACGACTACCAACTAAATAACCATCATCATTAGAGTGTTTAACTAACTTTTGCGCAATTAAATAAATAACATCAAAACCTCCACCAATAATTCCAGTTAATTGTGCTTTAGCTTTTTCTATTGCTTGTTCTTCCGTTAATTCCTCTTCTGTTGTTCTAAGAACTTGGTCCTTCTTTAGATTAACTACACCATCATAACCACTCATGATAACATCATGCAAAGTTGGCGTAAAAATATTATTTCTTTCTTCTTCACTCATCTCTGGATGGTCAATAGCAATCTTTTCTTTAACTAAGTCATTAATCTTATCTCCATAGAATTCTTGCGCAATACGTTCCTCTATATTAGCAGGCAACGGATCACCATACATACTATGAGCTTTATCAAATACTAAGTCACGACAAGTTTCTTGCGAATGTTCAATAATTGGTGAATAAGGCTTGTCAGGGTAAACAACAACTTCTATTTCTTCTAACATATCAATAATCTTATTTGGATTATCAATAACGATTTCCTTAATTAAGTTCTTATCCTCTAAGAAAGAAAACTCATCTAGCATTTCACGTGTTGTTCTAAAAAATTGATTAGGTATATGCCCAGATTTAACCGTTTCTGAATCATTATAATTCCCCGTTAATTCATATATACCATCATTTTCTTTAACAATTCCAGCTACTAAAAATTTACGTAATGAGGAATTAACAAACTTAAGTTTTTCTTCATCACCATTTTTACCTCTAAAAATTTCCTCATTTTCAGCCACTTTATTAACAGCATAGATATCAGCTAAGTTAGTTGCTGTAATTGGTATTTTCTTAATTTTTGTCAAAACATAAATATATTTTAATAATTTCTTATCTAAATCATCTAAGTTAATTCCCCGATGACTCGCCGCTTCAATCGTCGCTTGAATATTTTCATTATTAGTGTTTTGCTTACTACTACCATTTAAATATCTTGCTAATGGATGTCGTCCTTTACCAGGAACATTTTGATTAACAATAATCTCTCGATATAATCGGTCTTCTTTATTTATATTATGAACATCTCCTGTTGCTACAATCAACTTACCAGCTGCTTTCGCACATTTTATAATCTTCTTAAGACATTTATATAAATGATCCATATTATTAATATCATGACCACGTAATAAGTGCTCATAATTAGCTGGTGGTTGAACTTCGATATAATCATAAAATTGCATTGCTTCTATTAAATCTTCTTCGCTTCTAACTTCTGCTAAATAAAATATTTCCCCATTTAGGCAAGCACTTCCCACTAATAAGCCTTCTCTATTTTCTTCAATCAACTTACGTGGTATTCTGGCATTACGCTGAATAAAGTTAGTATTAGCATAACTTATTATCTTAAATAAATTTTTTAATCCAACTTTATTCTTAGCAATAAAAGTAATATGTTTACTGTTATCATACATATTAGCAATATGCTCCGTATAAGTCTTTGATGGAATATTTTCATACATTTGTAAATGGTCTTCATGACACCATGGAAATTTAAAACGATATTCCATATTACCATATTTAGCAAATGGATAGTCTAAGTCTTCCTCGACAACTTCATCTTCAAGTGGTTTAAAGACATAGTTTCTTAATGTACTTACTTCCCCAATATGTTCAAGTAATTTAGGATTGTTTTTAAAACTAATTTCTTCTAGTAATCCTACGTTATTTAAATCTTCTAAAGTTTTAATGCCTTTAATTTGACTTAACATTTTATTAAAGATATATGCTGTATTTTCCGAGTCGACATCGGCCCCATGGTGTTGCCCAACATAAACGACAATTGTTAAAGTCTTTTCGCCAAAAGCATCACTATAATTAATTTGAATATCATTTTCTGCTGGATGTAACTTAATTTCTGGCACAAAACCATTTAAAGTTATTCCTTCATTTACTTCAACAGTTAATTTTATTTTTTCTGTTTTGGAAGCTTTTTGAACCTTATTTAAATGATAAATATTACGATATTTCTTTACTCTTTCTTCCGTTGTAATATCAACATCATAATATTCTTCTTTGGTTATAGTTAAAACTTCTTCATCATCAACCATAATCTTTTTAAATAAACTACCAACTGAACTATCTAAAATAGCTCCACTAGCTCCTGATTCATTAACATTTTCTTCATCATCTTCCAAAGCTTCACCAGTATCAATTCCATAGAATTTACCTAATGCTTTTAAACTATGTTTCTTTAAATCACGATTAATAACTCTTGATAACATCAAAGTATCGATAATAGGATTAGAAACCTTCCCTAAGCCATACTTATAATATGCCATATCGATCATGTTTTTATCGAATCTAGCATTATGAGCAACCAAAGGTAAGTTACCTATCCACTCTTTAAAACGTTTTGTAACTGTCTCTTCATCTAAAGCATCTTTAACATCATCATCGGAAATATCTGTTACACGTGTTATTTGCTCATCAATATGATGGCCTGGATTAATTAATTCTTCAAAACGATCAACGACTTCACCATTATGGATTTTTACGCCACCTATTTCAATCATTGAATCACCAAGACCAGGATTAAAACCAGTTGTTTCTGTATCGAATACAACAAATGTATTATTTTCAATTTCTTCATTTGTCGCATTAAAACAAACATTTAAAAATGATTCACACATTTCAATTTCAGCGCCATAACCAGCTTTAAAGAAAGGTAAATGTTTCTTCTCTTCTTCTGCTTCTGCAATCATTCGTTCCATCTCATCAATACCTTCTTGGTTTCCTGATGAACGAATTTCTTCTAAACTCTTTTTCAAATCATCTATCTTCGCTTGAGCTTTTTTCTTTAAACCTTTATTAAAAGAAGTTACTTCACCAAAAACATGCGGGAAAGACTGACAACAATCATGGTCTGTTATAGCAATTCCTCGATGTCCCCATTCCATGGCTTGACGAACCAATTTCACTTCGTCACATACGCCATCCATCTGACTCATCATCGTATGCGCATGCAACTCAAGACGTTTTTCTGGCTCATTATCAACTCTTTTAAAAGACGGAACATCTGTTAATTTTTCATAACTACGAAAATTAAATACTAAATCACTAGCAAAATTATCATAACGAACTTGTCCCTTAAAAGAGAACCATTCGCCATTTTTTAACTCTTTTGATTTAGCTATAAAATCTTCTTCATCTTTCGCAAAGCATTTAGCTAAAATACTTGATGTATTATCACTTATCTTTAAAGTTATTAAAAATAAATCACGTCCATCTTTTGTTTTCAACTGATTAAACTCTGAACCAAATATATAAGCTTCTAAATGAACATTATTCTCCTCAACATTAATACTTTCGATTGTCACTAAGCCTTCTCTTGAATATTCAACTTTTTTCTTTGGTACAAAGTTCCCCTTATTACCATAACTATTATAGTTAGAATTATTAACTGGTTCCTCATAACTTACTTCAATCTTACGAGTTCGGTCGGCTTCAATTTCATCCTGAATTTTTTTCTCATTTTCCTTATTTATAGCTGTTGTAATTTCCATATCATAGAAACCTAATTCAACTAAACCTTGCGATAAACCTCTTATTTCTTTTTTCAAAATATCAAATTCTTCACTTCGTGAATCAAGTTCAACAATAATAAAATCATCATCAATACTAATATTTTTATTTTCTAAAGAAACTAAAGAAGGGCGTTTAGCAATTAATTCCCCCAATAATACCTTAAAAGCTTCTAAAATATCTTCATCTTCCATCTCATTATAAATAAAATTAATATGACATTTACTTTTTCCATTAATTCCCCTTTTAGCACACTTTGTAAGCTCTAGTGTGACCACTGGATTAATAGGTTTCTCATTTTCAATAAAGACTTCAAAAGATTCTTTTTGCCTATTTAGAACAACTTTAGAGATTGTAGCCTCTAAAAAAGCACCATCTTTATCAACAAAACCAATACTATTAAAGAAACGTTCCATCTCATTCATTTTCTATACCTCACTACAATTTTTCTATACTTCTAACTACAATTTGATATTTATCTATTCTTTTAGTCACTTGACCTCTTACTTTAATTAAATCATCTTTTGCTAAATTAATTAAATACTTATCATTTTTCGGAAAAATAATAAAATCACAAGTTCCAGTTTCATCACTTCCCGAAATAAAGCCCATATCTTCACCTTTTTTAGTCTTAATTTTCCGAATATTACCAACAATAACAACCAAATCAACATACTTATCAAAGTTTTCTTTCATTTTATTAATTTTCATAATACCACTTTGATATTTACTTGAAGGATGATTAGTAACATAAAAGCCAAAGCAAGCCAGTTCTCTTGCCATTAACTCCCCTTCAGTATACTCCGGTTGTAAGATAATATTTGGTTTCATAACTAAAGATTCATCCAAATCACTACATAACACTGCATAATCTAGTGCACTATCAATCATCTTAAATAAACTATTATGATTAACTTTAAAATCTCTAAAGACATCAGCATCAATTAATGCTTCAATAGTTTTTCGATTAACACTTTTACCATAAGTTCTGGCAACAAAATTAAAGAAATCTGTATACTTTCCATTTTGTTTTCTTTCCCAAATAATCAGTTCAACAGAAGACTCGCCTACATTATGAATCGTATTTAACGGCAACAATAAAGCTTTATCTTTGATAATATACTGCTCTGTACTAATATTAATATTAGGTTTAAAGACCATAATATTTTTCTTCTTAGCTTCATCAATATATTCCTTCGTCTTAATATCACTACCAATACTCATATTAAGTAAATTAGCCATAAAATAAACAGGATATTTGCTTTTCAAATAAGCCATCTGATAACCTATTATAGCATAAGAAACCGAATGTGCTTTATTAAATCCATAATTTGCAAACTTTATTATTAAATCATATACTTCTTCAGCTGTTTCTTTTGTATAACCATTTTTTAAAGAAGCCGCCACAAAAACCTCACGTTCTTGTTCCATTACTTCTACCTTTTTCTTACTCATGGCTCTTCTAATATTATCAGCAGCCGCAAAAGAATATCCCCCCATCTTAACTAAAACTTGCATAATTTGTTCTTGATAAATCATAATACCATAAGTTGGAGCTAAAATATCTTTTAAGGAAGGATCAGGATACACCACTGGTTCTTTACCTTCTTTACGACGAATATAAACATCAATATTTTCCATTGGTCCTGGTCTAAACAAAGCTAAAGCGGCTACTAAGTCATCAAAAGAACTAACTTGTAACTTAGCTAAAAAATTCTTCATTCCGGAGCTTTCAAATTGAAAAATACCTTCCGTATCTACCTTTCTAAATAACGCAAGAGTCTCGGTATCATTAAAGTTTATCTCATTTAAATTAATATTTTCGCCTGTTTCATTTTTGATTAAATCTAAAACATTCTGAATAATCGTCAAATTACGTAAGGCTAAAAAATCCATTTTTAATAGACCTAATTCCTCTAAGTATTCCATGGTTACACCAGTTAATATATCATTACCACTCTTACAAATCGGAATAACATCATCTAAGGTAACGGCTGAAATAACAACTCCTGCCGCATGCGTACTTATATGTCTTTTCAAGCCTTCAAGTTTAAAACAAATATGATACAAACGTTTAATATTTTGATTACCATCAACAAACTCTTTAACATATTTATTTTCATAATTTTCTTTTAAACTAACTTTAGGATTAAGTAAATTACTTAACTTATCTATTAAGTCACCAGCAATCTCAAGATACTTACCAACATCCCTAATAACCTGCCTTGCTCCTAAAGTTCCAAAAGTCATTATATTAGCAACTTTCTTTACTCCATAACGTTCTTTAACATAACTAATAACTTGATCACGCTTATTATATTCAAAATCGATATCAATATCAGGCATAGTTACACGTTCCGGATTCAAAAATCTTTCGAATAATAAATCATATTTTAATGGATCAACATTCGTAATTCCTATCGCATAACTTACTAACGAACCAGCTGCTGATCCTCTTCCTGGTCCTACTAAAATACCATGAGTTTTAGCATATTTAACATAGTCATAAACAATTAAAAAATAATCCGTAAAGCCCATCTTTTTAATAACACTTAATTCCATTAATAATCTATCCATATACTCTGGCTTAACTTGCCCATCTAAACGTTTACTTAGCCCTTTCTTACATAAGGAACACAAAAAAGCATATGAATCTGTTATTTTTTCATCATAATGGGGAATATACTTATTATTTTTAGGAATAACTAAATTAATAGAAGCAGCTAATTCTCTTGTTGTTGCCGCATCACTTTCTGACACTTCTTTAGCTAAATAACTATCCGTTAAAGAATCAATTTCTCCCTTTTTTCCCGTTTCTATTCCTCTTAAAATTTCTAAATACCTAACATCACTAAAAACAAAAGAACATACTTCATTTACATAAACAACCTTTTCATTAAATAATAAGACATTCTTTAATTCATATTCATCTTTATAACCAAAATAAAAATCATCATAAATACCAGCTACTTCTTCATAAAGATCTTTAGCTTGATATGGCAAAACACCAATAACATCCTTCGCATAAGATTTTAAAGATACATAACTTACTTCATCAGTTTGCATCAATGTATTTATCTTTAATAAATTTTGATAGCCCTCATAGTTTTTTGCATACAAATAAATATGAAAATCAGCTATTAAGACATCCAAACCAATAATTGGTTTAATACCATTTTTTAAACAAGTATCATAAAAATTAATACTGCCAAACAAATTATCATCAAGTAAAGCACAGGTAGTAATATTGTTTTCTTTTAAATACTTTATTAAATCTGGTATTTTAATTAAACTTTTTAACAATGAATAATCAGATTTTATTCCTAAAGGAACATACATATTATTACCACCCTTCTTTTTTAATTATATCAAAAAAACAACAAACTTTATATAACATAAAATATTAATTTTTAATATACTATAACATAATTTTCTACTAAAACGTTTTTTTCCTAATATATAAAAAATATAGATTATCATAGACAATCTATATTACTTAACTGGTTCACAAACTATAACTGGTCCCTCTTTTTGACATTTTAATTGTTTAAAATCAATTTCTTTTTTTAATCCTTTTCCAATATCATATACTTTATTTGTTTCTGTTCCTCCATCTTGTTCTGTAAAACTTACACGATAAGCATTTAAATCATAAGATTCTTTAAATATTTCAAATTTAACTGCTCCTGGGAATGTAAAAAATGTAAAATAAACAAAGTATAGTAAAACTAAACAAAAAACAATCGTTAAAATATGTCTTATTGCCTTTAAAAAAATAATTCCTATTATTAGCACAATTAAGATTGATAAAAGTAATTCTAAATTCATAAAGCACCTTCCAATATATATTATATATAAGTATATCACATCTATTCCAAAGAAAAAATAGTATTTTATATAGTGACTTCCAAAAGAAAAAGGTCGAAATCAATTGACTTTACAATAACTTTATGATAAAGTCTATTAGGAAACAAAAATTATTAAGGAGGCGGAAAACATGGCTACAAAAATTAGTAATACTAAACCTTTATCAGGAAATAGAAGAAGTCACGCATTGAACGCTACAAAACATGCTCAAAAGCCAAATTACCAAACTTATACTATAGATGGTGAAAAGATTGTTACAACTGCTAGAGAAGCAAGATCATTTAGAAAAAGCGCTCGTGTTAGAAAATGCGATAAGAAAGATGTTTCAGTTGAAGAAACTGCTTAACATCTTTTTTTATGTCCATTTTTTCTCAAAAAAAAAAATTAATTACTTTATTGTAATTAATCCCTTTTCCAACTCTTCTAAAGCACGTCCCAATTCTTTTTTATTAACATATTCACTTTGTTTCATTTGAAAATGTTTATTCTCAAGCATTTGTTTACTTCTTCTTGAAGCAATGTGGACCAACTTATACTTAGAATCGACAATATTAAGTAACTTGTCAATAGATGGATATATCACATTTATCACGCCCTTACACTAATATAATACATAATTTCCGTATAATTATATAGTATTTTAGCGCTTTTTTGACAAGAAATTTACAAAATATTAAGATTCATCATTAATTATAGATGCTTTTATCGTTCCATCTTCTTTATAAGTTAACTTTATCTTTAATCCATTTAGATTAGCTTTGCTATTACGTGGGTCTACAACATTTCCTTCATCATCGTCGCCAACATAATAACCATTCTTAACCAAATCATTAACTGTAATAACCATATTACCATCTTCTTTTAAGGTATTTAAAGTTTTACCATAAGATTCTGCTTGATGCAAAATTCCATTTACTTTCTCATCATAAAATTCACCGGAATGATCTTTAAAAGCATAAGATGTTGCTGATAATGTCACAAGTGTTACTAAGCCCATTGCTACTATAACAACTAACAATTCAATCATTGTATAACCATTTTTTTTCATATCTCTCATAGCATTCACCATACATATTATACCACATATAGTCAAAAAAAGAAAAAGATAACCAACTTATCAGTTATCTTTTAATACATTCCATTACAATTATTATCATAAACATTAGATACTTCATCTTCCATTGTACAAGTATACATTGGTTGATAAGTATGTCTATAAACATGATGATTTACCACTCTAGTATTTATTGGAATGATATGTGTTTGCCCTTTTTTGATAAACTATTGCAATACTTTATTTATTTCTTCAAACAAGGCTGGACAATTTTGATATGGCGATTTTTTTAAATCACTTAAAGTTTTACGAACCAACGCATTACCATCTTTTAATTCAGCAATCGCCTTAACATATTTAGCTACCTTATTGTAATTTTCCCTATTTTTCCCTAATTTTAAAATAGCATAGACTTCCTCAATAAAATAACCATATAATTTATCAGTATAATCATCCTTCAAAACATCTATATTACTTAGTAACAAATATTTATACTTACCTTCACTTAATATTTTCCATAATTTATCATTTTTATGAAAAAAGCGATAAAGTTTAACAAGTAAAAATATATCTTTAGTCTTATATTCAACAAAATCAATTATGACTTCTTCTGTTAAAAGGTTCTGTAAAAAATTTAAATATTCAATACCTCCTAAGCATAAATAACTATACAGATAAAAATCTATATTTATTTGCTCAACCTCATAATCTGTCTTACCGACAAAAGCATGTAAAATATTAGGAATATAATTTTTATTTTTTAAATAACTTTTAGTAATTAATTTTTTGAATTCTTCATATAAACCTATAACATCATCACTATTTTCAATAACATAATCTATATATTGTTCATACTTAGCATTGTCTAACAAGGAATTAGCTGTTTCTTTTATATTAAAATCAGATAACAAATAAATAATAATTAAAACATTAGCTTTAGGAATATTATTCCTAATACTATAATGTTTCAAATTATTTAAGTATTCTTCTAAAACATGAAGAAATGGAAATAATTCATTCTGCTTCTTATTATTTTTATAAAAATGTGCTATCCATTCATAATCCGTATAAACAGTCAATTTTTCATTTAATAAAATTTTATCAATGACATCATTAAACCTTTTACTTCTACACAATTCCTCAATTTTTTTCTTTTCTTTAGTATTTAAAAGTTCCTTATTATAATTATTATAATTATAATCATAATACTCTGTTAAATCTTGCATTTTTTTATTTAGAGCATTCAAAAATACCAAATCTTTATCACTATTTTCCAAATATTTTTTATATTCTTTCTCTAAATACAAATCATATGTTCTTTTTTCATTATTTTTTAATTCTGTCCATAAAATTTCTTTTAATTTTTCGTTACTTAAGTCATCAATATATTTTTTTAAAACAACATCAAAAAATAGTGGTGCTTCAAAATTATTCGGCTCAACATCATTATCATATTCATCATAGTCATCGTAATCATCATAGTCATAGTATTCATCTTCTTCATCATCATAATCACTATTTAACCATGACTCATAATCCTCTACTTCTTCGGGAAACACCTCAAAATACAAAGCCGTCATATGTTTACAAGTAATATTTCCATTAGCATGGGGACAATCACAATATGACTTTTTAGGATGCTTTATATTTATTTTTACATAATAAGGATCTTTTAAACTTCCTTCAACATACCCCTCAAACTCTAAATCATTTAATTGATTTACATTCATAACCTTACCATTTTTATAATAATCATATCCTCTACTAACTGAAGTTGAACTTGCGCTTGTAAGAATACTCATCAAACCACTTCCTAACAAAAATTATTATATCATTAAAATAACCTAAAGCTAACTCTAATATTTATAGTTTTATCTTCAAATATTTCTATTTTATCAATTAAATTGACTATTAATTCCCTACTAGGTTCCCTCATCGTTAAAAATTTATCAATATATTCCTTAATTAATTTACTTTTAACTTCTTCATCAAACATAACATTAATCATCTTATTTAACTCACAATACCTTTTTTGTTTTATGTTTAATTCATTCTCCAATTTTACTTTTACTCTTTCAAATTGTTCTTCAGTTATCTTTTTATTTAATTTATCAATATAAATAATATCTAAATTATTATTTATTTGTTTAATATCATTAGTTAGGTTATCTAACTCCTTTTTGTTATCAAACTTGTTATCTTCATTTATATTATTTAAAGCACTATTTTTAATTTTATCTCTATTAATATTATCCAAACACAACTTAGTTAATGAATTAATGATTACTTTCTCTAATTCATCATAATTATTAGAATGCGTTGTACAAAGTTTTTGTTTCATATATGTTCGATAATAATTACAAATCGTATAACACTTATTATCCTTCTTTCTCCTTGCTAAAACAGAAATACGATGTCCACAATCTGCACAATATAAAAGCCCATCCAACAAATGGTTTTCACCTTTTTCAAAACGTCCAACATTCTTTGGTATTCTTCTTTGAACTTCCGCAAACACTTGACGAGTAATGATTGGTTCATGAGTATTTTCAACAATTATATAATCTTCAGGCTTATTTTTTATTACTTTTTTTATTTTATAACTAACCTTTTGTCTTTTATTTTGAATCATATCACCAACATACATTCTATTTGTTAGAATATCCCTAATTGTTTTAGCGTGCCACTCACCATATTTTATATTGTCATTATTTTTCCAAGAAAATCTATAATATTGCGCCGGAGTTTTCCTTCCTTCATTAGTTAATTGCTTAGCTATTTTAAAAAAAGATAAACCTTCTAATGACATGTCAAAAATTCTTTTTACAACTAATGCCTGTTCTTCATTGATTACTAAATGATTTTTATCATCTGGATCCTGACTATATCCAAAAGGTGGTCGTCCTCCTACAAACTTTCCTTCTTTTTGCTTAGCTTTCAAACTTGCTTTAATCTTCTTAGATATATCCCTAGCATACATATCATTCATGATGGCTTTAAACGGCGCCAACTCATTATTAGAATTATCTAAAAAAGTATCTACATTGTCAGTTACCGCTATATACCTCACATTATGTTCTGGAAAATATTTTTCCATTAAATTTCCTGTCCCAATATAATCTCTGCCCAGCCTTGACATATCTTTAGTTATAACCATATCTACTCGACCTAATTCAATATCATTTAATAATCTTTTAAAGCTCGGTCTATCAAAATTAGTTCCACTATAACCATCATCAATATATGTATCATAAACTTGCCAACCATTTTCTTTAACATATTGCAACAACAAACTTTTTTGATTTATAATACTCTCACTTTCGTATTGCTTATCATCATCTTCTCGCGACAATCTCATATAAATCCCAACATGATATATTTTATTTAGCTCTTCTAACAAATTTTTCCTTCTTTCCTAGAAAAATAAGGCAATGACAATGGCCCACTTTTATAGCCATTTTGAAAATATTTACTTAATTCTTTATTTAAAACATTTACTAAAATATCATTTATCTCTATAGTTTCAGTAAAAATAAAATTAATTTTATATTTTTCCATATCAAGCACCTCACTTAAGTTTATGGAAACTTTATTAATTTTAGTAATACTAAATACCCAACTTTCCTTTTATTTTAGACCACACAAATTTTCAATTATTTTCCGCTTTTTTTAGCTAAAAAAAATATCCTATTTCACTATTAATAGGATATTTTACTTTTTAATCATTTTCTTCTATTTCAAAGTTCAATAATTATTCACTCATTTTTTCATATAAATCTTGCTCATGACCAATAGTATCCATTAAAAACATTCTATCAGTCTCATATTCTTTTAATCCTCGCAAATAATATGGCTTATCATCATCTAAGACAATAAAAGGCATAAAATTATTTTTTAAGCATTCTTTAAACATTATAATTCGTCCTACTCGGCCATTACCATCGCCAAAAGGGTGGATCCGTTCAAATCTAACATGAAAATCAATGATATCTTCTAAACTAATATGACTTTTAGAATTATATACATTCAATAATTCTTCTATTTCTTGTTCTACATTTTCTGGTGCAGTAGTCTTAATAACATTTAAAACACCTATTATATTAGGAACGACTTTAAATCCTCCCACATTATATCGAGGATTTTCTTCATCACTAGTATTTCGTTTTAAAATCTTATTCATTTCAATTATCATATCTTTAGTTAATACTTCATCAACATTATCCAACATATAATCAAATAGTTTAAAATGATTTTTAGATTCAATTAAATCATCTAATTTTATTAAATCATCACTTTTAGGAATAAAAGAAGCTGTTTCAAATATCGCCTCTGTTTGTTCACTAGTTAATCTACTACCTTCAATTTTATTTGAATTATAAGCAAAATTAACTTGCGAATAATGATATATATTTCCTTTAAATTTAGATTCCTTTTGTTTAATTAATTCTTTTTTAATTCTTTTTACATCCATCAATAAAACTCCTTTCCTGCTTTAACTCTCCATTAAGTAAAATTATTATTTGCCAAACTTTCTTATATCTTTTACTTAAATCAAAAAACATAGCTTTTATATTAAGTAAAAATTTTTAACTTCTATTTTAAAAGAAACATTAATTAATATTATCGCCTTACATTAAAATAATTATCAATATTAATCGTCCCTTACTAAAATTAATTATACCACAACTAACGATAATTCCTACCAAAAGCCCTTGCATTTTACCTCACATTTTTGTCTATCATAAATTATCACGCTTGTGGAACTTCATAACACATTTGGCGATGACAAACCCTTTCTTGGGGACATTCCATAATTGGTTGACAAACACAAGCGCCATTACCTGCTCCCATCATTCCTACTCCCATTGGCTGTGGACTTGCCTTGGCTGCTCCATCCGTATTATCAAAGCATCTATTCACAAACATAAAAAACATCCTTTCTACCTTATCATATGACAAAGATAATTTTATGTCTGGGTTTTTAAAAAAGAAAAAGAACTTTACGTTCTATCTACAACCATTCTCCATATTTTTTAATATATACTTTCTTTACTACTGAAACAATTACAAAGTAAATTAAAATAAGTAAAATTAAATAACCATAAAATATTTTAGGTAATACAACAAAATGGAAAGTTGCAATACCACTTAAAGCAATTGGACATACAATTGTTAAAACTAAAGAAAATAAAGTTAATAAATTTAATTTTTTACTAGCCATTGATTCAATAAATGGTTTTTTAGCCGTTCTGACATTATAAATAATCATTAATTCAGTTGCTAAGCAAGTAACGAACCACGCTGTTTGAAAATACATTTGCTTTTCAAGGGAATTATACTTAAAGACATACCAGAAAATAATAAATGATATTACATCAATTAACGAACTGACAATCCCCATTATTTTCATAAAACGTGATATTCCTTTCGTATCCCACTTTCTCGGTTTTAATAAAAATTCTAAATCAACATTATCATAAGGAATACCAATTTGAGAAAAATCATAAATAAAATCTTGTAATAACATTTGAATTGGTAAAAGTGGTAAAAAAGGTAAAAATATACTAGCAATCATAATACTAAATACATCACCAAAATCAGCACTTAAGGCCATTTTCATATACTTTATTATATTACCATAAACTCTTCTTCCCTCAATGACTCCCTCTCTTACAACATCTAAACTTTGCTTTAGAATAATAATATCACTGGCTTCTTTCGCAATCGAAGTTGCCGTATTAACCGATATTCCTACATCGGCTTTATTTAAAGAAGGCGCATCATTAACACCATCACCCATATACCCAACGACATGTCCACATTTTCTATATAAATCAACAACTCTTTCTTTTTGTAAAGGATTCATTCTAGCAAAAACATCAACATTGTCTAACTTTGTAATTAACTCCTCATCACTTAAAGCATCAATATCACTTCCAAGTAATATCTCATCACCATTAAGACCAACCATATTACAAATATTCTTTGTTGCATAAGGATTATCTCCAGTTAATATCTTAGTTCTCACACCAATTTTCTTTAATTCCAACAAAGTTTTTTTAACATCTTTTTTTGCTGGATCCAAGAAAGCCACAAAACCAACAAAAACCATATCTTTTTCATTATTAATATCAAACTTATCTTTACCTGGATACTCTCTTTTTTCTGCTAATGCAATTACTTGCATTCCACTATTAGCTAAAGAAATGGCTTTTTCTTTGATTTTATCCTTTATTTCATCAGAATTTAAAACAATCTTACTGCCCATTTTAACTCGATTACAATCGTTAATAATTACTTCCAAAGCTCCCTTAGTAATCATTCGATAAATACTCTTATTTCTAACAACAACACTTTGTTTTCTACGATTATAATCAAATGGTATTTCATCAACCTTTTCATATTGACCAATTGCTTCAGCAACACCTTTTTTATTACCATAATCCAAAATCGCTACATCTATTAAATTTTTGATACCGGTACTATAAAAGCTATTTAAAAAAGCATATTGCAGTATTTCTTCATTTTCATTTCCTAAAGCATCAATATATTTCTGTAATGTTATTTTATTTTCTGTTAAAGTTCCCGTTTTATCTGTACACAAAATATCAATTGCCCCCAAGTCTTGAATTGCTTCAATCTTTTTAACCAAAGTTTTCTTGGCTGCTAAGCTTTTACTTCCTTTAGTTAAATTAACATTTAAAATCATTGGTAACATACTTGGCGTTATTCCAACCGCGACACTTAAAGCAAAAAGCAACGCTTCGCTTATATTATGTTTAATAATTCCATCAATAACAATAACCACCAAACAAACCCCTACCATGTAACGGATTAATAAATTAGAAATATTTTTTATCCCTTGATCAAAATTAGTCAATTCTTTTTTACTATTAACTTCTTGTCCTACTTTACCCAAATAAGTATCAAAACCAGTTGCAAAGACCACTCCAAGACCTCGACCACTCACAACCGAACTTCCCATAAAACAAATATTTGCAAGACTAAATAAATCTTTCGTCGTTTCAGCATTTTCTGCGACCTTTTCTAATAACTTACTCTCCCCTGTAAAGACTGATTGATTAACAAATAAGTCTTTTGCCTCTAAAATTTTCAAATCGGCTGGAATTATCGTCCCAGCATTTAAGTAAACTAAATCCCCAACTACGACATCTTCAACTTTTACTTCCATTTCTTTCCCATCACGCAAAACTGAAACGGTTGAATAAATCTTACTTTTTAACTTAAGATTAAACTTATAAACAGCATAATCCTGAAAAAATCTTATTAAAGCACTGATAATAGCAATTATCACTATAATAAGAGAACCCAACTTATCTCCTAAAAGCCAATTTATAAGAGCTAAGAACAATAAAATTATAATAAACTCATCTTTAAATGAATTGAACAAAAAATATAAGGGCCCTTTTTTCTCATCTTTCAAAACAACATTCTTTCCATTTTGACCAAGTCTTTGCTTAGCTTCTTTATTACTTAAACCATCTAACGATGATGCCAGCTTATTAAACAAATCTTGCTGATTCATTTGACTAACTTCCTTAAATTGCTTAAATAATACATCATCACTAACTTTTAAACTTTTTTTAGCTTTTATATCAAAAATTTGTATCATTTTATCACTCCTACTTTACAAGATTATACTACAAAAAAAAGAAAGAAAACATTTTTCTTTCTAATAATCTAAGTCACATTCTTTTAAAATAAAACGATATATTGTTCCATTATCAACAATTATAAAAGCACTCTTTTGATTTCTAATTATTTCATAATAAATGATTGGTTTTTGTAAAGTACTTTGAGCATCTAATAGTTCAGAGAAACTATAACAATCAATAATAGTTTCATCCGTAATTACTGGAATCTTTTTACTATTAACAATTACTTTATCATAATCATTTAAAATACCATCTCTTAATTTACAATATTTTGTTCTCTTTGGACTAATCTTATAAATAAAAGTTATAAAGTAAATAACAAATAAAATATCTAAGACAAAGAAGATTAAACCAATATATAATGATAATTCATTAATTGAACCAGTCTTAACTAATTCTTCATAGCTTCCTTCATTTAAGTATTCTCCATTATTTAATGTAATCTTCGCTTCATTAGCCATCAAAGGTATTTCTAAAGAAAAATCATTCTTTTTAATTAGTTCATTAGTAAATAACTCATAATTACCAATATTTTGAACATCCATCCTAACTTTTAAAGTAGCAGATGTTCCAACATTATATTCTTGAACATAAGCATTAACTAAATCATAATAATATTTATAATCAACTTCAACTAATTTATTAATATTAATCTTATTTGATTTGCCAGTCATTTCTTCACTCTCAAAAAGGACATCTTCCTTCGTATATAGTGCATCATTATTGCTACCATAAATATTAACTTCAGCAATAATATTATAATTATAAGTTATATCCATCATATCTGAAACATAGTAATTATACATAAATTTAGTATTTATTTTATCAATCAAAGATGGTATATAAACGGTTCCTTCGGCCATATTACTATTTTGATAATAATCATTACTTAAAAATGCAACATCATATTTAATATTACCATTTTCATTATATCTTAAACTTTCAACATCATTAGCAACAACACCTTTATTAATAAAATAATAAGCACTGACACCAAGTATAATTATTATTAAAATATAAGTAATTAGTCTTCCTTTAAATGATAAATAAAAATGAAAAGTATCATCTTTATAACTAGTTACTTTATTTACCTTTTTCATCTTTGTAAAATCTATTTTTTGTTTTCTAGCCATCTTAATCACCCTTTATTAATTCATTAATCCAAACTGTTGGATAACCTAAATATTTTACTCTGAAAATTACTTTTCCGACATAATCATTTTCCGCTATCGGCCAGCCATCAGCTACTTTATTATTGTCCCCCTTTGTAAAGACGGTCAGTTTTTCATTATCTTTTATTTCTACTATCCGATGGATAATATCAAGATTTTCATGTTTGAAGACAATAACATCATCTACTTTTAAATTTATAAAGTCTTCTTTGAATACGATGACAATATCACCTTTAGCTAAATAATCCTTCATTGAATCAGAACCAACTGCCAACATCTTGTAATCAGTAAAACATAATGCTAAAACCAACAATATACTTAAAAAGCCCAGCAAAATAGCTGTTAGTAGTTGCTTTATCACTAAACCTTAACCATTTTAACTACTAACTTAACACCTTTCAAATCGATTGCTTGAAAACCTGTATAAGGATCAAAAATTCCATTTTGATAAGTAACTTTAAATAAATTGTTTTGAACTTTTTCGCCGCCCTTAATGACTGTTCCTTTAAGATTTTCACCATATACTACTTCTAAATTTTGCTCATAGCCATTTAAGCCTTCAACATATACATCTGTAATTTTAGCATCCTGATTACCGGAATTTACAATATCATACATAAAACTAACATAATTATTTAGCTGTGTTAACTTAAAATCAACTGTGATAACATCATCTAAAACGATTGGTGTACTTATCTGCGTATCTCCTTCACTTTTTAGTAAGTTATGAACATTGCTAAGCGAAACTTCATATTTTTCTTGGTAAACATTAGCAATCCCACTTATTTCAAGTGTTGTATTAAGTGAAGAATAACCAATCCCTAGACTCATAATCGCTACAAAAAAAGCCAAGAATGCAATTATTTTTATTTTTTTTATTCCATCCACAAAATACCCTCCATGTTCTCTATACTACTTTACTATAATAGAGTATACCACAATCACACCAAAAATAAAATAAAAAAAAAGTTAAATAACTTTAAAATGGTAATTTGAAATTACTGTTATTTAACATTTTCATCATTTTTTTCATTTCTTCAAATTGTTTTAATAATCTGTTTATTTCTGAAACATCTCTTCCACAACCTTTACTAATACGTTGTTTACGAGAAGCTTTTAAAATTTCCGGATGCTTTCGTTCTTCGGGAGTCATTGATAAGATAATTGCTTCAACATGAGCCATATCTTTCGGATCAATATTAACATTATTAAGTCCCATTTTACGTGCTTGAGGAAGCATTTTTATAATATTTTCTAATGGTCCTAATTTTCTTATTTGTTTTAAGTTAGCTAAGAAATCTTCTAAGTCATATTTCCCACTCATCATTTTTTTAGCTTGTACTTCAGCTTCATCTTCCGAAATTATACCTTCAACTTTTTCGGCAATTGATAAAACATCCCCCATATCTAAAATACGTTCAGCCATTCTTTCTGGATAAAAGGAAGATAAACCATCTAATTTTTCGGAATCACCAACAAATTTAATTGGAACATTTGTTAAATGTCTAACTGATAGTGCTACACCACCCTTGGTATTTCCATCAAGTTTGGTTAAAATACATCCTGTTAAAGGAACTTTCTCATTAAATCCTTTAATAACATTTATTGCATCTTGACCCATCATAGCATCAATTACTAACAAAGTTTCTTGCGGATGACACAAATCAATTATTCCGACTAATTCATCCATTAATGCCTCATCAATATGTAAGCGTCCGGCTGTATCGATAATAATATAATCATTACCATTTTCCTTGGCAAATTTTAAAGCATTTCCAACAATTTCTAAAACATTTTTCTTTCCTTCTGTATAAACCGGAATATTAAGTTGTTTTCCAACAGTTTGTAATTGTTCAATAGCCGCTGGTCTATAAATATCACAAGCTACTAAAAGTGGTTTTTTAGCATGTTTCTTACGCAAATAGTTAGCTAACTTACCACAAGTTGTTGTTTTACCACTTCCTTGTAAACCAACTAACATTAAAATAGCTGGATTGCCTTCAATATTTAAAGGAGCCTCATCACCACCAAGTAAAGCGACCAATTCATCTTTAACAATCTTTATAAATAATTCATCAGGTTTTAAAGACTTTTGAACTTCCATTCCTAAAGCCTTTTCCTTAACATTTTTTATAAATTCCTTAACTACTTGATAATTAACATCAGCTTCCAAAAGCGCCATTCTAATTTCACGCATCGCTCCGTCAATATTTTCTTCGGTAATTCTTCCCATTCCCTTAATATTCTTTATTGCATTTGATAATCTATCACCTATATAGTCAAACATTTTTATCACCTGTCAACTAGTATAACAAAAAAAAATAGATATTTCTACCTATCTTCTTGATAATTCTTTTCATTATTCATTATTACTTAGGTTATCTTTTACAATCATATAGACATCTTCTTGAATATCTTCAATATCTCTTAATTTATTCTTATTATCAACACAATCAATTTTCTTATAATCATGTAATTCCGCCAATTCTAAATAAGCATGCTCAGCATTCCTAATATGTAATAGACTTTGTTCATGTTGATCTGCCGATTCCGTTCGACCTTTTTTCAATTCAGCTACTTTTTTATAAGGCATATAAAGAAAAATAGTTAAATCTGGTCGTGGTAACTCTAAAAAGCCATATTCTAAATCTTCTAAACTTTTATAAAGTTTTAAACGTTCTTCTTTATCAAATAACTTACCACCTTGATGTCCCATATTACTTTCAACATAGCGATCCAAAATAATGTCCACACCTTGGTTTAACAAATCCAGAATTTTTTGTCGATTATATCTTCGATCTGCTGCATAATATAAAGCTGCTACTTTAGGATCAACGTTGGCTGCTCCCTCAGGAAAAAAGCCCTCACAAATATAAGACTTTCCTAAATAAGGTCCCCCAACTATCTTACCTGTTGGTGTATCATAAGCTGGAAAGCTTAATCTTTCAATTTTTCGTCCCTCTCGACGTAATCTTTGAACTAACAAACTAGTTTGTGTTTCTTTTCCAGAACAATCAGTTCCTTCAACAACAATAATTTTTCCTTTCATATCTCTACCTACCTTGCCACCATAATATCATAAAAAGCTTAAAATTAAAAGTGTAATTTATACACATTAGTCAATCAACTATAAAGTATTTATTAAAAGGAAATATTATTCACCTAATATTTCCTTAATTTCATCTTTTATTTGTCCTAAATCATTATATTCTAAACACTTACCTAAACGTCTATTAAAATCATATAAATGTAACTTACTTTCATAATAATTTAATTTATCAATAACCGTTTTTACAGTCTTAAAAACAGCATTACGACTAACTTTTTTTAAATCAGCTATTTCTGCTAAAGAATAATTTTCTTGATAATAAGCAATAAAACTATCTTTTTCTTTTTCTGTTAATAATTCCCCATATATATCATATAAGCTATTATAGTAAACAAATTCTTCCATTACATCATATCCTTGAATAGACCATAAATATAGTTTTCAATATCAAAGGTTTTCAAATCAGTCATTGCCTCACCCAAACCAATAAATTTAACTGGTAAATCAACTTCATTTTTAATAGCCAAAACGATTCCTCCTTTAGCTGTTCCGTCTAACTTAGTTAAGACAATTCCAGTAATATTAGTTATCTCTTTAAAGGCTTGCGCTTGACTAATTCCATTTTGCCCGGTTGTGGCATCAATTACTAACAAAGTCTCATGTGGTGCATTAGGTATGTGTCTACCAATTACTTTATTAACTTTTTCTAATTCTTTCATAAGATTAATTTTATTTTGTAATCTTCCTGCTGTATCAATTAAGACAATATCTACTTTTTCTTCTTTAGCTTTTACAAGGCCATCAAAGATAACGCCAGCTGGATCAGTATTTTCTTTACCATAAAATGAGGCACCTGTTTTTTCTGACCATTCTTCTAATTGTTTTACTGCTCCGGCTCTAAAAGTATCACCAGCAATCATCATTACTTTTTTGCCTTCATTAATATACTTATATGCTAATTTAGCAATTGTCGTTGTTTTACCAACCCCATTAACACCAACCATTAATATTACGGTTGGACCTTCTTCAGCCATCTTAATTTTATCTGATAAAGATTGATTTTCAACATATATTATAAATAATTCATCGATAATCACTTCATTTAAATACTTCGTATCAGTAATCTTTTCCTCGCGAACACGCTTACGTAAACGATCCATAAAATTCATTACAGTATTAACACCAACATCAGCATTAATTAAAATTTCTTCCAATTCATCAAAGTATTCATCATCAATCTTCGTATATTTAATCCCTAGTAAACTTAACTTAGAAACAAATTCTTTACGTGTTTTTTCTAGCCCCTTATCATAAGTAGTTATTTCAGAAGCTTCCTTTGCTTTTTCTTCTTTTTCTAAAGTTCTTTCCGCTACTCTTTCTTCATCTTTTACATCTTTTAAAACTTTTTCTTTATTTCCAATAATTTTTTTCAATTTATCAAATAATCCCATATATATCACCATCCAAATTATATCGTATCTTTTAGATATTTACTAGCAAAAGAAAAAGAATCATTAAGATTCTATCCACAAACACCACTTTGATGAACCGCTACTTCTTCTGAAGATTCATCACCACTTTCATTGGTATACTGCTTATAAACTAAAACAACTGACTTTTTATTACAAGAGCCACCACTATCTTCAAGCAATCCTTGACTAATCAAAGTCCCTACAGTTACCAAGTTAAGACAGGCCGTATCAGAAACTGTTTTACGGGCACCATTTAAAAAGTTAGTTCGGTTAATTGAAGTATCACTTTCATTAAAACTACTTCCATAATTCTTATTAAATAATGTAACATCACTCTCAGTAAAGTTTACTCCAGCCGGATTAGCACCAGTTGCTGCTCTACATGCCGGCATATAAACCTTCTTTTTTCCAATAAAATAAGCTATCGCTGCATCATCGATATTTTTTTCAGCCAGCGAATTAACTTTATTTTTCTCTTTATTTATAACTGATGCCACAGCCGTTGTTGCCACAACCATTAAAATACCCAAAACGGTAATAGCGCCTAATAGTTCAATGATTGTAAAACCCTTCTTTTTCATATTATCACCTTGCATAATTATAACATAATCGCTAGACAATTAATAGTATTTAGTATATAATTAGAAAAGCGAAGAACTAATACTTTTTATTTTTTTATTTGAAAGGAAAGATTAAATATTATGAATAATAAAGATGGATTTACGTCTGTCATTGCATTAGGTGGGCTTGGCGAAGTAGGTAAAAATATGTACGTTTTCACCCACAAGAATGAAATATTCATAATTGATGCCGGGGTCATGTTTCCCGAAAGTGACTTATTAGGTATTGATTATGTAATTCAAGACGTAACTTATTTAAAACAAAATGAGAAAAAAATAAAAGGATTAATTATAACCCATGGTCATGAAGACCATATTGGTGGCATTTCATTCTTATTACAAAATGTCAATATTCCTGTTATTTATGGCGCTAAAACGTCAATTGATTTAATAAAAAACAAATTGGAAGATCGCAATATAAATTATAAAAATTTAGAAGTTATTGATAAAGATTCAAATATCAAAACCAAATATTTTAATATTGAATTTATTACTACTACTCACTCTATCCCTGATAGTTTTGGTATAGTTCTTCACACACCAAACGGAACAATTGTTTCAACTGGTGACTTTAAATTTGACTTAACTCCAATTGGTCCAATGGCTGATTTACATAAGATGGCTAAAATTGGAGCTGAAGGGGTTAAATTGTTGATGAGTGATAGTACTAATGCTTTATCAGAAGGATTCTCCAAAAGTGAAAGTACCGTTGATGATGCTTTAAGTGATATTGTCAATGGTTATAATGGTCGTATCATTATTGCCACTTTTGCTTCAAACATTTATCGTATTAAACACATTGTCGAAACTTGTCGTAAGAACAATCGTAAGATAATCGTTTTTGGTCGTAGTATGGAAACAGCGACTAACTTAGCTATCAATAATGGCTTAATTAAAGATAAGACCATATTTATCGATTCTAATCAAGCTAAAAGTCTTAAAAAAACTGAAATCTGTATTTTATGTACTGGTTCACAAGGTGAGCCTCTAGCTGCTTTATCACGAATTGCTAATGGTACTCATAAACAAATATCATTAATGACTGATGACTTAGTTGTCTTCTCTTCTAACCCTATTCCTGGTAATGCTGCCGGAATAAATCGTATCATTAACAAATTATACTTAAAAGGTGTTAAAGTAGTTACTAACTCTGAATTTAGTGATATCCATACATCTGGTCACGCTAAGCAAGAAGAATTAAAATTAATGCTTCGCTTAATAAAACCTGAATATTTCATGCCAATGCATGGTGAATATCGTATGTTAAAATCACATGCAAGCTTAGCTGAAGAATGCGGAATCCCGCTTGACCATAGCTTCATTATGCAAAATGGTGACTCGCTAATCTTAGATAATACCGGTGTACATCGTGGCCCATCCGTAACAGCTGGTGATGTTTACGTAGATGGCTCAAGAATCGGCGAAGTTGGTTCTGTTGTTATCAAAGATCGTAAATTAATGAGTCGTGATGGTATTTTAATTACTATTTTAAATATCAATCCTCTCACTCGTCGTTTACTTATCAAACCAAACATAACTACTCGAGGCTTTGTTCTTGTTAATGAAAATGCTGAATTAATTAATCAAATTGAACGTAAAACAACCGAAATCGTTAATAAATTCTTAAATGAAAATTCTTATAGTTATACTGACTTAAAAAATCAAATAATTTTAGAATTACATCCATTTATTAACAATCTTACCGGACGTCGTCCTATTGTTCTTCCAGTTATTATGGAAATCCGTGAATCAGCTAAAAATTGAATATAAACATATTCAATTTTTTTTTGCTTCATAAAGAAGCCATCTTTTGCATCTTTATGATAGTCATAAATTATGTTAAAATAAAAGCGGTGATAATATGAAAAAGAAAAGAATAAAAAAGAAAGTAAAATTAATAATCATTATCCTATGTATCCTAGCCATAATTACTACTCTTGCCATAACTAAGCAACTTAGTAAAACATCAAAAAGCACTCCTGATAATAAGAAAGAACAAACGGTAAATGAACAACCATCTAAAAGTCCCCTTCTCGCTTTAAATTATACCCAAGAAGAAATTGACTTAATTCAAAAATATAATATTACTGACGAAAATATCAAATATTTAGTTGATAATAAAATAACTAGTGATCTTGCCATAAATATCATAAAACAAAAATATTACATTGATGATTACCTAAAAAAATATTTAGCCTATTATGAAAAAAATCCCGACTTATCATTTGCCGAAATTATTACCCGAATCAATACGCATCTAGATGATGAATTTTACACCAACACTGAAAAAACCGATGATACTTTAGGTAAATTTGTCCTTTTAAATAAACATTACTATGCCGACGGCAACTATAAAGGTCAAAATTTAATTGATGTTGACAAACAATATAACCTTTATAATACTTCTTTTAAACTATCTGAAGAATGTTATGAAGCTTTCCTAAAAATGTATAATGACGCTAAAGAACAAGGTTATGCTTTCAAAATCAACTCAGCATACCGCAGTTACGAAACACAAATTAAAATTTACCAAGGTTGGGTTAACAAAGATGGCGTTGCCCTTGCCGATACCTATTCCGCTCGTGCTGGTTTCTCCGAACATCAAACCGGTTATGCCTTCGATGTTCGCGACTATCCTTTTACAAATGACGACTATTCCAAAACCAAATCATTTACATGGGTCTCTGAAAATGCTTACAAATATGGTTTTATTATAAGATTTCCCAAAGATAAAGAATATATTACTGGCTATCAATATGAACCATGGCACTATCGCTATTGCGGCACCGAATGTGCCACATATATCCATGATAATGATATAACCTTCGAAGAATACTATGAATATTTCATTAAATATAAGAATCCCCGTAACCTATAAAAACAGCTAAAACTCGTTTTGACCCTAACAAAACGAGTTTTTATATGACAAACTTATCAAAATACCTTTCAAAAAAAACTTACCAACATATTAGAAAGGGCAAGCCTTTATCTGACATTCAACTGACAAAATCCATTTTCATGTTAGAGTTCATTTTTAAATTCCTAACTCTTCATCACTAATAATCTCTTGATCATCTTCTTCATAAAAAGCTAAGTCATCATATTTAATAATTGCTCTAATTAAAGAAAGAGGAAAATTATGAATTAACGTATTATATTCCATAACATAATTATTATAAATAACTTTTTCATTAGCAATCAAATCTTCACTATTTCTAATTTCTTCAATTAATTTTAAGATACTTTCATTAGCTTTTAAATCAGGATAATTTTCTACCATTCCTTGAAATTGACGACTTGATCTAATCTTAAAATTAACATTTGCTTTAGCTACTTTTTCTTGAATTTCTTTCTCATGCACCATATACTTATCCGCAACTTTATTTGCTTTTTCTAATAACTTCTCACTTCTTTTTAATAAAACTTTTATATTACTTCCCTTTTCTAAAGTTTTTTGACGTAAATTATTAACTAAATTTATCTTCATAATAAAGGTGACAACAATCCCCGTTAGAAAACCGAAAACCAAACTTGCTCCTCTAAATGGTTCAACAACTTCATCTACTTCGGAAGGCGTAAAAACAGCAAAAATAAACAACCATAATAACCAACCACAAACCATCCAAAAAAATATTTTTAATATTTCTAACCCTAAGTTATACTTTTTATTCATTAAACCACCACTCTCTAAGAACATTATACTAAATAATTATTAAATTTTATATATAAAATCCTTTAACAAAAGAAAAATCTAGAGTTTATTTACAATCCAAAAAACTCATTCTAAAACGAATGAGTTTTTCATATTAATTATTAAATTTACGAACTTTAACTATGCGATGAATAACGATCAAGAACATTGACATTAAACCAATAATAATAAGTAAACCAAAGTAATCTTTCGTATTCGGATTATTTATTCCATTACTAGAATCATTATCACCAATTATTCCATTATCTTCAGAACGAATTGGCGCTTCTGAATACTTATTAATAAATTTACCAAAATTATTATCATAAGTATACCTTGAAGTCACACTCATAGTTCCATCTTCATTATCAACTAAATTTAGTTCTAAATAAGCTTTACTTTCATCATAATAAATATGATTTGAATTTCCACATAACTGACTAATTTCAAATAAATAAGTTCCTGGTTTTGTAAAATTAATACTACTAAAGATAATATTACCATCTAAGTCATTAGTTACAACTTCCCCATATCCCGTACTAATAGCACTAATATCTCTAATAAGGAAATTAAACTCATCATTAGTTAACTCTTTATCTTGTAATTCCATCTTTAAAACTGGTAAGAAATTTGCTTTTGTTTCGTATAAATTTCTAAAATTAACTTTTTTGGTACTTAAAGTAATTAAACCACTATGAGTAATTGTTTTAGCATCTTCATCAACAGTATAAGCTGAGCCCTCAATCTTTGACGTATAATAATCTTCCATCTGTTCAACGACTTCATAACTAGCTCCGACTGGTAACTCTGAAATCAAGACAATTTCATCTGATTTTAATTTAAATTCATAACTACCTTGACCATCTTTAATTACAAAATCAGTCAATTCAAGCATATTCTTATCATATACCTTATAATTACCATCATTTGAATTATCCGTTTCCACCATTACTTTATAATTAAATTCTTTCTTAGGATTTATATAATCCCCTAAAAAGACATTACTTATTAATAAACCTACTTTAATAAATTCATTTTTAAATTCAATAGTTTCAACATCTACTTTTTTATCATACTTATCATAGTAAGTAATTTCTTTATTTAAAGTTCCATC
Source organism: uncultured Bacilli bacterium (assembly GCA_934086145.1). Classification (GTDB taxonomy): domain Bacteria; phylum Bacillota_I; class Bacilli_A; order RF39; family UBA660; genus Coprovivens. The sequence goes on from CAKOHV010000008.1 coordinate 36,259, forward strand.
CTTATTATCTGTTACTTTAACAACCATTGTATAATAATTAGAATCATATAAGATACGTTCATTATCGCCTTCAGTCTCACTAATTGTATAAACATAAGTTCCAACTTCATCTTTATAAGTTATTTCACTAAATTTAACTAAACCTTCACTATCATTCTTTTTCGTTTCAACATATGGTGTTCCGTCTGTTTTTAAACTAAATGTTACTTCAAACATCTCAGCTTCCAAGCCATTATCATAACTTGTTTTAACAGTAGGTACAAAAGTCGTTTGAGCACTATAATCATTTGTAAATTCATAAGTTAAAATCTTTTCTTCGCTTGTCGCTCCTTTGATACTAGCTTGACCATTATCCAATGTTACATTTTTACCAACAACATCTGCCGTATAACCATTTTCTTGCTTTTGCGTAATTGTAAAATCAACTTCGCCAGCTAAATCTTTAATTCTTAACTGTTCTGTATCACTTAATTGGAAAGCATAGCTACCATTTCCGTTACTATCAATCGTTAATGTTCCCACCTTATTACTATCTTTATCTAAGATTTCATAATCACCAGCGGCATAATCTTTCCCCGTTACTACTATTTCATAACTAAATTTTTTATTTTGATCAGCTAATTTACCAGTTACCTTATTACTTATAACAACATCCGTCGCCGTCTTATAAATTGTAACTATTGTATTAGTATCCTTATCATAAACTTCTTTTGATATATCATAAGGATTACTTAACGTTACATGAGCTTTACTAACATATCGTGTATTATTGGCAGCATCCATTGGAACAGTTACTTTATAAACTAATTCCATACTACTTGAAGCTGGTAAAGATGAAATATTCCAAGTAATTGTATTGGCCTTTTTATCATAAATACCTGAACTACTAATTGATGTTTCATCAACTTCTAAACCCGTTGGAACACTTTCCACAACTTTTACTCCGGCCGCCGCAAAATCCTTATCATTATTAAGCTTAATCATATAAGTGTATTTATCCCCGCGATTAACAGTAATAGCTTCTTTTTCTGTATCAACATATCCAACATTATCTGAAACTACTACATAATGCTTAGCTGTTATACCTGGCATTAAAACATTATTATACATTGTAACTTCTGGACCTCTATAAGCCCGATCCTCAATTTTTACTAAGCTGGCCTTATTAATAAATAAAGCACTATCACTATTTAAGGTGGTTGGATCAACATTTACCGGAATCCAGATATTTATCTTAGTTCCAGCCTTGATTTCTGTAACTTGTAAACTTAAATTACGATCATCAGCATTATAAGAAGCCTTAATTAAATTATCAACACTAAGTAACTTCTTATTACTTACATCATCCGCTAAATAATAAGCAATCTTTGTTACATCTAATTCTAAACCTTCTGGTAATATATCATTAACGACTATATCATTATAGCCTGAAACATTATCTTGATTAGTTAACGTTATTAAATAACCCAAATCTCTATCAATACGAGTTGGTTCTTCTAAACTACCTAAGGCAAATTCTTTACCATCAATAGTTTCTTTAGCTACAGCTGTAAAATTAATTGGTGATTTCATTAATGATACTTTTGTAACATCAGATTCTTTAACCATATAAGTATCACTACCAACATTACTAAACTTAACCGCAACATTATTATAAGCATAAACTTCTTCATTAGAAGTTGCCAATTTATCATAATTCATTGAAGCTAACATATCAACATAGACAATTGGTATTTTAATATCAGTTCCACTAAATTCATAACCGCCACAATCAATAGCAATAGCTTTAACCTTACTTAAATCTTTTGGTTTATCCGCAGTCCAAATATTTTCTTTAGTTAAATCAACATTCTTACTCTCACTAAAATCGAGATTTTCTACAGTTGAATAATAAACAACTGGTTTAATTCCTAAGGTCTGTTCTAAATAACTTGTATCAACACCTAATAATTCACCACTCCAAGAGGTCTGGTTTACTGAATGACTATCTAAGGCATCAAATAATACTAAATGATTAATGTTAGTTAAGACATCAGAATAGACATATTGTAATTTATAACGATATTTTCCAGCTTCATAAACTTTGGTTTCACTACCATAATCTTTATCACTTGGTCCTTTAACTGTTGCATAAGCATTACCAACAACAACTGTTACTGGAGCAATTTCTAAACTATTAGTAACGAATAATTTATTTTTCTTATCACTAATGCCATCAACATTGCTCAATTTACTCTTTACCTCATCACTACTAAAGAAGGAAGATAAAGCATCTTTAGCATCTGCATAACCATTTTCTAAATCATTATTACTAGAATATACTAAATCACTAACTAAAATATTTCCATAATCACGGTTGGCAATTTGCGAATAAGTTAAACTCAAATTAACATTAAAGCCAGTTAACAATTTTTGTTTATCTAAAAGATAATTACCACTTTTATCATTAGTTAATTCCATTACAAGCATTGTTCTTCCTGTTCCAGCAAAATTATCCGTCGTCGTAACATTTACTTTAGTTGTAACATCACTAGCTAGTGATGTCGCAGTTACATTCCCATTAAGAGCAGAACCTACTGGTAAAAGAAAATAGAATTTACCGCTTTGCTCTTCTTTTAATAAGTTCTTTGATAAATTTAAGAGCGTATCACTACTATCAATTTCTTGATATATTTTAATATCATAATCAATTATATTATTTTTAACACCTTCATTTGTTGTCAATCTATTAAAAGTTACCTTATTAGTTAAAGTACTTGTCCTATTAAGTTTAGTTAAATAAGTTCCCATAACTGAAGTACTCTTAACAGTATCATTAACTAAAACTTGAGCATAGTTTTTCAAAACAATTGAATCATTCTCTGTATAAGAATTTAAAATTTCTTTCACATGATTACTAGCTAATAATTCGATATTAAGACTAATTCCCATATAAACACTAGCTTGTGTTCCTTCATATACTACTTTAATATTAGTTGTATTATCTGGTAAAGTAATTGGATTACTACTAGATACATTATTTACTGAAGTTGTTTCATTACTACTAGCAACATAATTTATATTTCCACTACTATCCTTTTTATAAGTTCCAACTTTTTGCCATGAATTACCATTTACTTGAATATAAACATTCTTATCAGCATAACTATCAATAGCATTCTCTGTTAAATAATAAGCCCGATGTTCGTCACTATTTGTATAATAATATTCAGCATCATCAATTGGATAAAAAGAAGTTATTTTATAGTCACCTTGTTGTAAATTATTTTCGGCAACGACTGTTTTATAAGACTTATCAATTACTAACTTATCATTAGCTAATTCCAATTTATAACTTTTTGTTCCTTTTTCTGTTATATTAAAATTATTAAAACCTTTTAAGTATTGGTCATTAATATCATTGTTCATTGAGGAAGATGTCGCTTCAACATTTAAATTTAATTCGACGTTTTGAGTATCATTTAATTTATTGACTGCCCCAGCTCCCACGTTATCATCACTGATTTCTTGTTGAGCTTCATTATTTTCACCACTTGGATACTCTGGATCAACTAAACCTGATTCGTTTTTAAATTTTTGTTCAAATTTAAATTCTTTAGAAGCAGATGCTAAACTACCACCAACCAAGTTATATTGTAAATTAAATGTATTAGTAACTTCTTTACCACTCAAATCACGTGTATAACGAATAACAAAGCCACGCGTTACTAAAGGATTAGATGGGACCTCATCACTTATTTTACTTATCGTTGCGTCTAAGTAATCACCGAAAGGATTAACTTTCTCCTTATCATTTAAAAAGGCTGTTAAATCACCGGTTTTATAATTACTTCCATCATAATAAGCCACTATTTGGCCATCACTTAATTCAGGTACTATATCAAGACTATATTTTTGCGTAGCATCAATTCCTGCATAAGCAACATATTCAATATAATAATAAGGACTATCGTCACTTACATCATTAGTTCCCCATTTATCTTCCCAACTTTGAAACACTTCTGGTTTATTTTGAGCAGCATTAATAAAATTACCATTGGTTGTAACCGTCGCAAAAACTTCATTTGAAGAGAAAGTTTCAACGCAATTATCAAAACATACTTTTACTTGGGAACTTTCTTCAACATCACTTTGAATTTCTGAAGGTAAAAAATCATAAGCAATCGTATAACTATAAGAAAGCGTATCAACGGTTTCGATATCTTCATTATTAGTAACATATAATTCATTAGTACTTTCATCAAAGTCCCACATAAATTTGCAGCCTTCACTTAAAGAAATATAGCAAATATCCCCCATATAAACTGCTCCGACTTGGGTTTCAATATTATTAATACTACGATAGATTAATAACTCATTACTATCAGCACTAGGTTCATAATAATAATCGACATTATCAAAAGTTTTAAAAACATTAACGGGTAAATAATATTTTAACTCCCCACTTGTAATGGAAGAAGAAGCTCCACCCGTATACTCCAAATCAACCACTAAAGAAAACTCATTTTCATACATATCATTAATGGTAGGTTCAAAATTAGCTGTTACATAATCTTCACTATAATCAGCCCAACTGGCATTCATTGCCCATTCGCCATATTTAACAGATGAGTAATCCTTAAAATTAAGACGTTTTAAAGTTACTGAATCTTTCTTTATACTATTTTTAAATGAATTAATAATTTTAGTTCCTAAAGTAAGAGATATTCCTAATATTCCTAAAAAAATTATAACAATTAAAATAAAATTATTTTTTTTAATCCTTGTTTTTGAATTACTCTTCATACTAAACACTACTCTCTATTATTACTATAAAATTATATCATTTATCATTTGAAAAGACAATTAAAAAGAAGCTTATTTAGCTTCCTCTGTTGCACGTGTTTCACGTATTACAGTTATCTTGATTGTTCCAGGATATTGCATTTCATTTTCAATTTTTTCTTTCATATCACGCGCTATTTTAAAGCTTTGAATATCATCAATTTCTTCTGGTTTGACAATAACTCTAACTTCACGACCCGCCTGCATCGCAAATGTTTTTTCAACACCTTCAAAACTATTACCGATAGTTTCTAGTTGTTCTAGACGTTTAATATAATTTTCTAGTGAATCATTTCGTGCTCCAGGACGAGCTGCTGATAAGGTATCAGCAATTTGTACTAAAATAGCTATTACACTTGTTGGTTCCGTTCCCCCATGATGAGATTTTATAGCATTAATAACAACCGGATCTTCATGATATTTTTTAGCAATTTCTTCGCCAATTTCAACATGACTGCCTTCGGTTTCAAAATCGATTGCTTTACCGATATCATGGAATAATCCTGCACGTTTAGCTAAGGTCACATTTTCCCCTAACTCGGCTGCCATTAAACCACAAAGGTTCGCAACTTCTTTCGAATGTTGCAAGGCATTTTGACCATAACTAGTTCTAAAATTAAGTTTTCCAATTAAATTAACTTCTTTTGGATCAACTTTAGTCAAACCAAGTTCATAACAAACATTATTCCCCATTTCGGTAATTTTTTCATCCATATCCTTGGAAACTTTTTCATAAACTTCTTCAATTCTTGATGGATGAATACGACCATCTTTTATTAATGTTTCAATCGTTAATTTAGCAATTTCTCGACGTAAAGGGTCAAAACTAGAAATAACAATTGCTTCTGGGGTATCATCAATAATTAAATCAACGCCAGTTACAGACTCTATGGTTCTAATATTACGTCCTTCACGACCAATTAAACGTCCTTTCATCTCATCATTAGGTAAAGTTATTGTACTAACAGTTTGTTCACTAACAACATCATTAGCATATCTTTGCATACTTGTAACAATCATATTTTTGGCTTTTTCATTAGCTTCTAGTTTAGCTTCTGCTTCCTTTTCTTTAATGAATTCAGCTATTTCTTTTGCCATATCTGCTTCTACACGCTTCATAATTAAATCATGAGCTTTTTCTTTAGAAAATTTGGCAATTTTTTCTAATTGTTCCATCTCACTTTTAAGCATTTCATCCATTTTAGCTTCTTTATCTTGCAATTCTTTTTGCTTATTAATTAAATTATTGTCTTTTTGATCTAACAAAGCATCTCTATTTTGAATCATTTCTTCTCTTTTATCTAAACTTTGTTCTCTTTGTAACAAACGTTCTTCTGATTCTTTTAGTTCAGCTTTTTTTTCTTTAACTTCTTTATCCGTTTCTTGTTTTAAACGATAAGATTCTTCTTTTATTTCTAGAAGTGTATCTCTTTTTTGTTTATCTGATTCTTTTTTTGCTTGTTCGATCATTTTCGCTGCTTTCGATATCGCTTTGCGTTCACGAATCATAAAAGCAACAAATGTGGCAATAATTCCTAATATTAATCCACCAAGAAGTGCTAAAATGGCTATTACTTTGTAATCCATTTCATACCTCACAATCTATTTTATAGAAAAATTATCAATAACTAATCATCTATAAAATTATTATAATGAATTTTCCAATATTTTTCAATAGAAAGAAAAAAAGCCCATATTATGGGACCTAGAATAATCTCGAAAAAAAGAAAAGTATTTTTACTTTTCTTCTATCACTTCACCCGTCTCAGGATTTATTACTACATTTTCTTTTCTTTTTTTAGGATTAGGCTTTTTCATCCCGTTTAAAATATCAAAGTGTTCACGAATTTTATATTCTATTTCATCACGTAAATCCGGATTTTCTCGTAAATAATTTTTAACATTTTCCTTACCTTGGCCAACTTTTTCTCCATTATATGAATACCAAGCTCCACTTTTATCTAAGATGTTGATTTCGGTTGCCAAATCAACTATTTCGCCTTCTTTAGAAATACCTTCTCCATACATAATATCAACTTGAGCTACCTTAAATGGTGGAGCTACTTTATTTTTAACAACTTTAATATTAGTACGATTTCCAATTACAGAATCTCCTTGTTTTATTTGTTCTGCTCTTCGTACTTCAAGTCTTATTGAAGAGTAGAATTTTAAAGCACGACCACCTGGTGTTGTTTCAGGGTTACCAAACATGACACCAACCTTTTCACGTAATTGATTAATAAAAATAGCCGTTGTTTTTGTCTTATTTAAAGTTCCGGATAATTTTCTTAGGGCTTGACTCATTAAACGAGCTTGTAAACCAACATGCGAATCGCCCATTTCTCCTTCAATTTCAGCTTGGGGAACCAACGCTGCAACTGAATCAATTACTACGATATCAATTGCTTCACTACGCACTAAAGCCTCACAAATTTCCAAGGCTTGTTCTCCAGTATCAGGTTGTGATAATAGTAATTCATCTATATCAACGCCTAAATTTTTAGCATAAATCGGATCTAAGGCATGCTCAGCATCAATAAACGCTGCGCGACCTCCTTGTTTTTGAATCTCCGCTATAGCATGCAAAGCAAAAGTTGTTTTACCAGATGATTCTGGGCCATAAATTTCGATAATACGTCCTTTTGGATATCCTCCAGCTCCTAATGCTACATCTAAAGCAATTGAACCAGTTGAAGTTGTTTCTATATTTAAATGGCTCTCTGACCCAAGTTTCATTATAGAACCCTTACCAAATTGTTTTTCAATATCGGCTAAAACTTGTTCTAAAGCCTTATCCTTATCTTTTTCAATGATTGCTTTCATTTCTACCTCCCACTTGTTTTGACACTTCAATTTTATAATAGTTTAATAAGCTTTGTCAATCTTTTTTCGAACATTTGTTTTTAACACTGCTTTCTTAATTAAAATCTTCTTTTAATTAGTTTTAACAATAAAAAAAAGAAATATTCCATAAAATATTTCTTAAATTTCCGAGAATATAAAATCTTTATTAACAAGGTAATACTGACAACCTGAGACAATACTCATAATAGTTGCAACATATACAAAAATATCAGCTATTCTTATGCCATTACCAATAAAAGCAAAAGGCATATTATAGAAGAACGTTAAAGTTACTCCTATCATCATACAAATGGTCTTTATCTTACCAGGCCAACTTGCTGCCACAACTCTTCCTTTACTTCCACTCGCCATCTTAATTGAATCAACAACAATATCTCTAGTAATAATGATAACTGGTACTAAAAGTGGGATAAATTTATCATAAGCTAAGATTATTAGAACTCCATTTACTAAAACCTTATCAGCTATCGCATCCATAACTTTACCAAAATCTGTTACCATATTATACTTACGAGCAATGTAACCATCTAAAAAATCAGTTACTGATGCTATCATAAATAAAACACCAGCTATTATATATTTCAAATTAACATTTTCAACCCCTAAAACACTATATACGGGCCATTCAACATTAACATCTCGCCATGGAAATAAAAGAATTAAAAGAACAATTACTGATAAGACTAATCTAACACATGTAATCTTATTAGGTAAATTCATTCCCTTTTTCTTTGGTTCCTTTCTGCTTGTTTGCAACTTTACCATAGCACACCTACTTTTCATAACTAATTATATTCGTCGTTTTATTATCCATAGTTATTTGTTTAACCGACCAAACTACTACCAGTAAAACTAAAACAGCTAAAATAATACTTAATACAATAATCAATTTACTGTCATATTTCTTTTTAGAAACAGTGTAAGGTGAAACAATTTTCACTTCACTAACTTCTTCTTTTTGTTTTTCTTCCATTGCTTTTTCTATATCTTCAACTGGAATCTTAGAAGTATACTCAAATAGATACTCATTAAATTCATCAATTACTTTATCGGCATCTAAACCTAAATATTTAGCATAATTTCTAATATTATCCTTAAGTACAAAGATATCCTTAAAACAACCTATATTTCCATCTTCTATATTTTCTAAAATTAGCGTTTTAATCTCTAAATCTGCACTGGCTTCCTCTAAACTTACTCCTGAGCTTTCACGAGTAGATCGGAGCAATTCGCCAACATCGTTCAAGATTATTCACATTCCTTTCTTTTGTCAAATAAAAAAATAAAAATAAGCCTTAATAAGCCACGTTCTGTCCCTTTAAAAAGGTGGCAAATATTTATCTACCTATTTCTAGGTCCTTTACATCGTTCATATTCCTAGTAAAGACTCCCCTACCAAATTTGGGTTTCTCACTCGCGGGGTTTACCTCGTTCCACTCTAGAAATTACTTTCTAGCCTCGTCTCTTTGGCACTTTTATATCTAATTTAATCCCCTTAGGATTATTTCGAAGCCGTCAGTATAAACTGCCTAAGGTTATTTTTTCCCTTAGCACGAACACTTACAACCATCACAGGTCGTGTGAGCTTGGACTTTCCTCTATATATCTAATATATATAGCATTTGCCTAAAGTCTTATTCATTCTTGCCGTAAACAACTTTTTCTAATTGACTTAAACGTCTTAGAAGATCAACATTACTAACGGTATTTCCTGTACTAGTACTTTCCGCAGCTTCAATGTTAGATTTAATTCTACGTAATTCACTTTTTAACTTATTATTTTCATCTGTTAAAAACTTTACTTCCTTCTTAAGACCATTAATAAGAGTAATAAATTCATTATAATCATTAATAATTACATCTAAAAATTTATCCACTTCTTGTGGTCTGAAACCACGTGCATCTATTTTAAATTCTTTATCTAAAATATCTTGTGGAGTTAATGTAATTCGATCATTATACATAACAAATCACCCTTCTTATACCTAACATTATAAAACTATATCTAAATGTTTGTCAAGATATCCGCCTCAACCTCCACCTTGACTTCATCTAACATTTCAATCAATTCTTGGATAAAATAATCAACTTTCATAAATTTCCTCATTTCCAAATTCATTATAATATATTTCCCGCTTTTTGGGGCAAAAACGACAAAAATAGCCATAATTTTTATACGTAAAATAAAATTTTAAGACTATATTTTACCTTTCTAATATAGTATAATTATGAAAGGTGATTGTTGTGCAATATCCTAATAACATAAAAAAAGAATATACAAAATATACCATATCCTATAGTAATCGTGGAATGGACTTAGAAAATCTCATTAATCAAAGTAATGACTATTACCTAGAAAAAGATCGTGCACTTATTTATAAGAAACCAACCCCTATTGGTGTTGTTGATGTTTCCTATAAAAATCACAAAAAAGTTATTGAAAAAGCTTATTTCAAAGAACAATCTACTCTAGATTATAATGGCTTATATCGCGGAAAATATATTGATTTTGATGCTAAGGAAACTTTAAATAAAACATCATTTCCCTTATCAAATATCCATGAGCATCAAATAAATCATATCCGAAATGTCATAAGACATAATGGAATTGCTTTTTTAATAATTAGAATGAATGGGATTGTTTATCTTTTTCCTGGGGAAAACCTAATCTACTATATAGATAATGAAAAAAGAAAATCAATCGCCTACCAATACATCCAAGAAAACTCTTGTATTATAAAAGAAGGATATCAACCAACTTTAGATTATCTAAAAGCCGTTGATGAAGTATTTTTTAAAGGAGAATAAAAGATGGCCGAACCAAAAGACAAAAAAATAGTTACGGTAAAGAAAAAGACATCCGTAACTAATAAAGCACAAAATAGTGCTAAAAAAAATGCTGCTATCAAAGTAGAAAAAAAACAAACGCAAAAAGAAAATAAACCAAAGAAGAAAAAAAGTCATAAGATTTTAAATGCCGTTCTAATCCTAATCATGTTACTAGGAATCATTGCGACATCTGCAATCTTAGTTTTCTGTGGCTACATCGTCGTTTCCGCACCGGACTTTGATACTGACTTACTTTATAGTAAAGAAGCCTCTATCGTTTATGATAAAAATGGTAATGAATATGCCCGATTAGGTAGTGAACAACGTGAATTAGTTTACTATGACGACTTACCACAAGTTCTTATTGATGCCATTGTTGCAACCGAAGATTCTAAATTTTTCCAACACAATGGTTTTGATATCGTCAGATTTGCCAAAGCGAGTCTTGGTCAATTAGCTGGACATTCTAATGCCGGTGGAGCATCAACCCTTACCATGCAAGTTGTTAAAAACACCTTCACTTCAACCGAATCACATGGTTGGCAAGGAATCGTTCGTAAGTTTACCGATATCTATATGTCAGTTTTCAAAATTGAAAAAAATTATACTAAAGAAGAAATTATTGAATTCTATGTTAATGCTCCATTCTTAGGAAGTGGAACCTATGGTGTTGAACAAGCTTGTCAAACTTACTTTAATAAATCAGTAAGAGACTTAACCCTTCCAGAAGCTGCCTTAATAGCTGGAATCTTCAATGCTCCTTCCCTATATAATCCATTTAATAGTATCGATTTAGCAACCAGACGTCGTGATACTGTTCTAAACCTAATGGTTAGACATGGATATATAACCGAAGAACAAGCCGAAGATGCCAAAAATATTTCTGTTGAATCACTAATTCACAAAAAGACCAATGAAGGTTTAAATAAATATCAATCATTTATTGATACTGTTATTAGAGATATTGAAAAGAAAACTGAGCTTAATCCATATAAGACCCCAATGTTAATCTATACAACCTTAGATCCTGATGTTCAAGATGTCTTAAATCAATTAAATTCTGGAGAATTAGGATACAAATGGGTTGATGATTATATTCAAATAGGTCTTGTTATCACTGATGTTAAAGATGGATCTATTACAGCAATAGATGGTGATCGTAACCAAGACCGTGTTCTAAGTTATAACCGTGCTACTCAAATGAAAACTCAACCAGGTTCAACAATTAAACCAATCTTAGACTATGGACCATATCTTGAATATAATAATGGTTCACCTGGAACAATCTTCTATGATACCCCTATGACTTATTCAAATGGTCAAAAAATAGCCAACTCAGATCGTACATATAAAGGGGCAATGACAATGCGCCAAGCCCTTATTCAATCACGAAATATCCCTGCCGTTCAAGCATTCCAAGCCGTTGATAAAAACAAAATTGCTGAATTTAGTCATGCTTGTGGAATCAATTATGGCGATACCCTATACGAATCATATGCAATTGGTGGAGGTATGACTGTTAGTCCACTAGATATGGCGGCAGCTTACGGAACATTTGCCCGTGGCGGATATTATATTGAACCATATACCTATACTAAAATAATATTACAAGAAACTGATGAAGTTATTGAACACAAACCAGAAAAAGTTCAAGCAATGAGTAAAGAAACAGCTTACATGATTAACGATATGCTTGTTTCAGCAACCAAAGCTGGCGTTGGTGGAAACCTAAATGTCAGTGGTACAGATATTGGTTCTAAAACAGGTACAAGTACTTATGACTCTGCCGCTTTAAAAGCTAATAACGTTCCCGACAGTGCCTCAGCCGATAACTGGGTTGTAACTTACTCTCCAGACTACGTAATTTCCTTCTGGTATGGCTACGATCAACTAAGTCATGAACATTATACTGACTCTATCAAAGCTGCTATTCAAAGAAAGAAAATTTCAGCAGTCATAGGTAATAAAATATATAAAAAGAATTCTAAATTTACAAAACCTGATACCGTAATATCTTCAAAATACGAAAAAGAAACTATTCCTACTGAACTTCCTAGTGAATACACTCCTGCTAACCTAATTGGTACTGATGTCTTCAAAAAAGGAACTGAACCAAGTAAAATTTCCACTCGTTTTGCTCAATTAAGCAATCCAACCAATGGAAAAAGTAGTGAATCTAATGGACTAATCACTCTAAGTTGGAGTCCTATCCAAACGCCTAATGCCATTAATCAATCATACTTACAAAGTTATTTTAAAGAAAATTATGGCAGCCAAGCTGAATCTTACCTAAACCAGCGACTCGAATATAACAATAACAATATAGGTACCATAGGCTATCAAATATACTTAAAAACAGAAACTGGCGAACAAGCCCTCGGATACACCTCTGAAACCGAATATCGCTACCAAGTGCCGACAAGTGGTAATTACACTTTCATCATTAGATCAGCATATAGTATCTTTAAATCAAATATGAGTTCTGGCTTAATAATTGACGCAAAAAGTTCATCCAGCATCGGTAATAATAACACACCTAATGATTCAACAACTGACGATAACAACACTCCAAATACTCCTACCGATAATAATTCTGGTGAACTGGAGGGGGCCCAGTAACGCCTACTAACGTCTGCCTTAATGGCAACGCTGATAATACTACAACCAAAAATTTTAAAAACATTTTCAATCTTAAAGCCTCTTTAAAAAATAATACAGGCCTTAAAGATGTAACTAATCAAACACAAATTACAACCAACATTCCAGAAATTCCCTTAAACAAAACTGGCACATATCTTTTAACAATCAAATTTCAATACAATAATAAGATATCCCAAAAGACTTCAATTGTCTACGTTTGTTCTAATGGCTTAACCTGTAATGAAAAAAATACTGGCTGTAAATAACAAAAAAGATTGCTTTAAAGCAATCTTTTTTAAATCTTTCTTTTATCTCGACTACTACATTCATCATAGAACAAACAATTAGCACAATCCGGTTTTGCCGCCTTACAAATATAACGGCCAAACAAAACCAATTGATGATGAGTGCGACTCCATAAAGCCATTGGTACAACCTTCTGTAACTTCTTTTCAACAGTCAAGACGTTGTCCATCTTTTTAGCTATTTTTAACCTCTTACTAACCCTTAAAACATGCGTATCAACCGCAATTGTTGGAACATCAAATAAATTAGCTAAAACAACATTACAAGTCTTTCTCCCTACTCCCGGTAAAGACTCCAAATACTCTCGATCATTAGGAACCACTCCATTATAATTTTCTACCAAACTTTTAGCAATTTCAATAATATATTTACTTTTCTTCGTATAAGAACCACAACTTCTAATTATCTTTTCGATATCGGTTCGATTAGCTTTTGCTAAACCATAAATATCATATTGACTAAATAAGACACTCGTTACCTCATTAACTCGTTTATCTGTGCACTGTGCTGATAAAACTGTTGCAATTAATAACTCATAATCACGATAATAATTTAATTCACATCGGGCATCGGGAAACATCTTATCTAACTTTTCATTAAAATTACTTACCATTATTCATCCAACCAATCATAATCTAAAATATCTTGTTCTTTTTTCAAATTAGCTTTCGCCTGCGGTTTATCTTTCCCTTGATAACGATTCTTCAAATGATTATTAACATCATCCATCGTCTTAAAACCTTTCTTTTCCCATTCATAGATTATTTTATCAATATAACGAAAATTACTAACCCCATTATAAACTGCTTCCCTTAAAGCCCCTAAAATCATCTCCTCGGAAGTTCCACTAACTAACCATCCATTAATCAACTCCAATTCCATCGAAGAAATGGTTCGGCCAAGTTCTCGTTCAAAGACTTTAAAAATATCCTCTTTTTGTTCTTTTTGCGCTTCATTACTTAATTCTTCTAATGCCACATCATAAACATTATTCAAATTAACAACTTCATTAAAACGGCGATCTGCTCCCTTTACTGAATCTAAAGATACTAAACCTTTTAAAGTCAACGAATTAAAAGCTTCCATCGCATCATTAACACTAATTCCCAAATTATTACTAATTAATTCAATTTCAAAATGATCACTAAAATCATTTTCTAAATAAATTAAAACTAAAAACTCATTTAAACTAAGTTTCTTTTCATAAGCTATTTTGATTAAAAAATCACTAATAACAAATTTCTTAGAACGTAAAATTCTTTTTAAACTTTCCTTCATTCAACCACTTCTTTCCCTGAATTTCTAAATGCTTTTTCAATTGTTCATTGTCATTAATTAGTTGTCCATCTAAAATTAAGTCTTTTAAAATACTATATACATCTCCGATAGCTTTGGAAGGCTCAATATGTAAAATATCACATATTTCATCACTACTAATTTGAATATCCTTAATTGATTTAATTTCCATATTTTTATCCATCTTAGCTATTTCTTCTTTACTAATTCCCATAATGGTTCCCGCAACACTACAAACATAAAGGCCATAATTAAATAAGGTCATTTTATCAATCTTTCCGGAAGCACACACTTTTTGGATATCTTTGATATGTTCTCTTTCCTCTTTTGAAAAAGGAAACTCTCTTAATAAAGTTAACTGACTATACATTCCACATAAATCAAAAACATAAACGATTTTAGTAAAGTCAATTCCGATAACTTCTAATAAGCCTAATCTTCTTAAGTAATCTAATCCCTTATTAACATTTTTATTAATTAAGATTTTATCTAATTCTTCCTTTATTCTATTCCTTGAAAGATTAGCAACCAATTGTTTATTATTCTTAATAAAATCATATAAGTTTTGTTCTATTTTAAAATTTAAACAAGTTGCTAATCTTATTGCCCTTAAAATTCGCAATGGATCTTCAGACATTTTTTTCTCAATGTCACCAACACATCTAATTATCTTGTCTTCAATATCTTGTTTTCCATCTAATAAATCAATTATCTGCCCACTACGACTCATACATAAAGTATTACAAGTAAAATCTCTTCGTTCTAAGTCCGTAACTAAATTATTAACATATACAACTTCTAAGTTTCGACGATTACCTTCATACTTTATATCTTTACGATACGTTGTAAGATCTATTTTATAGCCTTTATAAAATAACTTAACCGCTCCATAGTTTCCACTAACTGGTTGATAATCAGCTAAAATACTCATTAAGTCAACTACTTTAGCATTTGTACATATATCAACGTCGGTTGATGAAATCTGAAGAAGAAAATCTCTCACATATCCTCCAACAACATAAGCTTCAAACCCATTACTTTCAATCAATTCTAATATTTCTGTAATTACTTTATCCATTAATACATACCTCTTTTACATTATACCATACTAACTGATTACATATCCTAAAAAAAATAGTTTAATTTCTTAAACTATCTATTCTTTCATTATAGTTCATACTCTTACAGACATAAGATCCACTAACTACCATATCTACTCCGGCATCTTTAGCTAGTTTTGCCGTTTCGGCATTAATGCCACCATCAATACTAATTATATAGTGATAATTATTCTCTTCTCTTATGTCTTTCAAAGTTTCAACTTTGTATAAAACATCTTCCATAAATTTTTGTCCACCCTTACCCGGTTTAACACTCATTATCAGAACCTGATCAACATGATTTAATAACGGAATAATATGACTAACCTTGGTTTCGGGATTAATAGCTAAACCAACTTTCATATTGGTATGGCGAATCATATTAATAACATCTATCGGACGACGATGTGATTCATAATGAAGCGTCAAATACTCGACATTTTTCATCTTAGCAAATTCTTTAACATACTTATTAGGTGAACACACCATCATATGAACATCTAATGGTTTTGTCGTCTTCTTAAACATCTTTTTTATTTCTGAAACTGTAAAATTAGCATTCTCAACAAAGATTCCATCCATCATATCAACATGAATATAATCAGCATTTGATTCATCAATTTTTTTTATTGTTGTTTCTAAATCAAAATCACTTGTTATAAATGATACTCCTACTTTCATTTCTTTATTTCCTCCATAAATCTAAGATAATTATCATAGCGTGACTGTAATATTTTCTTTTCTTTCAAGGCTTCTTTGACTCCACAGTCAATTTCTTTAAAATGCGCACAATCATTAAAACGACATTCATAATTTCCAAATTCTTTAAAAGCGTTTTTCAAGTCCTCAATTGTCATATCTTTTAAGTCAATGGCTGAAAAACCTGGGGTATCAGCTATAAAACCTTCTCCTATTCCGAAAAGTTCCACATGACGAGTTGTATGCTTTCCTCTTCCTAAGGCCTCACTAATTTCATTAGTCGCAATATTTAAACCTTCTTCTAAAGAATTTAACAAACTACTCTTACCAGCCCCTGTTTGACCGGCTAAGACCACGATTTTATTTCGAACATATTTTTTTATTTCATTTTTTTCCGTATTATAAAAGCACTTAATACCAATCATTTCATAATACTCTCTTAAATTTTCAATATCTTTTAAATCAACTTCATCTAACAAATCAAGTTTTGTAAAACAAATAACTGGTTCTATCTTATTAAAAGTTATTATGGCAATTAATTTATCCAACAAATTCAAATCTAAATTAGGTTTTCTAACACTAGTTACTACTAAAGCCATATCGACATTAGCCACTACTGGACGAGCTAACTCATTCTTTCTCGGTAGTATTTTAACGATAATGTTATTGTCCGTATCAACAATAACATCATCGCCAACCATTGGTGTAATATTGTCTTTTCTAAACTTTCCCCGAGCATGACAACCATATAACTGTTCTTCTATTTTAACGGTATATAAGTTACTAATAACTCTAATTACTTTCCCATTCATCTAACACATACCACTTGCTTGCATTTCTTCATCACAGTCTCCATCTGAAACTTGTGAATCAGAATTTTCTGCTTCCTTAGCAACTGTAATTGTAAATGTTGTTCCTTCCATTACTGTATATCCTTTATCACGACTTTGTTGGAAAATCGTTCCTGCATTATAACTAGTTGTTGTATCATAAACAATCTTTAATTTTACCCCGTATTGATCACAGAATTTTTGAACATCATCAATTGTATAAGAACCATCAGTAAAATCTGGATACTTCGTTACAACATTTGGAATATATAAAGTAATTGTATCACCGGCACTTAATTTTTCTCCAGCTGCCACATCTTGACCAATTATATTGCCATCAGTAATATTCTTATCATCGACTTCTTTCTTCTCAATCAAAACCGAAATATCATAAGCTTCTAAAGCTCCTTTTACTTCTAAATAATTTTTTCCGGTATAATCTTCAACCGTAATTTGCGAATCTCCCGTTGATATATATAACTTAACAATTGTTCCTTTAGTTCGTTTACTACCCGAAGCCGGATTCGTTTTGACAACTTTACCTTCAGGGACTTTATCATCACTAATTTCTAATTGATCATCAGATACTTCAAACCCAACATTTTGTAAAGTTTCAATAGCTTTCGTAACATCCATATTGGAAACATCTGGGACTTTAATATCTTTTTGTTTAATTAACGATGGAATAAATAAGACAATGGCTGCCACCACAACAATCAAACCAACAAAGATAGAAGATAAAACAATCAATAATTTATTCTCTTTCTTAATATCTTCATCCTTTATCTGTTTTACAGAAACCGCTTCGTCTTCATCCTCGCTATTTTCAACACTGATTGCTTTTTCAACTTGTTTTGTAAACTTCTTATTATCACTATCTAACTCTGGATATTGATATTCTAATTTTGGTTCATTTAAACGCGATTCATCTAAGCAAGTCTTCAAATCTTCATACATTTCACGGGCATCATTATATCTATTTTTAGGATTCTTAGCAGCACTTTTTAAGATAACATTTTCAACACTTTGCGGTATATCAGGTAATTCATCTCTAATACTAGGAAGTGGCTCTTTTAAATGCTTTAAAGCTATTTCAACGGCATTATCACCACGATATGGTAATTGACCAACTAATAACTCATACATCAAAATACCCATGGAATAAATATCGCTTTTTAAGGTACTTCCTTTACCACTTGCTTGTTCTGGTGGTAAATAATGAACACTACCCATAACCGAATTAGTCTGCGTTAATTGCGTAGCATTCATTGCCATAGCAATACCAAAATCCGTTATTTTAACTAATCC
This sequence comes from uncultured Bacilli bacterium, assembly GCA_934086145.1. Classification (GTDB taxonomy): domain Bacteria; phylum Bacillota_I; class Bacilli_A; order RF39; family UBA660; genus Coprovivens. The sequence continues at coordinate 54,956 of CAKOHV010000008.1, forward strand.
ATTTTCCAAAATCATTATATTTTGGGGCTTAATATCACGGTGAATAATATAAGAATCATGTGCTACTGAAAGACCATCAGCAATTTGACTCATTATATCAACGACTTCGGAAACCGTTAATTTTCCACGTTTCTTCAATAAATCTTTTAAATTTTTACCATCAATATATTCCATAACAATGAAATACTGACCATTATCATCACCAACATCATAAACTTCGACAATATTAGGATGACTTAACGAACTAGCTGATAAAGCTTCTCTTTGAAATCTTCTAACGAATTTTTCATCATTAGATAAATCCCCACGTAAAACCTTAACCGCTACATCACGATCTAAAATTGTATCATAGGCTAAATATACATTAGCCATTCCACCTTCACCAATCGACTTAATTATTTGATAACGATCATTTATTTTTTGCCCCTTCATGATCATTGTTCATCACCACTTTCTCTTTTCAGATAAGCTATTGAAATATTATCCGTACCCCCTCTTGCATTACTTTTACGTATTAATTTAATAATCTGTTCTTCAACATCTAATTCTTCATCATTTAAAACTTTTTCAATTTGTTCTCTTGTTAACATATTAGTAAGGCCATCACTACATAAGAAGATTCCATCTACACTTGTATCAACTTCAAAGATATCAAGTTCAACTTTTTCACTACTTCCTAAGGCTTTCATTAAAACATTACGCTTTGGATGATACTTAGCTTCTTCTTCAGTTAAGTCACCAGCTGCTACTAATAAGTTAACCAACGTATGATCGTTAGTAACTTTCTTTAACTTGCCATTCTTATAAACAAATCCTGATGAATCGCCAATATTACCAAAAATCAAGAAATTATTAGTTAATAAAGCCATAACCGCTGTTGTTCCCATGCCAGCACTATCAGGATGTTCTTTAGTATGATCAATAATTTCTTTATTTATTTCATCGACATTATCTTTCAACCAATTAATAGCATCAATTTTACTACCAATACTACTCATTTCAGAGAATCTTTTTCCCATATGCGTTACGACAATCGAACTAGCAACTTCCCCCGCACGATGTCCGCCCATTCCATCAGCAACGATTAATAAATATTCATCGTTAGCGTTTTTTAAAATGGTTACGGAATCTTCATTATGATCTCTAACCTTTCCTGAATCTGTTAAATAAAATGTTTTCACAATTCCACCTCTTTGCTTCTAAGTTGACCACACGCCGCATCAATTTTGCCCCCAAATTCTTTTCTAATTGTTACATTAATACCGCGTTTTTTTAATGTATCATAAAATTTCATAATATTTTGTTTACTACTTTTTTTAAATTCTAAATGATTCGTCTCATTATAAGGAATTAAATTAACATACACATTCATTCCTTTTAATAATGCTGCTAACTCTAAAGCATGTGACTCATTATCATTTACATTATTAAGCATAACATATTCAATAGTTACCCGTCTATTAGTAGCTTCAATATATTCCCTAATAGTCGTTATTAATTCTCTCAAATTATACACTTTATTTACAGGCATTATCTTATCTCTTAATTGTGTATTCGGTGCATGTAAGGAAATAGCCAAGTTAATTTGCAATTTTTCCTGACTTAATTGTTTAATCTTTGGAATAATCCCACAAGTCGACAAAGTAATATGTCTTGCCCCAATCGCTATTCCCTTCGGATCATTAATTACTTTAATAAAATCCATTACATTATCATAGTTATCTAAAGGTTCTCCAATTCCCATAATAACCACACTAGAAATACGCTTATTTATATCTTTTTCAACCAAAAGAATCTGTTCTACCATTTCATAACTTTGTAAATTACGTACCTTTTTTAAGCGCCCTGATTCACAAAAAGCACAAGCCATATTACAGCCTACTTCACTACTAACACATATTGATAAACCATAATCATGTTCCATCAATACAGCTTCGACAAAATTGTCATCTTCCAATTTAAAAAGATATTTCTTCGTTAAGTTATCTTCTTGCTTTTTTTGAATTTTAATCATTTTCATTGAAAAATCATTATTCAACTTTTCTTGTAATTCTTTCTTAATATTACTCATTTCAAAAAAAGAAGATACCCTCTTATCATATAGCCACTCATATACTTGCAAGGCTTTAAACTTCTTTTCATTATTATCTATAAAATATTTTTCTAAATCTTCTCTTTTAACGCCATATATATTTTTCATATTAACACCTATGATAATTATATCATAAATTATCTAAATTCATGCCCACCAAATGTACATTTTCTTACAAAAAAAGATACTTTTCTCAGTATCTTCCCTATTCTAAAGAGTATTTTATGTTTTTTATCACCTTTTTTTCAATTCTTGATATATAAGATTGACTTATTCCCAGTAAAGTTGCCACCTCCTTCTGCGTATATTCATTCGTATTATAAAGCCCATATCTCATAATCATTATTTTTTTATCCCGTTCATTTAATTTTTCAATTTCTTTCTTTAATAAATCTATATCAACCTTCCTTTCATATTCTTTATATACCACATCATCTTCTGTTCCAACGATATCTTCTAAATGTAATTCATTGCCTTCACCATCATAGGTTAAAGCTTCTTCAAAACTTACATCATTATTTCTTTTTTTATTCTTTCTAATAAACATTAATATTTCATTTGAAATACACCGCGAAGCATAGGTGGCTAATCTTATATTTTTATCTATTTTATAAGTATTAATTCCCTTTATTAACCCAATTGATCCAATACTAACTAAGTCTTCTAAGCCCTCACTAATGTTTTCGTACTTTTTAGCTATAAAAACCACCAGCCTTAAATTATGTTCAATTAAAATATTACGAGCTTTTATATCACCTTGCTGAGCTTTTATTAAATATTGTATTTCTTCTTCCTTAGAAAGCGGTGGCGGTAATAAATCAGCACTCCCTACAAAGAAAAATTGATTATACTTCTGCTTTAAAAACAAAAGTAATTTTTTAATTAATTTAATCACTTTAATCCCTCCATTATCTTCGAATTAATAATACATTCAATCCCATCCATAAAAAAGTTTTCTTCACTTACTCCGACTAAAAAATCATCACACTCCTTACCATCAATCACTATTTTTTGGACTTTGTAGCATTCTAACAAGCCATGATTATTCAAGGAATTATATGGCACATAAATTGGACTTGTCTGAATATTTTTGGCAAATTCTTTCATTAATAAAATAATACTTTTGTTACTATAAGGATCCTTAAGTTTATTCCCTGTATCTAAAAAAGCATTCACTGAAACATAATCCCTATCATTAAAAAATATTTCACACCGGTAATAATTACTATAATTATTCTTTAATAACTTAAAAGCTCTTAAATACTTAACAAATAAAAAGATGCCTAAGATAAAAACAAAAAAGTAACTAAAACTCAAACTATTTTTTCTAAATACTAAACCCTTATTACTATAACTAAACTGATTATCAAAAAAACTAACAGCTCCCCCTAGGAGCATACTAACCATATAAAAATAAAGAAGATTCTTTATAAAATAATTTAAATCTTTATAACCAAAAGTCCCGATAATCATTACCACACTTATAATCAACTTATATAATAAAAGTTCCAAGTTACTTAACTTAATAAATAAAATTAACAAAGTTACCGTTCCAATCAAACTTCCTAAAAGAATTCTTCCTTGCTTAACATTCCGTCTTAAAATATAATTAACCGCACTTAGAATAATAAAATCTAATAAGAAATTTAAGATAAATAGTAAGTCTAAATATACTTTCATTAAATCACCTATAAAAAAAATACTACATTCCATAGTATTTTTATGTCGAAAAAAAAACGATTTTTAAAAATCGTCTCTATTTCTTAAGAATGGTGGAATATCAATTTCACTATCTAAATCATCATCTCTCATGTATGAAGCTGTCTTTGGTAAATCATCTGAGATTGTTCCGACTTGTTCACGGTCATCATCAAATCCAGTTGCGATAACGGTAACAATAACTTCATCATTTAAGTTTTCGTTAATAACCGCACCAAAGATGGTATTAATATCTGTATTAGCCGCATTTCTAACTACTTCCGCAGCATCTTCGGCTTCAAACAAGGTTAAACTATTGCCACCTGTTATATTAATTATGGCATCTGTTGCTCCGTCAATCGTATTTTCTAGTAATGGAGAAGCAACCGCTTGTTTAGCCGCTTCAACCGCACGATCTTCACCGACACCGATACCTATACCAATAATTGCATTACCTCTGTTTTGCATTACGGCCTTAACATCCGCAAAGTCCAAGTTAACTAAACCTGAAACGGCAATCAAATCTGATATAGATTGAACACCACGACGTAGGACATTATCAACTTCTTTAAAAGCTTCTAACATTGGCGTTGTACGATCAATAATATCTCTTAAACGATCGTTTGGAATAACAATAATTGTATCAACATGTTTTCTTAATTCTTCCAAACCTACTTCAGCTTGTTCCATACGTTTACGGCCTTCAAACTTAAATGGTTTCGTAACTATAGCAACTGTTAAAGCTCCTTGATCTTGGGCAATTTCGGCAATAATTGGTGCTGCACCAGTACCAGTACCACCACCTAAACCACAAGTAACAAAGACCATATCTGCTCCTGCTAAAGCTTCTTCAATTTCTTTCTTACTTTCTAAAGCCGCCTCACGACCAACTTCTGGATTACCTCCAGCACCTAAACCTTCTGAAATTGTTTTACCAATTTGTAACTTTGTTTCAGCTTTACTAACATTTAAAACTTGCAAATCTGTATTTGCAACGATAAAATCAACACCACCAACACCGGACTCAATCATACGATTAACAGCATTACATCCGCCGCCACCAGCACCAATAACCTTTATTTTAGCTATTTGATCCCTTGCTAAATCTTGCATCTCAAATCCTCCTTACTAACTATTAAAAAAATATCCGAACAACTTACCAATCATGTTATTATCACTTTCTAGATTAACACCACTTAAGAGCTGTTGTTCTTCTATACTAAATATCGAAAAATCTTTATCTTTAAGTCTTGCCTTATCAGCATAATATTTTATTAATCCCACACAAGAACTAAATTTATTATGTCTAACACCAATTTCGCTAGTTCGCCCTAACGTAAAACTCTGTCCATAAATTTCTTCTAGAACCAACCTAAAATCACGTATTTCAGTCAATCCTCCTGTGAATATTATATAACTTATTTCTTTTTTTGTTAAGTGATTTATTTGTTTTTTAGTTAATTTTAGCATTTCATCAAGCCTACTCTTAACAACCTCACTTACCTCGTACTGATTAACCTTAATTTCATCACCAGCACTATTCTTAACAAAGCGAACATCACTTGCTTGCGCTAGACGACTATGGGCAAGCGCAAACTTTTCTTTTAACTTCTTCGCATCCGCTAAAGCAATCTTATAAACAAAAGCTATATCATTATCAATATTCTTACCGCCTAATAAAACAACTTCCGTATTAGTTAAAACACCTTTATTAAAGATTGATATGGTCGTTGTTTCTGCTCCTAAGTTAACTAAAACACCAACATTTTTAGCTGTCTCCTTAGTTTTAAATTCATAATAATCACCTATCGTATTTAATGATATATCTAAAACATCAATATTTAAACGTTCTAAACAAGCCAAAATAGGATAGACATTTTTCTTTAAAACCGTAATTAAAACGCCTCTTACATCTAATTTAGTTGAAGTAAGTCCTTTAGGATCCCTAACAACTCGATTATCATCTAATGTAAAACTAGTTGGCATAATAGTTATAAACTCATGTTCTTCATCAACACGTCCTTTTATGGCGGCACTTAAAACACGAATAACATCAACCCCAGTTATTAAATTGCCTTCATTATTAATATTTACACTTCCATTAACAACGGCAAAAGAAGCACTTTTACTTGAAAGCCCAACTATAACTTGACGAATTTTCAATCCTATGACATCCTCACATTTTTTTATAACTTCTTTTAAAGAAGATAAAACCTCATTAGGATTTACTAAAACGCCCTCTTTCATTCCCTTACTAGGAGCTTCTGCGACAGCTAATACATTTAGTTTTTTATGAACCATTTCTCCTACAACTAACTTTATAGAATCACTTCCAAAATCTAAACTAGCCATAATTTTACGCATATCATCACTCCTCATTATGTTAATATAAATTATACATAAATTATATAGCCATTTCAAGAGGTACACTAAAAGAAGTGCACAAACATTATAATAGGAACAAAAGACAAATAAAATTGTCCTTGAAATCTCACGATTTCAAATTTCTACTTCACAGACACTCTACTGAGTCTTCTCCATAGACTTAAAATCC
>CAKOHV010000009.1 GCA_934086145.1 uncultured Bacilli bacterium
AAAACTAGATTTAACAAATAATACTAAATAAAATATTAAAAACATAACTTGATGTTCGTAAAATACCGCAACTCAAATTTACTTATAAGTAGTCACATGATATAATTAGTAGTATGATAAAAGGAGAATAGAATATGACAGAATATGATACTAGAGAATATTTTGATAAACTAAATAAATATTGGAATGCTGCTAATTATTTGTCTGCTTGCCAACTTTATTTACTTGATAATCCCCTATTAAAGAGGCGTTTAGAAAAAAGCGATGTTAAGAAAAAAATTGTCGGCCACTGGGGAACAATTCCTGGTCAAACTTTTGTATATGCACATTTAAATAGAATTATTAATAAATATGATTTAAATATGATATATATATCTGGTCCAGGACATGGTGGTAATGCCATTGTTAGTAATGTTTACTTAGAAGGTACTTACAGTGAGTACTACCCTACTATTTCGCAAGATGAAACAGGGTTAAAGAAATTATTTAAGCAATTTTCATTTCCTGGGGGAATTAGTTCCCACGTTGCCCCTGAAACCCCTGGTTCAATTAATGAAGGTGGTGAATTAGGATATAGTTTAGCTCATGGATTTGGCGCTGTTTTAGATAATCCAGATTTAATAGCAACAGTTGTTGTTGGTGATGGTGAGGCAGAAACGGCTTCCTTAGCAACTTCATGGCATTCAAATAAATTTTTAAATCCCGAAAATGACGGAGCTGTTTTACCAATTTTACATTTAAATGGTTATAAAATAAGTAACCCAACTATTTTTTCACGAATTAGTGAAGAAGAATGTTTAGACTTCTTTAAAGGTTGCGGATGGAAACCAGTTATTGTAGCTGGTGATGACCCAATGACAATGCATGAGAAAATGGCCAAAGCACTTGATGAAGCAATCGAAGAAATAAAAGCAATTCAGAAAAAGGCTCGCCTTGAAGGTTGTCAAGATAGACCACGTTGGCCTATGATTATCTTGCGTACCCCTAAAGGATGGACGGGACCTAAAGTAGTTTCAGGCAAACAAATCGAAGGAACTTTTAGAGCTCACCAAGTACCTATTGACATGACTGGTGAAAATCATTTAGAACTATTAGAAAATTGGCTTAGAAGTTATCATCCAGAAGAATTATTTGATCAAAATGGACATCTAAATTATGAATTACAAGAATTAGCGCCTAAAGGTGACAAGAGAATGGGTAAAAATCCTAATGCTAATGGTGGCTTATTATTAAAGGATTTAATTTTACCTGATTTTAAAGATTATGCTTTAAAATTTGATAAACCAGGTTCTATTGAAGCACAAGATATGATTGAAATTGGTAATTATGTAAGAGATGTTTTCAATTTAAATGAACAAAATAAAAATTTTAGAATTTTTGGGCCTGATGAGACGATGTCTAATCGTTTAGGGCATGTTTTTGAGAGTCAAAATCGTTCATGGATGGCAAATATCTTAAGTAACGATGAATTTTTAGCTAAAAATGGACGTGTTATGGATGGAATGTTATCAGAGAACATGTGTGAGGGTTGGCTAGAAGGTTACTTATTAACAGGGCGTCATGGTTTCTTTGCTAGTTATGAAGCTTTTGTTAGAGTAATAGATTCAATGACTAGTCAACATGCTAAATGGTTAAAAATATGTCGCCAAATTCCTTGGCGTGAAGATATAGCATCATTAAATTACATATTAACAAGTAATGTATGGCAACAAGATCATAATGGATATACCCATCAAGATCCTGGTTTCTTAGATCATTTAGCAACTAAGAAAGCTGATATTGTTCGTATGTATTTACCTCCCGATACTAACTGTTTACTATCATGTTTAGACCATTGCTTAAAAACAAAAAATTATGTTAATGCAATTGTAACTTCGAAACATGTTAGACCACAATGGTTAACTATGGATCAAGCAATCAAACATTGTAGTCAAGGTTTAGGAATTTGGGATTTTGCAAGTAATGACCAAGAAAGTGAGCCTGATTTAATAATGGTTTGCTGTGGTGAGACCCCTACGTTAGAAAGTCTAGCGGCCACATCAATTATTAATGAATATTTACCAAAGGTAAAAATACGTTTCATAAATGTAGTTGACTTATTTAAACTTCAAAGTCATGACAAACATCCACATGGTTTAACAAATGAGGAATATGATGCTTTATTCACTAAAAAAAGACCAATTCTTTTCAACTTCCATGGCTACCCTTCTTTAATTCATGAACTATTATATGATAGATATAATCATAATATAGTAGTGAAAGGTTATATGGAAGAAGGTTCAATCACGACACCATTTGACATGCGTGTTCAAAATGAAATTGATAGATATCATTTAGTAATTGAAGCTTGTCGATTAATACCTAATTTAGGTAGTAAAGGAATCTATCTTGAAAAATTGATGAAAGAAAAATTAATAGAACATAAAGAATATATTAGAGAATATGGGGTTGATATGCCTTGTGTTGCTAATTGGAAATGGGAAAATAAAAAGGATATTTAAAAATTTATGGAATATTAAAAGTGCCGTCTGTTAAGATGGCACTTTTTTTAAGCAACTGAATTAAATTTTTTATTATAAATAACGTTGAAGATAATTAAGATACATCCTACTACAAGACCAATAAGACCAAATTTATAAAATTGAGCTGCTATATTATTTAAAAGAAGATTAGGTATTTGACCATTCAAAGATTTGCTGATGACTATGCCGATTAGAAGCATTGTTGCACCATTAATGGCAAAGCTAATACCAGGATAAATAAGGCTTAAGAAGATATTTTTATTAATAACAAAGATTAAAATAATAATAAATATTGCAAAGCCTAAACTAATATTCTTAACCGGACTATATATTATAGTTAAGATTTTTTTACTTGCTTCATTATCTTTAAAGTAATCATCTATAACATTGTCAATTTCACTATCTAAATTATTTAACATTTCATCAATGATAGATTTATCAAATTCCTTGTTGGTAGCCTTTTCATAGTTATTTTCGGCATCATTTAAAATTTGACGCAAGTTATCAGTCGTTGGTTTACTATCCTTTTTATTACTTGCTGAATAAATAACTAATTGATTAAAATAGTTTGCTAGCTCTTTTTCAAATTGTTCCTGGTTTAAATACTTAGTAATTTCATCTTTATTAGTATCAACAAAGATTTCGTTAATAACCTTTTCACTGAATGAAGTACCATTTTCCTTTTCTTGTAAAAGACTAGTAATGTTATTAACGCTAAATAAATTTTGTGCAACTTGGAAGATGGCAAAGAACGTAAGCGCTACTAAAAGAAGAATAACTAGAATAGAAGATGTAATTTTTTTTATCATTTTTTGACCCCTTTTCTTAATTTCAATTATAATATAAATATGGTGATGTGGCTATGAAAAAAATCGAAGAATTGCAAAAAATGATTGATGAAGCAACAAAAATTGTCTTTTTTGGAGGAGCTGGAGTAAGTACGGAGTCTGGAATAAAAGACTTTAGAAGTATTGATGGTTTGTATAATGAAAATTATAAATATCCGCCAGAAGTTATTTTAAGTCATTCTTTTTTTATCAATAATCCCGAAGAATTTTATAAGTTTTATAAGGATAAGTTAAATTGTTTAGATGCTTTGCCAAATGTTACTCATAAATATCTAAAAAAGTTAGAAAACAAAGGAAAAAAAGTGACAATTGTTACGCAGAATATTGATGGGCTTCATGAAAAAGCTAAATCTAATGATGTTTTATTGCTCCATGGTTCTATTTATCATAATCATTGTATGCGATGTCAAAAAAGTTTTGATGCTGAGATGGTCTTTGAAAGTAAAGGGATTCCAAGATGTTCATGCGGAGGGATTATCAAACCAGATGTTGTTTTATATGAAGAAGCCTTGGATGAAGAGATAGTAACTAAAGCAATTAAAGCTATCAGAGAATGTGATTTATTAATTATTGCAGGGACTTCCCTAGTCGTCTATCCTGCAGCATCTTTTGTTAACTATTATCAAGGAAATAAGTTAGTCATTATTAATAAAGATGATATTGCTGTAATGAATAAGGCCAATTTAGTAATCCAAGATACTTTAGGTAATGTCTTTAAAAATTTAAAATAATTGAGGATATTAAAAGGAGTGTCTGTAGACACTCCTATTTTGGTTTTAAATACTTGAAGCACTAGTGAGAAGACTTGAAGGTCTTTTTTCAGGATTAGCATCATCAAGACAATAGTTAATATTTTCAATTAAAGTTAGAAGATTAGCTACAGAAATAGTTGTTTTAAAGTCAACTAAACCAACTTCTTTATTAAAGTTTTCTACTACAATTTTATTAGCATTGTACGCATCAAAATAGACACGACCATTTATAATGCAATTTTCGATTAAAGCTAAGATGCGATCATTTTCAAAAGCAATATCTTCAAGACTATGGGCTTGATTGTACTGCAAAATACTTTGGTAAGAATTACGTTGACGTTGAAGTGATGATTCGTATGATTTACGTTTTTTATATTGCGTAATCAAAGTCCCTAATTCGGCTATTTTTTGTTCCATAAGGGAATCATTGTCACTATCTCTTAACTTATTAATTTCAGCCATTTTGGTATTAATAGTAGAACTAATACTATCTTTAGCTTTTTCTTGTTCACTTAAATTATTAATTTGCTTAATAATTTTCTTTAAATCAAGGTAAACATTTAAGTTAGATGGTGAAACATATTTAGTTATATTAAATTTAGTAATTGATATTTCATAAGGATCAATATTGCTTGCTAAAAGAGCTGTTATATATAGTGAAAATAAACCTAAGAAGCAAGCTTTTAAATCGATTTCTTTTTTTAAATCGTTGATAGGAAATTTATTCATGGCAAGAAGTAATTTACGAAGTTGTTCCATATTATAAGTACTACTACTTTCCATTTCTAAAAGCCATTGATTGATTATTTTCTTTTGTTGTTCTAGGTTTAAGTTATAGAAAGATTCCCCATTAGCAGCAGCTTTCTGTAAAATATATGTATAATTAGGAATAGTATACTTTTCAACTTTGACATTCCATTTTTTCGCTAAGCGCTTTTGCAAAGCATTTTGTATGTCTTCAGCTTTCGCCTTTTTAGTATTAGCATACTTTTTTTGAACTTTACTAGTTTCTTCTTTATATTCATCATTGAATTCAAATTTCGAATCATCAGCTGAAACTAAGAAAGTCTTAGTATGATATAAGTAATTTAATAAAGATTTTTCATCATATATATTATTTTCATAATTTTTATTAAATAAATAAACTTGTTTTTTTTGACTATATTTAATATTTTCAGCTAAACGGCGTAACCATTCTGGAGACATTGTTATTTCTAAATCTTTATTAGAAATAATAACATTGTTAAATTCATCAAAAGAAAATTCATTTTTCTGAAAAGAAGTTATTATAGCATTAATGATGTCAGGAAAAGAAAGCCCAGTATGAAAGTCACAATCATTTTTAGATAAAGGAGTTTTATAAAGAGGACTCGTTCCATCATTAAAAAATTGAGGGAGATCAAAGTTATAAACTGAAACATTTTGATTGGAAAGAATTGTTACAATAGACGTGAAATTATACATATTCATTTTAGCTTTAGCAAATTCTTCAACATCTTCAAACTCGTTACGAATGACATTATTAAGTTTTGTTTTTTCTGTAAGATATCTTAGACATAACTCAATGGCTTTAAGTTCTTGACTATACATCCTCTCACCTCCTATTATAGATATTATATCATATATTATAGCCTATCTTATCATTTTTATTATACTAGAAAAGAGACGTTTTGTCTTGAAATTAGTCCCTTTATTTTAAGAGATTGACAATAAGTTGTCCTAAAAAGAACCAATTTTTAATTGGCTTTCTTAGAAAGATGGCTATTTATCTCATTTCGCATGGTAATATATTTGTTTATTTCATTGATATATTTTTTACAATAATTATTAAATTCAAATGTTTCATCAATCATTTGCCCATCTTGATAGTTTTCCTTTTCATATAAACAAATATAATTTTCTGTTTTAATTTCTAGGATGGGAGCATTTTGGGAAAGTTTCAAAACATAATCTTTATTAGATATTTTAAAATCGTGAGTTACGTAGTCGTATTCATAATAAAAATTATTATCTTTTTTATAACAAACTTTTTTATTACAATGATAATTATCAGTTAATAAGTATCTTTTTAAAGTATTGGAATCATTTTTATAAATTAAAAAGTAATAACCTAAGGATAGTAAAAGAATTAAACCAATGGTTGTTAAGCTAATCATTAAAATTAGATTTTTGAGAGGAATTTTAGCTTTTTGACAATGTTTTAATTCTTCATTATTTTTCATACTACCACCTATTTTTTATTATATCATTATATTTGCCATATTATTTATTTTTTTATATAATGTTGGTAATGGTGATGAGATGAAAAATGATAGTAAAATATGGCCAATTGTTTTGTTGATTATTTTTTTATTAATTATTTTTATTTTGATTGCTGGAGAAATTATTAAAGAAAGTTCTAAGATAGATAATAATGGAAAAGATACAACAATAACGGAAGATAAATCAGGAGAAATAGAGCAAAATTTAACCTGTTATACAACGAGCAATATTTTAAGTGATGATGGACAAATTGAGGCCCATAAAAATATTAGATATAACTTTATTTTTAAAGAAAAGAAATTTACTAAGTACCGAAAAGAAGTTTTTTTAGCTTTTGCAAATAACGAAGCTTTTCAAACGTATTGTATTAGTTGTGATACTATTGAAGCTAACGATATAAAGAGTATTACGAAAGGAATTGACATTAGTATTACTAATGCTAAGAATTTATATATTTATGAAAATACTAATATTAATGTAATAAGATATGATGGTGAACTAAAAGAAACACAATTTGGTTTGGATGGCTTAAAGAAAACAGCAACAATTGAGGATGTTTTATTTTTTACAAAAGACATGATTTGTTACTGGGAAAATTAAAATGACATGCAATGATGTCATTTTATTATGCCATTATTTTGTTCCTTAGTCTTTTTTATTAAAGCAATATCTGGATCAAGATGCTTTCTTAGATAAACTATATTATAAATGATATTTAAACAACAAGTGATAATAATTAAAATATATTCAATAAGCGGAACCAATAATTTTTTAGGTGAAAGCTTAACTAAAATAATAATGAGAAAGAGGGAAAGAATGATGTTTAATAAATTATGAAGGATTGTTAGACGCGGTTTTAATTCATGAATGATAAAGATAGCTGAGATAAATAAAGAGAGATACGGAATAAGCCAGCCAACGAAAAAGCTAAAAACAATAACGTAAGAAAAAGCTTGAGAAACTTTGTTTATCAAGAGAACAATAAGAGAAATTAAAGCAACAGCAATATTTAAAAAGGCTAATTTATTTTTCATAGTACTACTCCCCTACTTAGCTAATTTTGGTAAATCAATTTGTTCTTCAATACTAGTTATAACACTTGTATTACTTATTTTTAATAATTCTTTAAAGGTTATTTCTAGATAAAAAGTGTTATCTGATTTTTTGTAATCTTCAAAAATAATGATGTTTTCCATTAATTCGTTATTATTATTAGTTTTTAAATAAAAATTACAACCAGAAATAGAGTTACAAATATGTCTTATAATAGAATGATTATAGTTATATAATTCAATATTTTTATATTTTTCTTCATGTTTTTTCTTTAATGTTTCATATTCTTTCTTTAAAGAGGCCATGGTAGAATTAAGAGTTGCAATATTAATACTGGCTCTGTTCATTTTACCAACACACTTTTCAAGTTCCTCTTGGTATTGGGTTGGTCCTAACTTATATTTATTTAAATTTTGTCTAGTATGTTTACACTTATCAATAGCCATTTTATGGGAATTAATCTCTAGTTCGAGATCTTTTATTTGATTTTTTAATTTTTCTTCTTTTTCTTCACAAATTCGATTCATGTATTCTGGTTTAAAAGCAGTTAAATCTAACAAACTATAATCGATTTCTTCGGGATTAAATAAGTATTGTAACGAAAACTTTTGAATAATCAATATCAGAAGAATTCTTATATCTTGAAAATTATTAATTTTCTTTAATTTATTATAAGTAAGTTTAGGCTGCTTTATTTTAGCATTTGTTAAGAACTGTAAAGTAGAATCAAAATAAGAATTGATATATTCTAACATTGTCAAATCATTAGTTAATTGCCAAATAATATTTTCAATTATATGAACTTGCTTACTAAGTTGATAATCATAGAAGTTTGTTGGTAAACACTTAGAAATATGTTTTAAGTATTTGACATTAACATTAGTTAGTTTGTCGGCTTCTTCTTCAAGAACAAAACCTTGTTTGGTACATTCATTCTTTAATAATTTATAGAAAACAAGATATAATTCTTCACTTTCTAAACCATATTTATACTTTTTAAAATGTTTTAAATAATTAATAGCTGCATTTTTAATAATTAGAATATTATTTTCCTTAACTTCTTTCGTTTTATCAGTGTATTTTACTTTAATACTAAAAAAGATAAAATGACTTAAAAACTCAATAAGATCATCAGGTGAATTAATTTTTTTTACATCTCTTTTAGGAATTGTATAACAAATTGTGATATCACGATGCGTTTTGTTCGGGTGTGGATTATCTAAAATAAGAGCAATAAAAGAACATAACCAAGGTAAATCAATCCATTCATCATTAAAAGACAATTGATTTTTATTAAGATCTAAGGAAAAAGAACTAGTTAAGAGATTTTTTTTAACTTTTCTGATTAAATCTAAAATATTCTTACTATCTATGTTAGTAATCTTAGTAATTGGAATTTCTCCTATCGAAGTTTTTTCATTTAATTTTCTTTTAATTTGTAATAAATATTGTTTATATTTGTAAGCAATGTATTCATTACTATTGATAATAAGTTTTAATAAGTATAAATAATAAAGGTAACTTTGTCGACCAGCATGGTTATAGTAGTATTCAGTGTCTTCAAATAAAAGGTCTTGATTATTAATAAGCTTAATAATAACATCAATAATAAAGGAAATATTTTTTTTAGATTTTTTTTGAATACTACTTACTTCCATACTATAATCTCCTTATAATTCTTCTAGAGTTTCATTCATTATTGAATATAAATAAATATTAGATTCTTTCTTAGAAATTTTTTTAATATAACTTTTATATCCATTTAATTGTTTTAAATAATTGTCATCTTTAATGTTACTTAGTTTGTAATCAATGATATCAATATGATCTTCATACTCTAACATCAAATCTATTATACCATGATATTCAATGTCTTTTTGGAGATAAATGAATTCATATTCTTTATATATGGTCGCTTCTTGAATATTAGCTAAGAGTTGGTTGCTTAAGAATTTTTTAATTTTGGTAGCAATGAATGAATTATCAATCAAGGTGTAATCAGGATTTTTAAAATCAATTAATTCTAGATTTTCGTGAAATTCAAGGCCAAACTCTAAATTATTAGCTGTTTTTTTATCAATAAGTTCGTTCAAAGTTTTAGAAAAATGTTCTTTTTCGATGGCTTTTGTAATTGTTAGAGGAAGCTCAGTTACCTCAAAGCTTTCTACGGCATTATCAGGTATTTCTGGTAATTTTTTATTACTAAATAAATATTCATTGGTAATATTTAACTTAGTTAAATCGATTGGCTCATAATATTTAATAATTTTATCTTTAATAGAATTTAAGATATCAGAAAATGAACGATATTTTCGTCTTATGCCAAGTTCAATAGTGTTATTTTCGTCTAATAAATATGATTTTTCATCTACTTTAGGAGTTATCATTATCATTTGTTCTTTAGCTCTTGTTAAAGCAACATAAAATAAACGAATTTTTTCGGATACTTCTTCTTCTAGATAATGATATTTGACAAGATACTTAAGCATTGATTCATTGATCCCCTCTTTATAGAAAGGCGTTATGATACCATAAGTATTATCAATTAAGAAACGTTCTTTTAAGTCACTTATATTAAAGGACTTGTATAAGCCACTATAATAACAGATGTGATATTCTAATCCTTTGGATTTGTGAATAGTCATTATTTTTACAGAATTAGAATTGCTACCTAAAACACTATATTTCATATCATAGTTTTTTTCAATTAATTCATTTAAATAGTCTCTAAAGGTGTAGATATTATAACCTAAAGTAGCTAAATTAGATGCTATATCAAGTAATTTATCAATACGTGTTATAGAAGCTTCAATATTAGATATCTGTAATAATTTTTCATACATTTTTGTTTTTTCAACAATTAAGTAAACTAGATTACTAATAGTTGAGAAAGATAATTGGTTACTTAATTCTTTTAAGTCATTATAAACTGGGTTATGAAAAAAGTCATTAGTTTTAAAGCAAGTAAATATTTCTTGATCGCTTAAATTATAGAGATAGCTTCTAGCGATACTGACAAAATCATATTTAAAGCTATTATCAAATTCTTGAAGATTTATTTTAACAATAAAATCAATAATATTTTTTAAGATGTAGATATCATCAGAATTATTAAGTTTTTCATCTTTATATAAAGTTAATGGAATACCAAGATATTCAAAGATTTTTTTATAAAGATTAAAATCAGAAGTACGATCCATTAAAATAACAAAATCATTATAAGTAATATCTTTTAAGATTTTTTCATCTTTATCAAATATTTGATAATGGTTATTAATTTTTTCTTGAATATCTCTAGCTATAGTAAAGATTTCAACTTCTTCTTTTGTATATGGATTTTCTTTATCTAAGTCGTATTCTAAAATTTGACAGTTATAATTTTGGTCAGTTTTACCCTCTTCAATATAAGTGGTATTACCATAAACCATTTGATGTGATTCGTGGTACTCGGCACCCCCTATTACATTGTCCATAACAAGGTTAAAAATTTCATTAATATTAGCTAAGACTTCCATACGAGAACGAAAGTTTTTAACTAAGTCGATTTTAAGGCCGTTTAGGTGCTGGGCATAGTTATCATATTTATTTTTAAAAATGTAAGGATTGGCATTACGGAAACGATAAATACTTTGTTTAATATCACCAACCATGTAAACATTATTATTTTCAATCATACTGATAAAAGTTTCTTGAATGTCATTGGTATCTTGATATTCATCAATCATAATTTGTTTAAAAGTATGTTTTAGTTCTTCGCGGACTTGAGGATTTTCTTTTAAAATTTTAATAGATAGCAAAGCGATATCTTGAAAATCATATATTTCATTAAGGGCTTTATACTCATGAAGCTTCTTTAAAAAGTCTTTGATGATTGCAATGATACTACGAGAATACGTGAATGTTTTAGCAATGTTTTCTCTTATAGTTTGCGTATTACCATAATTAAGGGCAATATCTGATAAATTAGAAATAGCTTTCTTTAAGTTTTCTTTGGCTTCTTTTTGTTCTTCCTCACTACCACGAGGCAAACTAGGAATTTTAATTGCTAATAAAGCATTATAAATTTCATCAATACTTTGGGCATTGTAAAGGGAAGCTAAAGCATTTTCACATTTTGTCTCATATTCGCCATCCATTAAAAGATAAAAATTTTCAGCTTGTTTATGAATTTCAGAAATTTCATTTGTTAATAATTTCTCATACTCATTTAGACATTCTGTTATAAATTGCTCACTTAGGTATTTGTTTTCATAGTTTTCTAAGTACTCTTCTCGATTAGGAAGACCGTCTATTTTAGAAGCAATCTTTAGGACACTATTTCTGATATCTTGGTCATCTTTAATACAGAAATCGTTAATTAAATTAGTAAAATCAGGAGTTGGGTTGGCATAGTTTTTTTCAAAGACTTCATCCATTATTTTAGTTTTTTGCATTTCAATAATAGATGCTTCAGAAATACTTATATTATTAGAAATATTAAGTAAATAGTGATATTTTTTGACAACGGATAAGGCGAATGAGTCAAAGGTCGTAATATAGGCTTGATCTATTAGTTCTAGTTCATGTTGAAGTTGGGGGTTAGTAGCTAAGCCTTTTTTTATGGATTTTCTTATACGTTCTTTCATTTCTCCAGCCGCGGCTTTAGTAAAAGTTAAAATAAGTAATTCATTAACATGAACTCCAGAATTTAAAATACGCATTGTACGAGCTGTTAAAACGGCAGTTTTTCCGGAACCGGCTCCCGCAGAGACAATAATATTTTGACCATCTTCATCGATAGCTAATTGTTGTTCTTTAGTCCAAGCCATTAGTATCACCTCCTAGAAAATCTTCTTTAGTTAGTTCTTTTAATTCAACAATATCATCAGCTGTTGTATAACATAAATCTTTAAATTTACATAGGGCGCATCCTTTATTTTCTTTGCCTATTTTACGAGGAGCAATTGGAAACTCTGCTTCGCTAATTTTTTGAGCACTATTTTTTATCTGAGCCTCAACAATATCACAAATATGATTGATTTTTTCATCTGATAAAACTTTGGTATAGCTATAAAAAGAATAGTCTTTTTTTAATTTCATACCTTTGATTATGTTACTATCCATGTATGATTTATCAAAAACAGATAAAATATCAATATTTTCATTAGAATAACCCTGTAATAAAAGATTTTTCTTTTTTAGTTGTTCATAAGAACTAGAGTTATCAACAGTTATTTCGTTATTTAAAATTTTTTGAAGATAAAAACCAGCTATTTTAACATTTTTTAATTTACGAGAATTCTTTGCTAAGTAAATGTAAATCGGCAATTGCATATCTATTCCGTATGGTATTGAAGTTAAACTTAAATTAGGATTACCTGTTTTATAGTCAATGATTGCAATTATTGTTTGACCATTTTCTTCTTTATATTTTATTTTATCAATAATGCCGGTAAAAGTTATTTGCATGTTGCCACTAAGACTTGTATAAACCCGTTCTTCATGTAATTCATCTTTTAAATCCGTAAAATTTTCTTGTTCTTTGATAGTTTCAATAATAAAAGCCAGCTCTGTTTTTAAACGTTTTAAGAAAAACTGTTCTTTTGGGGTGAATTCATGTTCTATGTTATTGATTTCTTGGTTCCAAAGTTCGTCATACGATAAATTAGATTGATTAAAGCATTCCAAAATCTTATGAAAAAGCGTACCTATTATTTGAAAAAAAGTTTCTTCATAAATATTTAGTTTCAATATATAGTTTGCATAATAAGAGAAAGGGCAACGATTGTATTTATCAATACTACTATACGATAGAGTAAGGCGATTATTTAAATATTCTTTAAAGTCATTTTGGTTGATTCCAGTAAAAGAATGTTGATAAGTATTATATGGTAATGTTAAATAATGTTTATTTAAAATATATAGTTGTGAACTCTTTGTACCATATTTATAGAATTCGTCTTTTAAAGAATTTAGTTTAATTTTATTATAAAGATTTGAATATTTGTTTTCGATAATGTTATTTCGAATAATTTCATAATTTAATACTTCATTAATATTAGAAATGTTAAAATCTTCGCCGTCAGCTTTTAATTTATAGGTTATTATGACGTTATTTAAGCAATTTAATTTTTTTATTAAAGCTCTTCTTTCGTTAAGATTATAATCGACAGTATAAGAAATACTTAACTCCTCTTTATCTTTATCAGTTAAATATTCTTCGTCTTTGTGAATAACAGGTAGAATTCCTTGATTGAACGACATAACGAAAATATAATCATCTTCATTAAATGGATAATCTAAATTTTGCTCATGAATTGAATTTTCTAAATCTTTTGTTTTTATTTTAATACCTTTTAAGTCTTGTTTAAGCATCGAATAAATAATTTTATAATCATCAAAAGCCGCATATTTATTTACAGCAGTTATTAGTTGATTATAGATTTCTTCGGCCTCTTTGGAATTGACTAGGGCTTTTACCGCTTCTAAAGTCTTAGAGATATCATTATCATATAATTCAAAAAACTTCGTTACAATAAACGTCCCATAAATACTTTGTTGCTCTTCTAAAGTAATTGGCAGATTAAACATGGGAAATATACGTTTAATCAACTTACGGTATGAATCATTAAGATTAGTTAGGTAAATATTAGAAGGACTAAAACCAGAATTTATTAAGTTACATATTTTATTAGCCACAAAAACAACTTCATTTTCAATAGTATCAATTTCATAAATTTGATGTTTTTTAGGGATAATTTCTTCGCTATTAATAATTTCGACATCAGTTATGTTACATAGTTTATTTTGGGTAAAAAGTAATTCTTTAGTTTCGGGAAGATTATAAAAAATAACACGATGATTTGGTAAACTGTTGATAAATAATCTATTAATTTTTAAAAGTTTTTGCTGAATTAAATCTTTTTTTAGTTTTAAAAGAAATTGTAATTTAGGATTTTGATAAGTTTTATCCTCTAAATAATACATATTATTTAAATATATCTTGGCAATATCATAAATTACATTATATTGATCCATAATATATTTAATTGTTCTTAAATTATAATCAAAATAAAACAATTTATTAAATTCACTTATTGTATAAATTTTAATGTTAATAAGTTGCTGGTTATTTAACAATATTTTTTTCTTTTCATTATTTGTTGTTAGAATTATATCATTATTTTTAAACATCATGACCACCATTTTTTATTTTAGCATAAACCTAGTCTAAATGGGTAATCTTATCGAATTTTATAGTTATTTTGAAGAAGAAATTTAGTAATATTTGTTAAATCAACAGAAGTATCTAATTTAGTTAATAGTTTTTGATTTTTAACATTTATAACAGTAGGATATTCAGTAATTCCATAATTTATCAATGTATTTTTTTCATTTTTAGATAATTTACTAAAATTTATAATATTAAGATTCGTATCAAAAATAGTCGTAATATATGAAACATTTTTAATTAGCGTTTCACATTCATCACATTTATCCTTTACAATTAAATAAATACTTTTATCTTCACTATTTTCAATACTAGAAACTTCAAAAATATAGTTTTGAGCATCAAAGTTAAATAGTTCATGCTTGTATTGAATGGTATCTTGACTAAAGGGTTCAACACAATTCCTTTGTTCTAAACATAATTTGCCATCTTCTAAATACAAGTATTTTTTGGCAATAATAAGATAATTTTGTTTATCTTCATATGTTCCATTATAAGAAAGTGTTGAACTTTCAATACTAGTATCATCATATGTGATACTTAATTGATAATCATAATGACCATCTTTTAAAGAATATTTTTCTTTGATAGTCCCAAATTCTTTAGAATCACTATAAATAATAGTCTCTTTTTGCCAATCACCTTCCATTGAAGTTATTTTTTCTTCTTTATTGTTGCTATTTAAAACAACACAACATACTAAAATTAAAACAATTACTATCATAATCGCAGGTATAATAAATTGACTTTTTTTCATAAGAACCACCTGCCAAAAATTATAACACAACATTAAAGTGATGGAATACTTATTTATTGTTTTTTTAATATTGAATAATTATAAATTGGGCGATTTTGTTTGACAATAATCTATTTTTCAAAAATGAAAGGATTATAATAAAAAATAACTACCCTAGCATAAAGGGATTTACTAAAAGAAATATAGAACGTATGATTCAACTTTATAGCACTTATAAAAATGATGAGATTGCGACACCACTGGTGACGCAATTGTCATGGACAAATAAATTACTTATATTAAGCGGAGCTAAAAGCAAAGAAGAAAGACTTTTTTATTTAAAATTATCTATTATTCAAATAGAGAATTAGATAGGAAAATATCATCAGCATATTATGAAAGATATATGCTTTCAGATGGAAAACAATTGCCCACAATAGATAAAACTGTAGATGAAGATGATTATCCAAATACTAAAATTTTAGATGCTTACAGTTTAGAGTTTTTTGATTTACCTAATGAATTTTCAGAAAAGGATTTAAAGAATGCAATTATAAAAAACTTAAAAGATTTTATATTAGAAGTTGGTAAAGACTTTACTTTTATTGGTGATGAATATCGAGTTCAGGTTGGAAATCATGACTTCTTTATTGATCTATTATTTTATAACAGAGAATTATCTTGTTTAGTAGCATTTGAATTAAAATTAGGAGAATTTAAAACAGAATATTTAGGAAAAATGAATCTATATTTAGAAGCACTAGATAGAAATGTAAAAAAAGAGCAAGAGAATCCAAGTGTTGGTGTTATACTTTGATGTTCAAAAGATGAAGATGTTGTTGAATACTCAATTAGTAAAAATATGTCTCAAACTATGATTTCTGAATATAAATTAAAATTAATTGATTAAAAATTATTGGAAACTAAACTTAAAGAAATGAAAAAATTGATAGATAATAATGACAAATAGTAATTTGAAAGTGAGAGTAAAGTTAAGTAAAAATATGAAAATTGATGTCATATATATTATGCAAAAAGGTTTAAAAATAAAGACAAAGCAGTAGAATTTTTAATTAATGAAACAAGATTGTCAAAAAAAGAATGTTCCTTTGCCAATAATAATATTATTAAATTTGAAGAGTAAATTACAGCTTATAATTAAAATTATTTGTAAATTTATGCTCTTATTTTTCTTTTAAGGTTTTGAAATTTTCGCACATGTGAATTGGTGTAGGAGTATAACTTCAGTGCTGATTAGACAGAATTATACTCCTAAATTTTAAAATATTAAAAAACTTACGAACAATTAAGTCCGTAAGTTGATTTTACAATGGGGCGGAATATGGGAATCGAACCCATGCGTGCCAGAGCCACAATCTGGTGTGTTAACCACTTCACCAATTCCGCCAAGAACAATAATAGGATAACATTTAATTGAAGAAAAAGCAAGTATATATTATAATTAATTTTAGGATGTGATTGTATGTTTTACATTAAATTAGCTTTACTATTAAAGACAAGTACCACGAGCAACAACTTTTTCAAAAAAATTCAATACGAATTTAAAGATTTATTTGAAGATTTTATTGATTTCTTTGTTCTTATTAAGGAAAATACTTACGATGTCCTATGTCAACACTTTGATCCGTTAGTTGTCAATATGTTTGGGATTGGAATTATCTTTCTTCTTGTAATGCTTATTGCAACTAAATTAATTAACAGATAATAAAGATTATTTTGCTTGAAAATATTATCAATCAAATGTAAACTATAGATTAGGGAGTGATAAAATGGAAAAAAAGAAAAATATTATTGATGATGAAAATATCGAAGAAAATGATAAAGAAAGCTATGATGAACTAACAACAGAAGATCGTTTAGTTAGTATTGAAAAGAAAGTTAATGCTACCTTAATATTAGTTGTTATTGTAGCAATTTTAGCTGTTATTAATCTTTCTGTAATAATTAGTGGTAACACTACACAGGCAACAAATGAGGATATTACACCAACAAACAATGGTACATCTGCTGATTATGACGTTAGTGAATTTGATGAAATTAAAGCAAGTGATTTAAGTAAAGAATCAAAAAATAAAACTATTGTTGTTTATATAGGTCGTTCAACTTGTGGATATTGTGTTCAATATGTTCCAGTATTAAAGGCTGTACAAGAAAAATATGATTTTACAACTAAGTATATTGATATTGCTAAAATTATTGATTATAGTACTAGTTCTATTTCTGATCAAGATGCTTATAGTCTACTTACTAATATGAAGACAAATAGTGAACAAAAAGGTATTATGGAACAATTTGGGTCAACACCAATGACATTAATAATTAAGAATAATACAATTGTTGATTCAATAGTTGGAGCTACTGATGAAAGTACTTTAACAAAACTTATTGAAGACAATGGATTTAGTAAAAAGTAATTATTAAATATTCTATACTATAAAAGGTGTAATGATTAATTACTAAGTAGTTAATTGTTACATTTTTTTATGTGATAAAAAGGAAATGATGTTTAACAGATGATTAAGAGAACTTTTAAAAAGATATTAAAATATTACGCTTTAAAACTTTATTATGATATGATAGATATTAAGTGTACTTTGAAAGAAGTGATTACAGATGAATATTAAAAATTTAACAATGACATTTGGCACACAAGAAATATTTAATGATGTTACGTTGCAAATTAAAGATAAAGAAAAAGTTGGAATTATTGGAGTTAATGGGGCTGGTAAATCAACGTTTTTCAAATTAATACTAGGGACTTTACAACCTGATAGCGGAAAAATAATTTTAAAACCAGGAACCAGAATTGGTTTCTTACCACAAGTTATAAGTGATGAAGTACCTAGTATGGACATTTCAGTTTTTGATTTTTTACTTGAAGGAAGACCAATAAAGAAACTAGAAAAGGAACTATCAGATTTATATACTCAGGCTAGTATTGAAACTGATGAAAAGCAAATAAAGTACTTAATGAAAAGAATTGGGAAAACACAAGAAAAATTGGAATATTACGATGTCTATAATTGTGAGAACATTTTACTAAAAATAGTAACAGGGATGAATATTGATAGTGATTTACTAGACTTGAAATTATCAGCTTTATCAGGAGGACAAAAAAGTAAAATTGCTTTTGCTCGCCTACTCTATTCAAATCCCGAAATCATCTTACTTGATGAACCTACTAACCATTTGGATATTGATAGTAAAAATTATATCATTGATTATTTAAAGAATTATAATGGAACTATTTTAGTAATCAGTCATGATATAGAGTTCTTAGACCAAATAACAACGCAAACCCTTTATGTGGATAAAACAACGCATCAAATGGAACTTTATCCGGGAAATTATGAAAAATACATGAAAATAAGGAATGAAAGATTAAAGACCCAAGAAAGAATTTATGAAAAACAAGTTAAAGAAGAAGAAAAACTAAAAAATATTATAAATAAATATATAAGAGGAAATGAAAAGAAAGCCAAAATTGCTAAAGACCGTCAAAAGAAATTAGCAAAATTAGAAGAAAATAAAGTTACGTTAGAACAAAAGAAAAAATACACAAGGTTTAAAATGGAAATAAATCATCCATCAGGAATAATACCTTTAAAAGTCGAAAATTTAAAATTTGGGTATGCGGAAAATCATTTTTTGTTTGAAAACTTAACGTTTGACTTGGAACGTGGAGAAAAGTTTTTAATTGTTGGAGAAAATGGAGTTGGAAAATCAACCTTATTAAAATTAATTATTGGTCAATTAAAGCAAAATGAAGGAAAAATCATGGTAAATGATAAGTGTGAAATTGGATACTATGCTCAGGAACATGAGAGTTTACGAAATGATCAAACTATTCTAGAAAACTTTAGCGAATTTAATCTAAGTATTAACAAATTAAGATCTTTTTTAGGAAGCTTTTTATTCCATGGCGATGATGTTTATAAGAAAATATCTTATCTTTCACCTGGTGAACGAAGTCGTATTGCTTTAGCCAAACTGGCACTTTCAGGAGCAAACTTTTTAATCTTGGACGAACCAACAAACCATTTAGATCCGGAGACACAAAAAATTATTGCTGAAACATTTAAGGAATATGATGGAACAATGTTGGTGGTTTCCCATAACATTGAGTTTGTAAATAACTTAGGAATCGAGCGAATGCTAATGTTACCAAGTGGGGAAATCAAATACTATGATGCAAATATTGTTATGTACTATCATAATTTGAATAATAAAAAATAAGAAAAGGAAAAGAAGTTGGTATTTTATGAAAAACAAGTCTAAATCCCCTATTATTTCAATTATTTGGGAATATCTTATGATTAGTATAGGTGCAGCTTTAGCGGCTTTAGCTTTGGAAACTATCTTAGTACCAAATTCAATTTTAGATGGTGGTGTTACCGGAATAGGTATTATCTTAAATTTACTACTAAAATGGAAATTAAGTATCTGTATTTTTTTAATAAATATCCCTTTTATTTATATTGGTTTCAAAAATTTAGGTTGGAAATTTTTAGCTAAAGCTATTTATAGTATTATTCTATATGCTATTTTGTTAGAAATATTCCATTCCCTAAGTCCAATTACCGATAATAAGTTATTAGCAACAATCTATGGAAGTTTACTATTAGGAATTGGAGTGGGACTTGTTATAAAATTTGGTGGTTGTTTAGATGGAACAGAATCTTTAGGAATCGTTATAAGTAAGAATACTAATTTTTCGGTTGGACAATTTGTGCTGGGATGTAATGCGATTATTTTTACTATTGCTGGTTTCTTCTTTGGAATTGACCGCTCTTTATACTCTTTACTCGCCTATTTTATTACTAGTAAGATTGTTGACGAAGTAAGTGAGGGCTTAGAAAAAGCCAAGGCCGCCATGATTATCACCGATGATGGGAATAAAATGGCTCAACAAATTTATAATAAAATTGGGAGAACTGTAACTATCTTAGAAGGAAACGGTCTAATATCCGGAGAAAAAATGGTATTGTATTGCGTTTTAACTAGAATTGAAATTCCTCAATTAAAAAGAATTGTAACAGAAGAAGATCAATCAGCTTTTGTTACTATTACGGATGTTTCAGAAATAATAGGAACACATATAAAGTCTAATAAAAAATTAAGAAATAAAAACGAAACTTAGTAAATTAGACATAATTGTGTCTTTTTATTTGTAAAATCAAAAATATTTAAGTAAAATATAATATATGGTAGAAGGTGTATTTATGTATAATAGTGTCGAGGAAGCTATCCATTTTATGGTAAAAGCTAACAAGGGACAGAAAAGAAAAAATGAAAATATTGATAAATCATTTCATTCAATGTCAGTGGGAATGATGATTAAAAATACGACAAAGTCTGATGATGTAGTCGTAGCAGCAATTTTACATGATATTATAAAAGATACAGAATATGGTTATGAAGATATAGAGGAAAAATTCGGAACATTGGTTGCAGATATGGTATCTGACCTATCTGAAGATATGGGACTTCCTAAATGGATTGATAGAAAAAAAGACTATTTAAAAAGGATTAGAAATAATGGCGATATTAATGTGGTAAATATAATGGTTGCCGACAAGTTACATAACTTACTATCAGACTATGAATTATTTACAAAAGTTGACGATAAAGTATGGAAATACTCAAAGGCTAATAAAATAGAAAACGCTTGGTTTTATAAAGAATGCTATAATATTGCTAAGAAAAAGAAAGCTAATGCTACATTATTGAGACGTTACAAAGAAATTTTAGAAATATATTTTGGTGAAATAGATGAAGAAGACGAAGATTAAAAAGCGATTATTACAAGCAACTTTTATAGTTAGTTTATTAACTTTTTTTACAATGGCCTATTTATTAATTAATAATAAAACAGCATTAATTGATAACAAAGGATATGCTTTGGCTACTTGGGGAAAAAATGATAATATTACTAATGTTTTTAAATTTTTATCCTCTTTATGTAGTGTATATTTTATTATTTTCGTTTGTGCTTTATCATTCTTATTCTTTAAAAACAAAAACATCTCGTGGCTAATTCTTTTTAACGTTGCCTTATGTCTATTATTAAATCAGTTTTGTAAACATCTTTTCTTAAGAAGCAGACCACTTGATATAAATTTGATTGTGGAAAAAGGCTATAGTTTCCCTTCGGGACATTCGATGGTTAGCTTAGCTTTTTATGGTTTATTTATTTATATAGTTTACAAAAAAGATTTAAATAAAGTTGTAAAATTTTTGATAATTACAATGTTAACTATTTTGATATTATTAATTGGCATAAGTAGAATTTACTTAGGGGTCCATTATACAAGTGATGTTATTGCTGGTTTTAGTCTATCCTTAGCTTACCTAATTATGTATATTAAATTTATATATGTTAAAAATGTAATCAAGTAAAAAATTGTATCTTTTAAAGATACAATTTTTTTGTTTAAGGATTATTTTAAATAAGTTTCTAGGCTATTGCGACGATATGATGGAGATGGCATTTGACTAGTAGGAACGAAACCAGGTTCGGCATTAATAACATCCGGAATACGGTTTACAACATCGGCACAAGTTAACTCGACAGTTGCCGGTTGTTTTACAGTAATGGTTGTCTCAGGTTCACCAATGACAGTCCATTCATTAGTATCTACTTCATCTTTAGAATACACTTTACCAATACATTCTGCTTCTAAGATTATTCCCTCTTCTGTTTCAGCCGTTACAACAGCACTCATGCCAGTAGCGTCGCCGGCTTTGATAGTCATATCTAAAGTACTAGATTTTAAATCTTCTGTAGAGGTTTGAGGAACACATTTTTGGGAAGTTCTTTTAATATGTAAACCTAATTTATCAGCTAACCATCCGACAGTATTCCACATGTATGAAGGTGCATATTCGCCAGAATCAATTATTTTTTGACGTTCTTCATCAGACATTCGGTCAACAGAAGCTATTTCACGATCAAATTCTTCTAAGGTTAAACCAGCACCATGAGCTTTAGCTAGAGCAATTCCATAATCTTCAACATTATAAGAAGATGATCCTTTTATTTTAACTATTCGATGAGTTGTACCCGCTATAGTAGAAATCAAATTACCCCAGAAGACATCTTGATATCCACAGCCGGTAACTGTACATTCATTAGCTTTGGCTAACACATCGATTTCACGCCATAAATTTGGGTTTGAATTTTCAGAAAAGAAAGCTTCCTCACATGTTGTAATAACATTGACCCCATTTTTAACACAAGTTCTAATTTCATTTCTTAAATCTTTTAATAAACTCATTGTAGTAATAATGGCAATATCAGGTTTTGTTTCCTTAATAACTTCATCTAACTCAGCAAGGTCCTTAATAGTAACATTTTTGTTGTCACTTTCCATTACTTTAGAAATGTCAAGCCCGATTACCTTTTTACTTATG
Organism: uncultured Bacilli bacterium; assembly: GCA_934086145.1. Taxonomy (GTDB): domain Bacteria; phylum Bacillota_I; class Bacilli_A; order RF39; family UBA660; genus Coprovivens. Next base: position 22,818 of record CAKOHV010000009.1, read on the forward strand.
TCTACGGCTCCCACGATTGTAGCACCATGTTCATATACATAACGCATTGTATATTTACTCATTTTACCACATCCAACTTGTAATACTTTTATTTTATCCATAATATCTCTCCTATCTTTAAATATATTATAGCAAACTATTTAAAACATATTTATATAATTTAATAATACTTTACAATGTAAAAAGACACTAATTAGTGTCAGTTAAATCAACATTTTCTTCCGCAATCAAGTCAGAAAAATCAATTTTAAATTTTTCGATAGATTTCTTCTTAGCATCTTCATATATGTTACGAGCATTGCATACTGCCTTGTAGATATGTTTAATATGGCAAACATTTTCATTATCAAATAAGGCATACGTAAAGGCATTAGATAAAATAGTTAAACAAATATCGGGATAACGAGATGAAATTTCGTAAACTCTTTTGTATTCGTCCGTCATATCAACAATAAAACGCATTATTCTTTCGATAACGTAACTAGTATATTCAAAGTGAACTCCGGTCTTAGCTTCTATTTTAGGATAAGTTCCCATTAATATTTTGACGCAAGTTTCTTGGTCAGCTTCAGCAACGTCAATTTTTTGAAAACGTCTTAAGAATGCACGATCTTTAAGGATATATGATTCATATTCTTCGTCAGTTGTTGCACCAATCATTTTTATTTCACCACGGTCTAGACCAGCTTTAAACATATTGGCGAAATCAATTCCTGATTCTCCGCCATTTTTATTAACTAAAACGTGTGTTTCATCTAAAAAGACAATTGTTTTAGGTTTACTTGCTAATTCTTTAACTAGTAAATCAACTCTACTTTCTACTTGACCATTTGATTCTGTCTTTCCAAGAAGAGAGGTAACATTTAATTTATAAATTTTATAACCTAGCAAGGCATTAGGTACTAAGTGTTTTTGAATACGATATGCGACACCTTCAACGATAGATGTTTTACCTACACCGGCTTTACCAACTAATAAGGCACTTTTTTCTGGCGTTAATAATGTCATAATAACTTGTTTGATTTCTTCATCACGGCCAATTGAAGGATCGGTTATATATTTACGGGAAGTTAATTCTTGACCATATCTTTCCAAAATACTGACAAATTGTTGATTTGAAGCCGATTGCTCGATGGGATCTTTAAAAGATTGACTAGAATTAATATTGGTTGTATCTAGTACTTCAATATCAGCTACTTTAGGATGGGCTTCTGGAGCTAAGCTAGATGAACTAAAATTAGGGTTTTCTAAATTGGGTCTATCATTTAAAATAGGATTTACTGTATTATTTTTAAATACTTCATTTTTACTAACGGGCTCATTAACTATATCAGGGAAATTGGTCACTCTTTTAGGACCACCTACTTGATAGCTAACACGACGTGGTTCTTTATTATTAAATACTTCATTCATATGTATCACCTTTTTAATTATATCATGTAACTGACCATAATTTAGGAAAAAAATAATTTTTTTGCATTTTTTGCAATTTTTTAAAAAAAAGTTATTGACAATATATAATAAAATGTTATAATTAAAGAGCAATGCCTGATTAGCTCAGTCGGTAGAGCGCACGGCTGTTAACCGTTAGGTCGTAGGTTCGAGTCCTACATCAGGCGCCATTGTTAATATTAAAGTTCAAACTTATTGTTTGAGCTTTTTTTTGTAAAAAAAATAATTATATTTCAAAATTCTTTAAAATATAACTATTATTAAATTCAGTCCTTAAGATATAAGCCTTAAGACTTATTACAGTATATTCATCAGTACTTAATTCTGAATTTTTTGAAACAGGTAAAGTGGCATTAAGATTAGGAATTTTAATATCGGCAATATAAAAATAATAATTTTCGACAATCTTCTTTTGATAAGTAACGTTTATTACATCATAGTCACCCCAACTTCTCACCATTTCTAAAGGCAAATTTTCATCTGTTTTAATTCGATCAATTATTTCATCAAAATATTTTTTTACCAAGGATTTTTTGTCTAATTGTTTTAATTCCTCGCTTTCTTCATCAACTTCTTTTTTTTCTTCCTTTACTTCTTCAGAACTTTTAAATTCGCTCATAACCTTACTTACTTCCTTTTTAACCGACTTATCAGATAAATCATGATAGTAATCTAAACCAGCTATGACAAGACAAAAGGAAGCTGCAATTAAGGAACCATAAATAATAAAACTTTCTCTTTTCTTACTACTCATATTATCACCTATTTTTATTATATAACAATTCTAGTTATTTTTTAATAAATCTTTGATATAATAATGATGGTGATAATATGAAAGAATATATGAAGAAATATATTAATGAAACAGATGAATATATTAAACAAAAGGATCATAAAAATTTAGATAAATATATGGAAGAATTTTTAACTAAAGTTAAGTTTTTTCAACATGAAAGATTGATACATTTATTAGTTACTTTATTTTATGCTATCTTCTGCGTTATTTTTATGGTTTTGATAACTTTAAGTTGGATCTTTGCCCCTATTGCTCTAATTTTAATGATATTCTTAATATTCTACGTTTTTCACTATTTCTTTTTGGAAAATGCTGTTCAATATATGTATCAACAATATGACGAATTAAAAAAATTAAACAACAAAAAAGCTGAATAGACATACTACTCTATTCAGTTTTTTTGTTTTAAAGATGGCAAATCTTCATCAGTTAAACTAGTTAAATTTTTACTTGGTTTTAAAATCACATCGCTGTGTTCCATAACAAATTCTTGTTGTTCTTCTTGAATAGTATTATCAGAGATAGTTTCGGTATTTTTTCTTTCTTGTTGATTTAAAGAAGTTATAAGATTGATTTCTGGTTCTTCTTCCTCAAAAACTTCGTACTCCTCTTCATAATTTTCACTTTTAGGAGGATCAAAAATTACATAGTGATCCTTAAACCCAAATAATTTAGTTAAATATTGTAAAGGAAAGCCACCAGCCTTCTGATTATAGCGAAAAGCTAAAGTATTATATTCTTTCCTCGCTAAAGCAATACCGTTATCAAAAGATGATAAATCTTTCTCATTAAAAGTACCTAGTTCTTGAAGTCGCTTTAAAGATGGATATCTTTCTAAATCAACATTCTTATTTAACTTAAATTTATTAATTGCATTACTTGATTTAACAATATCATTTAAATCTTTAGATTCAGCCTTTTCAATTGTCAATAAAAGACGTGATATCTCCGTACTAATTTCATCTTCACGACCATATTCTTTCAAAATACTATCAGTCGTATCACGAGCTTCCGCTATTTTTTTACTTAAATAAGGTTCTAAAGTTTTAGAAAACTTAAGACTCAACTCATTCCTTTTATTAGACAAATCTTTAAATTGAATAACAATATAAGCTATCAAGCCAAAAGTTATAATCAAAAACATATTACCAAAAATTAATTCAGATAAATTATCCATATAGTCACCCTTTATTCTAAATAAATTATACCATAATTGATTATTTTATAAAGAGTCTATATCAAATATTTTTTTAAATAAAGGTGGATACTTAACAACAAATTTATAAGTTTTTTTATTATCTTCATACTCAAGATAATAAGCATGAAGACCTAACCTTTTTATTGGATCAGTTTGACTATGATATTTTTTATCCCCAATAATAGGATGACCTATATCACTCAATTGAACTCTTATTTGATTACGACGACCAGTTTTAATATTTACTCTTAGTAAAGAATATTTATTATTGCTAGCAATTACTTCGTATTCAGTAATAGCTAAATGGCCCCTTTTCTTGTCCTTAGTTGAATAAACTTCCAAAGTTTTAGTTTCCACCAAGTAAGATTTTAATATACCTTTTTTTTCTTTAAAAGTTCCTTCGACAATAGCATAATATTCTCTTTTAACATGAGACCAATTATTTTGTAAAAAGTACTTCTTATTTTCATTTTTAGCAAAAATAACTAAACCAGAAGTATCTTTATCAAGACGATGAACAATAAAAACTTTATTTTTAGGATATTGTTTTTTTACATATTCACTTGCTTCGTGGTATAAAGTTCTTTCCTTCTCTTTAGATGTAGCAATAGTTAATTTTTTAGCTTCTTTATCGACAACTAAGATTTCCTTATCTTCGTAAACGATATTCATTTTTTTCATTGCGATCATTCCTTTCATACAAACAAATAAACGAAGTTATATAAGATGCTATAGGGATTATCATAATACTTGATAAACCACTTAATATTATATTAACAAATTCTTGAAGAAATAGTTTAGAATTTATGATGTCAGCAAAAGAATAACTAAAATCTTGAAAGTAAATAAAGATAGTCATATAACTTCCTAGATAAGCAAAAAACAAGGTATTGGTTGTTGTTCCTAAAATATCTTTACCAATATTCATACCAGAGTTAAATAATTCTTTAAATGACAATTTTTTATTATTTTGATAGACTTCATATAAAGCTGAGGAGATGGCAATGGCCGTATCAGTTATTGTTCCAATAAGACCAATTAAAATAGCTGATATACATATATTATACATGTTTAAGCCAGTTTCATAATTAATATATCCGATAGATTCAATTGTTTCTTCTGTGTAGCCTTGAATATATGTTTTTTTGACAATAATGGCAGTAAAAATAATAAAGATAATTAAAATGATAAGAACAGATAAAAAGGCAGCGATAGTTTTCTTATTTCGACCATTCAAAAAGAATAATATTATTGTGGAGATGAGAAGACAAATAATAATAGTAGGAAAAAAAGGGTTGATTTGAAAACTTATTAAAAAGATTAAAAATATTAAAAGAAATAAATTCAAATAGATGGTTAAAAAGGTTTTTAAGCCACGACGACCACTTATAATAAGAAGTAGGACTAAAAGGATTAGAAGAAGAATATTATTCATGTATTAAGCTCCTTTTATATAATAAAATGGTAACAAGAATAGAAATGATGATAGTAAGACAAATACCAATTCCACCAATGAGAGCCCGAGCCATTTCTAAACTAATAAATTCACTTAATAGTGAGCTTATCGTAATACCATTTTTAAAATATAAGACCAAATTAGGAATAGTTCCACAAATGTAGGAAAAAAATAAAACATTTATCATAGTACTAGTAACATCACGACCAATATTTTTACCTGATTGAATCAATTCTTTTAAAGTTACCTGATTATTTTTAGCAATTATTTCATTTAAGGATGATGAAATAGTTATTGAGATATCCATAATAGCACCTAACCCCCCCATAATTATTTCACTGATAAAAATACCTTCATAAGGTCTAGTTAATAGTTCCATTTGATCAAAACGAAGGCCTTGGTAATGGGATATGTGAATAACTAGTAGACTTATCAACATAGTAAGGGTAAGACCGCAATAACTAGATATGATAGCTGATAAAGTTTTTTTATTAAAACCACTAACAAGTGTTAAACATATAGTACATGAAAGAAATGAGGCAAAAAACGATAGTAGAACTAATGATAAACCCTTGGCATTAAAATAAATTACTAAATTAAAAAGGATAATGTTAGCTATAACACTCATACAGGAAAAAAGGCCTTTTTTTTGACCTATTATAGTAATTGTTATAATAAATAAACTCGTTAAAATAACAAAGTATTTATCTCTTTTATAACCTTCAATATGGGCACTGATAATATCATTTTTAGTTACATTTAAAGAAACAAAGATTTCATCATTTTTGTGATATTTTTGAGTATATACTTCTCCTTTATGATAAGTATTTTTTATTGTAATAACACGATTTTTATACTCAGTATTTTTTATCATTGCTTTGATTGTCTGTTCATAAATTGCTGTCTTATAACCGTAATTTCCTTCTTGAGTATCTTTAACATATGTTTCTTCAACGGCAATAATTTTAGCAATTGGTTTTTGATACAAATAGAAATTATTTTTAGTAAAAATGATTGCACTCAAAAAGAATAGAACCATAATTCCATAAAAAAAAGTTGTTTTTCGCTTGTTTTTCTTCACTAAACAACACCCGTTATTCATTATATCATACAAGGATTTATTATTTAAGAAATTTTTTTAGGCATTTGTGATATTTTATTTAATCAAAAGTAGAAGTTTTAGTTATTTGGGACATATAAAAAAGAGCTTTGTTAGCTCTTTTTTATATTATTTATCGAAAGTATGTTTAACACGGTCTCTTTCTTCGGCACGTTTACCATCATTAAAACGTTCTACAGTTCCAACAAGGTAACCAGTAATTCTTCTAATTCTTTCGAAGCCTACTCCTTCTCCAACCATTTTTTTGCTTTCATTTTTTTGTTCTGCAACTTTTTCAATACTTTCTTTTTTCATATTTTACTCTTCTTTCTAAAAATTATTTAACTTGATTTAGATTTTTTAATAATTCAACAGGAACTGGGTCTCCTTCACGACGACCACATCCTGGGCATACATCTTTGATTACACCAACATATCCACAAACTGGATCACGATCTACTGGGTGATTGATAGCTCCATAACCAATACCAGCTTCTTTCATTAAACGAACAACAGATTCAAAGGCTTCAACATTTTCAGTTACATCGCCATCTAGTTCAATATAACTGATATGACCTGCATTAGTTAAGGCATGATATGGTGCTTCAGTTTTTATTTTTTTCGCAATCGAAATATTGTAATAAACAGGGACATGGAATGAGTTAGTATAATATTCACGATCGGTTACACCAGGGATTTTTCCATATATTGCTTTATCTAGTTTGGTAAAACGACCACTTAAGCCTTCAGCAGGAGTTGCTAAGCAAGTAAAGTTAAGTTTATATTGTTGACTATATTCATCAAGTTTTTCACGCATATGACCAATAATTTCTAGACCTAACTTTTGAGCTTTAGCTGATTCACCATGATGTTCTCCAATTAAGGCTTTTAAACATTCGGCTAAGCCAATGAAACCAACAGATAAAGTACCATGTTTAAGAACTTTTCTTAATTTATCATTTGGTTTTAATTTAGATGAATCAATCCAGTTTCCTTGGCCCATTAGAAATGGGAAGTTATAAACACGTTTATTACATTGAATTTCAAATCTTTCAAGTAATTGGTCTTTACATAGTTCTAGTTTTTCATCTAATTCTTCATAGAAGCCTTGCATATCAGCTTTCTTATTAGCATTAGTACCAACTATTCCATGTTTGATACCTAATCTAGGTAAGTTGATTGTAGTAAATGATAAATTACCACGACCAGGTGTTATAGCTTTTTCTGGGTCAACTATGTTGCCCATAACCCTTGTACGACAGCCCATTGTAGCAACTTCCGTTTCTGGACGACCTGGAACGTAATATTGTAGGTTATATGGAGCATCAATAAATTCAAAATTAGGGAATAAACGTTTAGCTGATACTTTGCAAGAAAGCTTAAATAAATCATAATTAGGATCCCCTGGATTGTAGTTAACTCCTTCTTTAACTTTAAAGATGGAAATTGGGAAGATTGGGGTTTCGCTATGTCCTAAACCAGCATCAACAGCTAATAAGTAATTTTTCATTACCATACGTCCTTCTGGTGATGTATCAGTACCAAAGTTAACGCTTGAGAATGGAACTTGAGCTCCCGCACGAGAATGCATAGTATTTAAGTTATGAACAAAAGCTTCCATAGCTTGGTAAGTTATTCGGTCAGTCTTACTAACAGCTTTTTCTAAAGACATTTGGAACAATCTTTTTAATGAAGCATTGTCTTTATAAATCTTTTCAAATTCTTCTACTTTAGCTTCGATTGTATTTATTTTACTTATTTCGGTTTCAATTGTTTTAAAATTAACAAAAGAAGCAAAATCGGAGTAATCTAGTAAATCTTGGATAGTCATTTTTAATTGTTTACGGAATGTTTTGATGACCCCAGGAGCTAGATAGTAATCAAATAATGGAATTGATTGTCCACCATGTTGATCATTTTGATTAGATTGAATAGCGATGGCTGCTAAGGCAGAATAACTCATGATATCATTTGGTTCTCTTAAATAACCATGACCAGTTGAGAAACCACCTTTAAATAATTTTTCCAAATCGATTTGAAGGCATGTAGTTGTTCCCATTGCTTCGAAGTCCATATCGTGAATATGAATATCGCCTTCATCGTGAGCATCTGCAAATTTCTTTTTCATCAAGTATGTTTTTGCAAACTCTTTAGAGACATTTGAACCAAATTGAAGCATAGTTCCCATGGCTGAATTACCATCGATATTACCATTTTCTCTTTTGGCATCATCTTCAGAAGCATTTTTTAAAGCTAGTCCTTCTAAAGTTTTTAAGAATTTATGAGTACGTTTGTCCTCAGTGAAAGCTTCACGAGATTGTGCTCTGCGATCACGATAATCAGCAAAACTTTCATAAACATCTTCGTAGTTATTTTCTTTCAAAGATTTTTCAATTAAATCTTGAATATCTTCAATTTTTATTTTTTCTTTATCATGATAATCTTTAGAAATACGTCCTAAAACATCACGAAAAACCTTCTGCATATCTTTTTCAGAATATTTTACGACGCCATTTTCTTCGTCTGTTGTTGATTCTATTACATCATCAAAACCTTTTTTAATAGCTATTGCTATTTTGGTTTTGTTGAATTCAACTTTTTTGCCATTTCTTTTGACAACAAGTAATTTTTCTAAATTTTCTTCTTCTTTTTTTGCCATATACAAAAACTCTCCTTCTACCTTTTCCTAAGTTCATTATATATTGTGTTTGAAAAAATGAAAAGTTGTTTTTGATTTTTTTTTTGATTTTTGCGATTTTTGCAAATTTTACTTTTTTCATTTTTTGTGATTTTTAGGACTTTTGTGTTATTTAATTTTTGATATTATCATGCAATTATTATCCGTTTAAAGCCCGTATATATGGGCTTTTTTCAGAAAAAATCATTTTTTTGAAAAATTTGACTTTTTTTGACATTTTTGCATTTTTGTATTTTTCACAAAATTGACATTTTTTATTTTTTGAATTTTTTTTGCAAACAAAAAAAGCTTTTTTGTCAAGCTTTTTTCATGTCTTTTATTATATAAAATAGTTATAAATAAATTACTTTAAGATGTTTTTTAAAATAACGGTTTTAGTACGTGACATTTCTTTTAAAGTACTCATAACACCTTCATTACCAATACCGCTATGTTTCCATCCACCAAATGGCATTTCAAATGATCTGAAGAATGAAGCACCATTAATAATGACACCGCCACATTCTAATTGATTAGCTATTTTAAGAGCATTATTCATATTACGAGAAATAATACATCCGCATAGACCAAATGATGATTGGTTAGCAATTTTAACAGCTTCATTAATATCATCAAAACCAATTATAGAAATTACTGGTCCAAAGATTTCCATATCTTTAGCAACAGCCATTGTCTTAGTAACACCATCTAATATTGTCGGATCATAGAAAGCACCATTTCTTGTACCGCCTAAAATAATTTTTGCTCCTTCTTTAACAGTTTGAGAAACTTGTTCTTCAACTTTTTTAGCAGCATCTTCACTTACTAAGCAACCTAACTCAACAGTTGGATCACTTGGCATACCTCTCTTAATCTTAGAAATACGTTCTTTTAATTTAGTAATGTATTCTTTTTTAACTGAGTTATGAATTAAGAAACGTTTTGATGCACAGCAAACTTGACCAGTATTGTATAGACGGCCCCAGATTGTTTCTTCAACAGCTAAGTCTACGTCCCCATCGCGATCAAGAATAAAGGCATCGTTACCACCTAATTCAAGCATTAAATGAGTCAAATTTTGACTACAAGTTTTCATCGTTTCGATACCAGATTTAGTAGCACCTGTTAAACTAACAAGGCTAACACCTGGATTAGCAGCTAAAGCTTGCGCAGCCATTCCACCAGTACCATTTATAACATTTATAGCACCTTCATCAACACCTGCTTCTAGTAATAATTCAGCATACTTAGTAAGAGTTAATGGATTATGTGGAGATGGTTTCATAATAACAGAGTTACCCATTAATAATGCTGCAGGTATTTTTTGACAGAATAAGTCACTAGGGAAATTGAATGGAATAATAGCCACAACAACTCCTAAAGGAGCTTGAACAGTATATTGTAAAGTATTTTCATTACCATTTTCTTGTCCTGCTGGAATCATATTTCCATATTCATGTTTAGCTTTTTCGCAGAATGCTGGGATACCGATTGAAACATTACCGATTTCGCCATAAGCTTCAGTAATTGGTTTACCAGTTTCATCACTTAGTAACTTAGCTAATTTATCTTTGTCTCTTTCGACTAAAGAAACAAATTTCATTAAGATAGCAGCTCTTTCATGAAGTGGTCTTTTTACCCATAACTTTTGACCTTTTTTGGCAGCTTGAACAGCAGCATCGCAGTCTTTTTTTGTACTTTCAGGTACGCTATCGATAAATTCATTTGTAGCAGGGTTCGTTATTCTAATAACAGCGCCATCGCTAGCGTTTAGCCATTCACTACCTATTAAATTTTTTGCCATTTAATCACCTACTTTGAAAATCCTGTAAAGGATAATGATAAACCATTGATGTTAGCACCAGAGTGATTCATTTGTCCATATTCACCAAATGTGAACGCAACAATAAATGGAATGTCGCCAGCAGCATTTTTGATAGCAACAAAGTCTTCATCAACACGATCACCAATGCAAAGTTTTCTACCACCGCAATGTACTAAGAACATAGCGGCAGGATCAAAACCATTTTTAACTTCTTTAATAGTTTTTACAGCACCATCAATTAAGCCATCAACATCAGTTTGTAATTGAATTACAGCTGTTTTTTCAGCTACTTTAGCACCAACATTGAATGAATAATCAGGGTTTCCAATCATTGGGTGACGAACACATGTTAAATCACCTTGAACAGTTTTTACGCCTAAAGCCATTGGTACTGATGCTGCTAATAAATTTTGACCCATTAGTTCATCAGCATTTAAGCCTGTCCATTCAGCATATTTTTTCAAAGCTGGAACATGGTCTATTTCAACGATACGACGATCATTTTCAACTTTAGTTACTATTCCAACATTATCGGTTTCATTGTAAGCTCCTGTAAAGACATTTTTAATTTCTTTTGTTGTATAGAATAATGCTACTGCACAACCATCACCAAATGATTTATCTTCACAGAATATCTTCCATTCACCAGCTACAGCGTCATCGGCAGCACTTCCACCAAACATCGGAACTTCACCAATAACATCTTGAATTCCTTTTAAATAGTATTCTTCTTCAGCTGGAGATGCAAACATAGCAAATGCTACTGGAGCATGATTTTTACCAGCCATTTCCATTGCTTCTTTAGTTATACGACGGCCTGTTTCACGAGGATCTGTACCACGTGGTGAACTTGCCACACCAACATTTAATTCGTTGTCTTCTAAAACCATCATTCCAGCGAAACCATTATCACCAGAAATAATTCCTTCTGGAGTCATAATTGCGCCTGATGAAGTACAACCAATAACTCTTAAATCTGGAACAACTGATTTAATCCCCTTTATTAATTCATCTTGATTATATTTTATTGATGAAAATAATAAACCTATTTTTGGTTTTTTAATACCTTTCATTGAATTTTTTGCAGTTTCTACACCGGCATCAAAGCTATTAGCTAAGATACTTGAACCTACCATTGCCTTCATGTAAATTCCTCCTTTTTACCTTTCTAGCAAAGACGAAAGTTTAATAATACTTCTATTACTTTCCTCCTTATTATAATTTTATAATTTTAGTTGGTGATAGTCAATAGATATAATTTTTTATAGACATTTACTTTAACGCAAAAAAAAAGAACATTAATCGTTCTTTCCTGTAGATTTCTATTATCTATTAATAATTAAATCAATAAATAATTACTTAATCTATTATTTTTTTGCATTTGTACATTTAAAAATTAACTTTCATATAGCAGAATGAATTTGACATACTGTTTTGATAGTTTTCATCAATATAATGACATCAATCATTCTATATCCAAATATATTTATACATTCACGTCTAACTATACTGTTGTATAAAAGTTCTCCAATTCATCGCTAAATTTTATTTATACGCGCACACACGATATAGTATATTGCACTTAGCTACATGGGAGCTAACCATGTAGAACGATACTCAACATTTGGATTGCTTGTTTCCCTTGCAAGACAAGTTTAAGACTTTCCAATTTTTAAACGTGGCCAGATTGTTAATCAATTGTTATACTTTTCTTATATTCCCAAACTTATATCTCCCATGCAATTATCAATCAGGACAATATAAGTAATTCCTATAAGCTAGTTATTAACTTTCTTTCGCAAAATGAACTTAGCTGCATAACACACTTGTGATTCAAATATTTATCTAAATCAACCTAGTATGAAAGCCATCCATTATTTTCATATTTTCTTTTGCTGCCCTTATTGGGATTTTAGAAAATGCTAACTAACAGCATTGAAAAATGGCAATTTGGTAAGTCACTTTCGTGAATAGTGGTCGAATGGTGATGAAATAAAAACCATTCAGCGACTAACAGTACGTAACCCAGAATATTAATTTGTGTTAACATTCTCTTCAGTCGTGATTGCAGTCACGCTGGAAACAACTTGGGGTCTTAGTAATCTATTACTAATATACAAATGTACCGCTAAATACACATGTTACAAGTTGTGCGGCAAAGCCATGATATCTATAAGTTTTGCGGGCTTATATCTATCAAAATGTCTTAAAAAATAATCATGCTATTTTACAAAATGGAATAACAATTTCTCAATTATTCTCACTGTATTTCAAGTTTATGTTCTATATACATGATGCGACATTATATAAAGGTCACTTCCTGTATACCTCCTTACTATAATAAGTATATACTTTTTTAGATTAGGAGTCAATAAATTTTTTTATAAAGTTGCTTATTAGACACTCTTATGGTATCATAACGTCTTAATTATTAGGGGGAATTTAGAATGAATTACAAGTGGGGAATGAAGGATTTACAGGCTGATTGCAAGCAACTAAAAGAAATGATTAAGAATGAACAAGATGGTGTAAAGAAATTTAAATTACAAGAATGTCTCGATTTATTAAGATATTATATTTACATTAATAAAGAAGATGTTAACAATGAACATCATAGTACAAAAAGTGCTTTTTTAGAAACAATGAGGTGTTGTGTTCATTCTAGACGATACTATAATCTTGTGGCAAACTTTTATTCAGACGCTCATAAATATAATGCGAGTATGCAAGAGATCTCTGATGAACTTACCGAGTTATTAGATAAAAATAATGATTTTGCTTTTTTGACAGGTTCTAAATTAAGTAACCGACGCGCACTTTATTTAACAGATGCTTTCTACAAGAAATTTGACCAAGAATTATATACATTTTATCAAGATGCAATAAGATTGCGAAAAAACAATTTGAAATTTGTTCAACATGAAAAAGCAAAGAATTTGGCAACGGAAAAGGATGGTTATACTTTCTTTGTTGACGGATTAGCAAAAGTTTATGTTTCAGTTGACAAGAATAGGACATATAAAAAACTTATCGATTTAATTCACGAATATGGTCATGTAATCGCTTTCTTGGCCAATCCCGAGTATCAATGTAGTAATGAAATATATTTTAATGAATTGCCTTCTTTATTTCCGGAATTGGTAGCTTTATTTAATGAAGATAGTCCGATTGACGAACCTCAGAGAAATTTCTGGCTATTTTTGAGCTTATTCACTTACTATCAACATGCTGGTTTCTTATCTTTACAGCAAAAAATGTTTAAGACTTTTAAAAGCAATGATTTAAAATACAATTTAAAACTATTGTTAAAGTTATTTAGAGAATACAATATTGATTATAGTAAATTAAAGGATTGTCTAACCTTCTCTATTTTTGAAAATGGCAATTATGTAGTTAGCTTTGAAGCAGCATTAGAACTTATTTACATCTATTATTATGAAAATGATAAGGAAAAAGCTTTGCAAAAATTTAAGACTGTTTTGTTAAAAAGCTCTGGCGAAAATGAATTTAACTATATTGGAAATGAGATAGAACTAGGAAAACATACCACTTTTATGGTTGGCGAAATTATTTCTAAAATGAAAAAATCCTTAGATACGATGAAGAACGACGAAAATTTTAGCAAGTCATTACATAAGAGATTAAAAAAATAAGGTCAAAGACAAATTAATGAGACAACTTACAAATTCATTGAAAGATTAAAAAACACAATCTTTATTTATTAAAAATATCGGGAATAAAAGGAGAAAATCTATGGCAAAATATGATATAAAACAAAAAGATACAAAAAATAAGTTATATATATTAGAAAAATATGCTCCAGAAGAAACAGAAGACATTTATCTATTAAAATTAATAATCGACAATTTAAAAACTAATTTTAAAAGCTTTGAAAGTGGCTTAGGAGGTAATGGCAGTACCATTGATCGTTTAAGAGACGATGTGAATGACTATGATTATTTTTATCCTTATTATCAACAAGTTAGAAAAATGTGTAAAAAAAGTATTTTAGAAGTAACTGGTCGACCTGATATAAGATATCAAATAATTGATATAAATGATGATAAAGCTATTGCATTAAGTCATGATTTTTTTAAAGAACAAGGTAATTTCTTTTATAATCCTTTTACAGCATATACTCTAAAAATGGCAGATCATTTAAAGTTTATTAAACCATCTAAGTATTGCGAAGGAATGATGGTTTATATAAATTGTATAGATGAAGGGTTCGTTTTTGTTCCTGGATACCGCAATATAACAAAATTTACAATCTTAGTACATGAAATTGAACATGCCTTGGATGCCATAAATAATCCCAATTTTTTGAAGCAATTTTTTGTTCGTGAAACATCAGCAATGTTTATGGAATTAATTGGATGTGACTGGATTAAAGAAAAAAATGCCAATACCAAGGACGGTTCTAAAAGAAAGCTTCAAATTCATTTGAATGTTATAGACGTAGCAGAAGTTATTTACCTAAAAACTCAAATTTTAAATTTGATAAAACAATACCCACAACTTAGTAATGATGAATTGTTGAAAGTTTTAATGGAAAAATATAATTATGGTGAAGAAAGCTTAGAATACTTAAGTACGTATTCGCTTAGTTCTGATTATATTTATCAAGTTTCTTATTTAATTGCCATTGAATTATATTCTCTTTACCAACAGGACAAAGAAAAAGCTCTATATATACTAAAATATATAATTTTGAAAGGAAATAACGAGAATATCTTTAATATATTAAAGCAATTTAAAGTGGAATTAACAGCTAACCTATTTCAATATGAAGATAATTTATGTCATGATTTACCAAAGAAATTTAGTCAAAAATAAAAGAGGCGTTCTTTTAGAGGATGAACGTCTCTTTTTGAATGCTTTTTTATAAATTATTGGCTAATAAGTAATTTTTATAATCATTAATAATATCAAACATTTCCTTAGATGTTTTACTTTGACATATTTTATTTTTTATTTCTTTACTTTGAGGCATTCCTTTTAGATACCAAATAATATGACTACGAATTTCTAATAAGGCTTGTTTTTCCGTCTTATCATTTAAAAGTAATTCATAATGTTTTTGCATCATGTCTACTTTTTCTAAGAAAGAAACTGGTTGAGGAATGGTGCCGTTTTCAAGGTAATCAACACATTCTTTAATTAACCAAGGATTACCTAAAACCCCACGGCCAATCATGACAGCATCGCAACCAGTTTCATCAAGCATTCTTTTGGCATCATAACAGCTTGTTACATCTCCATTACCAATAACAGGAATTGTAACGGCTTCTTTAACCTTTTTGATAATTTCCCAATCAGCTTGGCCACTATAACCTTGGGCACGAGTGCGACCATGAATTGTGATAGCACTAGCCCCAGCGCGTTCAATTTGACGGGCAACTTCGACAGCATTAATACTTTTCTCATCCCAACCACTACGAATTTTAACGGTTACAGGAACATTAACGGCATTTACAACCGCCGAAACAATTTCATAGACCTTTTGCGGATTTTTTAATAAGGCACTACCCGCTTGAGCACGAATGGCTACTTTAGGAACCGGACAGCCCATATTAATATCAATTATATCTGGATGCATTGTTTCTTCAACGATCTTAGCCGATTGAACAAACGAAGAAATATCACTACCAAAGATTTGTTGAGCAATTGGTCTTTCCTCATCAGACATTTTTAATAAATCAAAAGTTTTTTTATTATCAAAAACTAAGGCTTTGTCACTAACCATTTCAGCATAAATTAAGCCGGCACCCATTTTTTTAATAATCTTTCGATAAGAAGTATTAGATATTCCTGCCATGGGAGCTAAAACAATTTTATTTTTTATTTCCACATTTCCTATTTTCCACATTTTTCTCACCTACAATTAATTTATTATAACAAAAAAGCATAATAATGTAAAAAGTGTATATAATATTAATATAATTAGCACTCTGTATTGACAAGTGCTAATTATAGTGGTATTATGGGTACAGAAAGAAGGAAATAATAATGATTAATTTAATACCAAGAGGTTTTTATTTAGATGATATATTAGATGATATGGGAAAGAGCGTAAGTACACAAATGATGAAATGTGATGTTTACGAAAAAGATGGCCTATATAATATAGAAATGGATATTCCAGGTTTCAATAAAGAAGACATAAAAATCGAATGCAACGAAGGAGTCTTAACAATTACGGCTGAAAAAGCTGAAGAAGAAAATGATGAAAGTAAAAAATATATAAGAAAAGAAAGAGTTTATAATAAAACTTCAAGAAGCTTTAGCTTTGCTGATATCGATGAAGATGCTATTAAAGCTGAATTCAAAAATGGAACTTTATTATTAACTATTCCTAAAAAAGAAAAAGTTGAAACTAAGAAAGTCATTAATATAGATTAAAAAATAAGACATTTTGAAATATGTCTTATTTTTTTGTTGTTTTTGTTTTTTCTTCATTAATTATAAATTTATAAAATAATGCAGCTAGAACGGCTCCAACTAACGGAGCTAAAACAAAGACCCAAACTTGACTGAAAGCAGTTCCACCAGTCAAAATAGCTGGTCCTAAACTTCTGGCTGGGTTAACACTTGTTCCAGTAAATGGAATACCTAAAATATGAACAAGAGTTAATGTCAAGCCAATAACAAAGCCCGCATTATTATTTTCATCTTTAGCTGTCGTACTCAAAACTACCATAACAAAAATGAAAGTTAAAATAATTTCAACAATAAAAGCAACTGGTAAAGTCGTAATTCCACTTAAAGCACTTTGCATATCATAGCCATTAGCACCAAGTGAAGTTGTTGTTCCCATTATATAAGAAAGAATACCAGCACCACATAAAGCACCTAATACTTGAACAAAGATATATTCTATACATTCAATAACATCCATTCGGCCATTAATTAACATAGCAACAGAAACGGCTGGATTGACATGACTACCAGATACCTTACCAATTGTATAACATAAAGCCATTAGAACTAGACCAAAAGCTAAAGCTATAGGCAAAATGGTAAAAGCAAATGGATAATTAGAAATTTTTGCAACATAAGTATTACAAATTACTGCTGTTCCACAACCAAAGAATACTAATAACATCGTTCCAACAAACTCTGAAATAAGTTTCTTTATCATATTAACCTCCTTTACGTTATTATAACACTAATAAAAAGAAATATTAAAAAAGAATAATCTATAAATATAAATTATCCTTTATTCATCATATCCTTTTGGCAAAATATTATTTATAACATAAAAAATTAATTTATCTTTATTATTTTTTATATTACCATTTAAAACTTCTTTATATAAGAAATCCATTGTTTTACCTATATTATCTTGATCAACGCCAAGACCAATTAAGTCTTTACCATTTATCTTTAACTCATTTTTCTTTAAGAAACTACGACTTTTCAACACTGCTTGAACACGATTAAATTCATCATCTATTTTATTTAGTTCATTCTTATAGTTAGGATTTTTAGCTAAGAGATTGGCTTTTTTTAATTTGAAAAGTAATTCTATTTCAACGTTATCAAATTTAGCTAAGAATTGTTTTAATAAATTTT
Source organism: uncultured Bacilli bacterium (assembly GCA_934086145.1). Lineage (GTDB taxonomy): Bacteria > Bacillota_I > Bacilli_A > RF39 > UBA660 > Coprovivens. The sequence continues at coordinate 40,896 of CAKOHV010000009.1, forward strand.
CTTTTTCAGGGAATTCAACATTATGATATTCGACAAGTTTGGTAATAAGTTGAATCCTTTTTTTACTGAATTTTAAACGATTCATTATTTCTCTGGTCATTTCAGCACCTTTTTTACAATGATTAGGGAAATGACCATTACCATTTTTATCACGAACATAAGTTAAAGGCTTAGCGATATCATGAAAAAGAATAGCAAGTCGTAAATCAAGACTGTTTTCTGAATTTTTTAAAGCTACCAAAGTATGTTCTAAAACATCATAAATATGATATGGGCTACTCTGTTCAAAGTTTTCCATTAAGGCTAACTCGGGAATTATGACCAAGAAAATATCAAAATATTTTTTTAAGTAAAAAGCACATTTATCAACTTCAAGAATTTTTGATAATTCATCGCGAATACGCTCTGGAGCGACCTCTTTTAGCAACTCTTTATTTTCAAACATATACTCTGAGGTTTGAAGATCAATACGCATTTTATATTGAGCAGACAAGCGAATAGCTCTTAAGATACGGAGAGGGTCAGCAACTAAGTTTTCCTCATCATCACCATTCACTTTAATAATTTCATTTCTAATATCAATGATTCCACTACTATAGTCAATTAAACCATCTTCATCAGAATAAGCTAAAGCATTCATGGTAAAATCTTGTAAACTTAAAAAACTTTCAATATCATTTCTATTAGTATTATACTCAATTATCTCCATTGGAAACTTGGCATTATTGATTACTAATATTTGATTATTCTCACCACTAAAATATAAGTCATAATTTTCTAAAATCTTTTGGGCTTCTGCTAAAGGAGCATTAGTTGCAATGTTATACTTTTTTACTTTCTCGCCCATGACTAAATCTCTTACCGTACCATCGACTAAATAAGCTTGATAGTTAGATTCAATAAAGAGGTTTAAAATTTCATTAACTGGTTTAGGAATAACAATGTTCATTTTTATACCTCCGTATCTTATTCTTTTCTATTATATATTATACATTATTTTTTGATAATTTGTACATAAAAAAATAATATAGCTTGCCACTACATTATTTTTGTAAATCTTGTACTTTCTGTTTGAGACAAGTTATGAGCATTGCAAAAAGCTATAATGTCATTTTTATGAATTGTAAAGTAAGTCATTAATTTTTCTTTTTCATCATTAACAAGAGAAGTCGATGTTAACTTGGAACATGGAGCTTCTATACTAGCAATATCAATGCCTTGCTCTTCTAAATAGCTTTTTATTTGTCTAAAAGTAATATTATTTTCATTTATATTTGTCATAATAATCCTCTCCTATTTTAATATTAACACTTATATTTTGTATTTACAAATACTTTATAGTTTGCAAATAAAATTTATTAAGTCATAAATTTCATTAATGGTTAGTTTTTCTTCTTTTTTTAGCCATTTAGGATTAGTTAATTTTTCCGCAGCTAATTTTTCCTTTAAGGCTTCCTCGTTAGCAAATAAATATGTATACGGAATTATTTCATAGACATATTCTTGATTGACATCAATAACATTATTCATTTCTTCTTTAGTTGATGTATCAATAAATAATTTTAAACTTTCTAATTGAGCAATTATTTTAGTACCTTTTTTAGTCCTTTTGGGCATATACTTATATAAAACAAGCATCAAGGTTGAACATATAATGGCAATAACATAAGCATTTAGGTAAATATAATCGATATTTATTAATTTTATACCTAGTAAATAAATTAAAGCTATTATAATTGAATAGCCGCTGGCAAATTCGAATATTTTTATTTTCTCGAAATCAAACTTTGTAACAGCAGTATTGATGATGATAAATGTTACTAAAGCAATTATCGTGCCAAAAGGAATCAACAATACTTTATTATATGTAATAAGGGGATTACAACAAACTAATAGTAAACTCATTACTACAATGAGAACAATATATATTTGGTTTACAGAAGATGTTTCTTCAAAGTATTGTTCTTTTATTTTGGTTTCTTCTACCCTATTATTAATTTCATATAATAAATTGTCATAATTAATGTCATTTAATAAAATTTCATCAACATATTTATATTTTACTTTATCGGGTGATGATGAATCGTCTTTTTGACGAAATAAGCAACGCAAGAACAAGGATATGAGATATTTTTTGCCATCATATTTCGCACCTTTAACTAATTTTAAGCCTTTGGAAGTCGGTTTAAGATATAGATATCCTTGATTTAAGAGTTCAATTAACATCAATTTTATATCTCTTGATGATAAGCTATTGTTATAAGTAAGAGCAGAAGAAATAAAATCGGTATTTTTTGGTAAAGTGGCTGATTTTTTTACTTTATAAGGTTGATCTTTTCCTAAGAAGTACCATAATAAATAACTAAGAATTGTGCCTATTACAGGAAATAATAATGATAATTTAGTTAAAAAACTTACTTTGATATTTTGTTTTTTTATTATTTTTAAAACAACAGATGATGACGATGACAAATTAGTTATTTTAGAATTTAAAATATCATTTTCAATTTTTACTTGATCATTAGATACTTTTTCATCATCAATAATAAGTTCGGCGATGGTATAATCTTCGGGCAATGTAACACGAATATTAAGAGTACTAATATCTTCATTTATTTCATTAAGCAACGGGTATATATAGATATTTTCTTCTACCTGATTACTTAGCGTCATTTCGTAATTTAAAAGAATTTTATTACTAATTTGATTATATAAAACTTTAGTATAGTTCTCTTTTTCATCTAAACTATAATTAAGGTTGGAAATGATATTACTGTTAACAATGCTGGTATTATCAACACTATTTTTTAAAATTTCTTCTAAAATTTCATTATCACTTTTTTCAATTATTTTTTGAATTTGAACGTTATTATAATCATTAAAATCCACTTTAATATTATAATTATCAATAGTTTTAGCAGACGTAATTAACGGAAATGACAAAAAAAGAATAAAACCAACTAACTTCTTCATATTGCACCTACTCTTCTATTGTATAGATTATATCATTCTTTTTTAGATTTAAAAAGATAGTAAAATATGTAATAAAATATTTAAATAAAAACATTTTATGTTATAATTGTTTTGGTATAGAAAGTAGTTTTCTTACTTAGAAGTGAGGTTTGGTATGAAAAAGAAATTTATTATTTTTATTTTTCTATTGACAATGATGTTTCCTATATTTGCGAATGCAGAGTCTACTGATGCTAAAGGTTATAAAACAACTAACTTAGAAGAAGCATTATCACAGGAAGAAATAAAGCATGATTTAAGTAAATATAAAGAAACTGATGATCAAGTAACTATTTATCTTTTTAGAGGTCATGGTTGTGGATATTGTCAAGCATTTTTAACTTTTTTGAATAGCATAGTTGATGATTATGGTAAGTATTTTAAATTAGTTTCTTATGAAGTATGGAATGATGCTAACAATTCAAAATTACTACAAAAAGTAGCTGATTTTACTGGTGAAGCAGCTGGTGGCGTTCCTTACATAATTATTGGTGAAAAAGTATTTCCAGGTTATGTTTCAGATTGGGACGACGATATAAAAGAAGCTATCAAAACAGAATATGAAAAAGATAAAAAATATGATGTAATGCAAGAAATGGAAAATGCTGAAAAAGGTGAAACAAAGTCAACAACAAGCGCAGCTAGTATTTATTGGAACTTAGGTTTTATCACAGTTGCAACAATCGTTATAATAATATTTATTAGTACTTATAATAAAAAATTAAATAATAGAATTGATGCAATTTATGATAAATTAGGTATTGATACTACAGAAGTAGAAGAAAATAATAAAGAAGTTAAAAATACTGACGATGATGAACAAGCTGAAGAAGCTTTAGCTGAAAAAAATATTGCAGAAGCAGAAAAGTTACTAAAAGAAGAAAAAGAGCAAAAGAAAGATAAAATGAAAAAAGACAAAAAATAGTAAAACAAAAAGTTTTACTATTTTTTATTGAAAGTTTTGATATAATTTTAGTGGTGGTAGTATGAAAAATATAGAATATTATTTAAGCTTTATTCAATATAACTCCTTTGTTGTCTTAACTTTTTTCTTCCTTTCACTTATCGTGTTAGTCATTAATACAATAAGTAAAAATAAAATTAATAAACTACTGTTCTCATCTTATCGAAGTTCTTTAGTAAATCCCCTGACTTATCTAAGATTATTTACGCATGTGCTTGGACATGCAAATTGGTCTCACTTTATGAATAATTTTTTATACATTTTACTAATTGGACCAATGATTGAGGAAAAATATGGTAGCTTAAATCTTTTTTACATGATTCTGATTACAGCAGGAATTACCGGTTTAATTAATTCTTTAAGGCCTAAAAACATTTCGATATTAGGAGCTAGTAACATTGTCTTTATGATGATTGTTCTTAGTTCATTTGTTAATATTCAAGCTGGAAAAATACCGCTTACTTTAATTTTGATTTGTTTATGTTACGTTGTTAATGAAATTATTGATGGATTATGTAAGAAAGATGATGTATCGCATCTTGGACATTTAGTAGGAGCTTGTTGTGGACTATTATTTGGTTTTTATTTTTAATTGAGGATAAGAATATAATGTAATATTTAATTACTAAGTGGTTAAATATTACATTTTTTATTGGTAAAAATGTCAAAAATTTGCTTTTTTATAGAAATAATGAGAAAATTTAGTTATAATTGAAACCGGATTATAAAATAAAGAAAGAAAAGAATTAAAGGGGAAAAGAAGATGGATCATCTACAAATTAATTTTAAAGAACTCATTCCGTATGTAATTGAGGGATTTACAGCCATATGTGGTGAAGAATATCATGATATGATAGAGGAAAAGCTAAATAATTTAACAATTTTAGATTATGTCGATGTCGATGGTATCGAATCATATGTTTGGTATTTAAAAGATATCAAATCTAAAGAATTAAGCTTAAAATTTTTAAATTATTTAGGATATGATGTAAAAAAAGATATAGAAAAGAAGAAATACTATAAATTACGTAGTGAAATAAATAATTTATTACAAAAATACTTAGGTCTTTCTAATGCAATTTTTGATAATAGTGTTAGTAACCGTATTCTATTAAAAGCTTTTGAGAATGATAAACACGGAAAAAATAATAAAACGAAAATTCAACAAGTTACGTTGATTAATAATCTTTTAAGAAGCCAAGGCAAAAGTATTACCTTAGATGAACTTGATAATTTTTGCAAAACCAAAGAATTTAAATGTCTTTCTATGGAAATTAAAAAAGCTCTATTAATCTATAAAGATTTAGAAGAAGAATATCAAGATTGGACTAGACAATTTGAACCAATTGAAAAATATGTTGCAGACGAAAGAAAGAGAAAAGAAAAAATAATTGATAGTAAAAAAGACAAAATGGTTAGCAATGTTAGGCAACAAATAAATCCGGAAATAAAAAATATTATAGGAGATTGGAAAATTGAAGAACAATGGGATTTATTATTCGACGTAACTGATGACGAAGATGTTTTGATAATTGAAAATTTCAGTCAAGAAAATCTTGCTATCTTACATGATCAAACAGCGGATATAACTACAAAATCATGGATTATATATTGGCAAATGATGTATTTCAAAAAATTAGGAATCAAATTTCCCGAAGAAACTTTAAGTAAAGGATTAGAAAGCGAGAACATCGATGCCTATATTAAGTGGTTAGAGCAAGAAAAAACACAGAAATTAATTCCCAGCATTTATTTAATAAAACACGCGATGGCACTTCATAAAAAAATGAAGGAAGTAATTCAAAAAGAATATTATACGACTAGAGCAGACTTTAAAAAAATCTGTAAAATAATAGACATGCGTTATTATCCTAAAGATGCTGTATATGAAAAGATGCAAGAACAAAAAGTTTGTATAATAAAAAATTCTAAAATAACATTGGAAGAACATGACGAATTTAGTTCCGTTATGTATTTTACGATAAGACCAGGAGATGCCGGACAATTGGCACATGTTTTTATTCATGAATGTGGTCATGCAATTGACCAGGGAATACTCCGAAACAGTTTTGAAAGTCATGATTCAATAGAACAAAATCAATATAATGTCAAATATCGAAAATATGAAAGATTTAATGAAACACTAAATGATTTATTAACTATGGAAGTCGAGGAATACTTAAGAGAACACGGTATCTATTTAATTGAAAGTCAAGAATTAGTAAATGATGATACCTTCAATCGTAATACCTGGCAAACAACCAAACAAATTCTTTGTTCTCTTCTTATGGACTTTAGAGCCCCTTTAATTAAAGCTAAAGTAACAGCCTCACCTGAGGAATTTACTAAATTAATTGGAGAAGAAAATTTTGAAGAATTAATTGATATTGTAAATAAAGTAGATTTGCTAACTAAAGATGGGCTTGGTGTTTTGAACGAAAAACCCGAACTTAAAAGAATGTATACAGAAGAACTTAACAAATTAAATGAACTTTACAAAAAGATTTATGCTTATTATGAAAAGAATTTCGGAAGTGGTTCTGTTTCAATGTAAGAAGCAAAATAATGTAAGTTATTGCAGATGTTAATAACGATATACTTATCAACAATCTTATACTTTTTTCCAACTTTAAATGAATAGATAAAATAGATGGTTAATTCGCTGCAATAATCAAAAATACGGAATGGATATTAACAATAAAGTTATTTTTTACGTAAAATTTACCTTTAAATTAAGAAAAGATAAATATTTTCTAACAAAAAAATCATCACTATTGCTAAATGATTAGACATAAGTGATGATTTTTTTATCAATTGTGGTCAATAAAATATAATATTTCTTGACCATTTCTACCGACTTCGTAGCCTTTATTATTTTGAATAATTCTTTGCATCTTAACATTTTCAAAAGGAACAGAACAAATTACATAATTGTTTACCTTACTTAATAATAGTTTAAAAATAATACTACCATACCCTTTGTTTTGGTATTGTTCTGCAATAGTCAAATATAACATATTATTTTCTCTTTTATAAATAACAGCATACCCTATTTTAAGATTTTTCAAATAACATTCGTATAATTTGTCAACTTTCTTTAATTCAAACTCTTGGATTAAATCATCAGTTATTTTTATTACTTCTACTAAATCTATCACAATTTAATAACCTCCTTACTTGTTTGAACAAACTTATCAGCTAAACTAGGTAGATAAGTATCAAGAAAATTACGAAAAGAAGCCAGTTGATTGTAAAAATTTTGAACTTCTACTAAGGAGTCATTGTCTAATAATTCAGCAGATTGCATAGTCAAATTTAATAACATGTCTTCTGTAATCGTTTTACTATTCTTTTTATCCTTATAATAAATCGTAATTTCGTCAGCTGAAATAAATGATATATTTGAAATATCGGGATTAGCTTTTTGAATTAAGTAATTACAATAAGTTCTTTTAAAATTCGTTTTGGCAATAATATTAACAGGAATTTTATATAACTCACGTAATTCAGGAACGGTTTTTTCTTTTTTCATATAATCTAATAAGTAGTGAAAACGTAAAATGGTAAACCTGTGTAAGCCATTATAAGAAATAATGTATTTATTATCTTCGATTTGCTTGATTTTCATATTTTTTGTATCATGATTTCTCTGTTCTAAGCCTTTTAATAATTGTTCTCCTGACTTATATTCTAATAAACCTAGAGATCTTGTATGATAATTATCAGCATTTTTTATAAAAAATCGTTCAAAAGTAGATAATATATTATGATTTTCATGGTAATCTTGCGCACAATAGTTGTCATATCCTAGTAAATCAGCTACACTAATAAATTTTTCTTCATCAACAGAGTCAAAAACACCATATTTACTAATAAGAGGATTAATATCGAAAGACGTCTTATAATTATTATCAGGATTGTTCAAAAAGGCTTCAACATTAATATTTAGGTTGCTAACGAATTCTAAAGTAGTTGGAGGCAAATCGGTCGATAAAAGGGAATAAATTTTTGTTAATTGCTCCTTATTAGAGATATTTAATTTTTTTATGATACTTGGTTCTTGTAAAACAACCGATTTTAAATTGTCAGGGAAATATCTTATTTCATTAATAACATTTCCAACAGACATATCATCTAAATTAGCAAAGCGGTCCTCAATATAATATTTTACATTAAAAGGAGGCTTAGAAATTGTTTTTTTGGCATATTCAGTGATGTTTAATTCAAAATTCTTAGTTAATTTTTGGATTTGTTCAATATTTAATTCTTTTAAATAAGGAAGAATTTTTGTGGTTATTTCTAAATCAAAGTTGCTTCTAGAAAAATATAGATTTTTAACTTTATATAATAATTTACCTTTTAATTCGTCTGCTAAAGGAGAATTTTCGATTATGTAAATAAGATGGTTATATTTTATTAATTTATAGTCAGTCATCTCTTTGTTTACTTCATTTTCATCTTCATTTATGTTAACAAAGTCATCAGAAAAAATTATTTTACAATTAGCAATTTTATTAATGGATGCTTCATCTAAATCACAAAAATAATCATAACTTGTTTGCAAAATAATTTCTTCATTCATTTCTAACTTCCCAGTTAGATAGCTCCTAAATTCATGTTCAACAATTTTATACTTGGATTTTGGAAAATACATTACAAAGGAATCCCAAGGACCAGGTGTAAAAGTTATGTCTGTCAAAGTTCTACTACCTAAATCAATTTTAAGATTCGGAATAAAGGAATCAATTTCATCATGATAAACACTTGTTTCAATTTCTTGTAAATCAACATCACATGCTTGATAACTTTTATTAATAACTTCTTTAGATACTCTATTTTGTAATATAGAAACTTTTTTATTTAGTTTTTCATCATATTCAAAGAACTCTACAAAATCTAAAAATTCTTCATTACAAGGAAGAGTTAATAATACTTCTTTTTCATTTAATAAAGAAAGGATTTCTGGCGATATTGGACCTTTTAGTAATAAATCAACTAGTTTGGGATATTTCTCAATTCGCTTAAGCAAGGTATCATTAATACATTTAAGATTGTTAACCTGTTTTATTTTATTTATTACTTCATCAGATACAATCTTTGAAAAACTATTTTTTTTATTTTTTCTAAATATATCAAGAGAGCCCATAATCCTCACCTACTCTTTAGTGTATAAATGTATTATATCATATAGCATAATAGCTAGTAAATTAATGATAAAAAGTGTTATTTGTATAAATTTCAAAGAATTATAAAACCAATAATGGCGAATAGTAAGATGAAATTTTAACTGATTATAAGATATGTTATAATACTTCTGATGTGTCAAAATGAAAAAATATAATGTAATTGTTGTCTTTGACAAGGATTTTAGTAAAACTTTAATGTGTCAAAGATCTAAAGAACCATATAAGGGAATGTTTAATTTGGTGGGAGGAAAAATTGAAAAAAATGATGATGCTTTAAATGAAGCTTATCGAGAATTAAACGAAGAAACAAACATAAATAAAGATGATATTTCTTTAATACATTTTATGAATATTGAATATACTACTTTTAATAAAATTATTGAAGTATATTATGGAATATTAAATAAGGAAGTTCAATTAATCGAAGAAGTTAATAAATTGGTATGGGTTGGTATTAATGATAACTTTTTTGATATGAACAAGTATGCCGGAGAAGGTAATATTGGACATATAATAGAAGAAATAAAAATTGAACTAAATAGAAAACAAGGAAATTAACAAAGTAGGAGATAAAAAATGATACATGAAATGAAATTACAACCAGAATATTTTAATTATATTTTAAAGGGAACAAAAAGAATTGAAATTAGGTTGAATGATGAAAAAAGACAAAATATTAAATCGGGAGATAAAATTAAATTTTTTAAATAACCTGATTTAAACGAATCATTTGAAGTGCAAGTTATAGGATTATTAAGATACAATTCTTTTGAAGAAATGTTTAAAGATTATGATATTTCAGTACTAGCCGATAGTTCTATGACAAAAGATGAACTAATTAATGTTTTAGAACAATTTTATCCTAAAAGAAAACAAAAAGAATATGGTGTTTTAGGTATTAGGATCAACCTAATCCAGTAATTATTCTGGGATTATTCAATTAGTAAACAATTACTAGATATGTAATTTTTTTAATTAAACTAAGTTTATTTTAGGAATATTAACCAATTTATTTTGAAAAAAAGCTTACATCATGATATAAAACGGATATTTAGAAAATTTTTATTATATCAACTTAAGTTATAAGATGTGATACAATACTAGTGTAAGGATAAAGTAAAAAGGTGATTTGATGAATAAGAAAAAAATTATGATTATTTTAATAGCTATTTTTATAATAATGCTATTTCCAATTCCATTTAAGCTTAAAGATAGCGGTTCTATTGAATATAGAGCTATTTTGTATAAATATACTAAGATACATAGACTCAATAATAACTCCCCTACTGGGTATGAAGACGGATGGACGTTGGAAATATTAGGAATGCATGTTAAAGAAAAGATTGATACGTATGAAACTAAGGAACACATAATAAAAATTAAAACCAACGACAAATTAATTGAAGCCAATACAAGTAGTTTTTGCTATAGTAATGGCGGATGTATTGATAAAATAGATTTTCAAGATTTTAGTTATGACGTTATAACAACATATTATAATAATAAATTATACATTGATAATTTAGATGGAACGATAGAATCTATAGATTTATTTGATTATAGTACAAAGGAATTTATTAATAAAAAAGTTGATTTCTCAGATGAATTTATAGTTATGCCAAGTATTAGTGGACCTTATATCTTTAGAATTAATGCTACTTATGAAGGAAAGAAGATAAATTACTATTTCATGGCCCAAATCAACGAAAATGATGGAACAGATATTGACTTAACAACGGGAATAAAAGAAAAATCTATATCAAATGTTGGTTTAACGATAATTTTTAAAAACGAAAGTAAGGTAAATTTAGAGTATGGAAACCCCTATACGATAGAAGAATATAAGGATGGTTATTGGATAACTACTGAACCGATTGATGAAATGGCTTTTACACTACCAGCTTTTGAATTAAAACCAAATGAAGAAAAAGAATTAGAGATTAATTGGCAAGTCGGATATGGACAATTAAAAAAAGGAAAATATAGAATTGTAAAACGATTTAGTTATGAAAAAGATAAAAAATATATAAGTTTTAATAAATATTTTGAATTTAAAATCAAATAGTAAAATAAAAGCTTGTAATTAGTTTTTAAAGCAAGAAAAAATCATAATTTTGACAATATCAAAGTTATGATTTTTTTATAAATAAGTTTTGCATACTCATTTGATAAAATTATGACACAACAAATAAGAAATTTAATTTTTTGAATAATTAGATAAGATTAATATTTTAAATAACTATTAAAAATTAATAATACTAAAAGTGTAAAGAATCTTATATATACCATACATTCAATATTTGTTTTAAAAGTTTCATATTATATAATATCTTTAAGAGGTAATAAAAATGAATAAAGAACGTGTTGAAAAATATATTAGTGTTTGGTTAAAAAATATAAATAAAGAAGGATTAGCTGAATTAGAAAATGATATAAAAATGCCTTTAGAAACATTTATGGTTGAAATATTAAATAATTTATATGAAAAATACAGAGATGAAATTTCTCATATTCCAGTTAACTTAGATCGATATGAAGATTACATTATTGCGCCTAGAATGAAAATGTACTCATTAGAAAACTTTTTATTAAATAGATTACTAAGAAATGTGACAAGCATAATATATCGCGACGAATCCCATTCATTTATGCCTGAATCCCACTATAGTCCCGATTTTGGGGAAGTTTTAATCGATAAAAATAGAATTCAAACACAAATTCCAGATATTAGACAACGAAAAAAAATTATTGCTCATGAGTTTCTACATGGAATGAAAACGCAATTCTTTACAGGGGACTTTTTAGAAGCTGACACCTATTATCAAACAAAAGAAGAATTAAAAGAAATTTTTAATTATGAAATAAATGATTTTGAAAGAAAAAACAGCGAAGTAAATTCGGCATATAAGCATTGTGGATTGTTTTACTCATCAAAGTATTTTAAACAAAATTATGGGATACAAAATAATATTGATGCAACAAATTTAGATGAAATATTAAATGAAGATGATGCAATATCATGTACTAAAGATGATTATAAAGTCATTGCTGAATTAGCTGAAAATCGCTATGTGATTTTGAGTAATCCTGAAAGTTCTAATACTTACATTACAAATTACTCCTTTATTATTGAGAATCTTGTAAACAAAAAGGTTTTATTTACAGGTCTATATTTAGAGCCAGCAACTTTTTATAAGGAATTTAATGTTTTATATACTCCAATATTTCAAAAACATTTTAATAGTAATTTATCAGCAATAGAAATATTGACAAAACAATTAGATAAAATAAAAAGAGCACCAAAGAACATTGATGAACATGTAAAGCTGCTAAATACATTATATGACTGTCTTAATAAAAAATATATGATGAATGAATACGGTGAGCAAAAAAGGATAAACGATATAAAACAAATCACTGGTAGAGGTATATTAGAAATTGTTAATGAACATCTTCATCCTCTAGATAGTTTAGATTACGCTAAAAAATATAATGATAATCAGAAAAAACTAAAATAAAAGATATATTTACAAAAGAATTCAAATTATAGTTAAAAATTTTACTATAATAAATAAAGATTATTTGGTGAATTATTTATCTTAAGATGATGATATAATAATTATATTAGTTATATGAAATTTGGTGAAATTATGAAACAAATGAGTTTTGATCAAGATTGCGATTATTATGTTATAAGTGACTTACATGGGCAAGGAAAAATATATGATACAATAATGAAGCAATTAGATAACGAAGCAATCTCAACAGGAAGAAAAATAAAATTAATTATTAATGGAGATATTATTGATCGGGGTCCAGAATCAATGAGAATGCTTGTAGACGTTATGGAAAGAGTTAAAGGGAAAAAAGGACATATAGATGTAATAATGCTTCCCGGTAACCACGAAGAAATGATGTGCTCTGCATTACAATATTATAAAGAACATAAAGAATGGGCTGCTATTAATTCTACTAGTGGTATATGGTTTCACTGGTCAAATCATGGATTGGACACCTTATGCGAATTTTCCGAGTTAAGTGTTGCTATTCAGAAGGAATTACTAGAATTTTTAAAAACTTTACCATTATATTGCCTTATAAAAAGTAACAGAGTTGGTGGTAAATCTTACGTTATTGTGCATGCTAAACCACCTGTTGATGCTTTAACAGCATCAACAATACCTACTTTAGGAGAAATTGTATCAGATAATGAATTAAAATCACTGCGTGAATGTTTAACATACAGAAAAAATGACGATGATTCACCTAAAAAAATCAGTTTACCAGATGATAATGTAATTACTATAATAGGTCATACTCCTGTTGAAAATGCTAATGGATATGAATTCCTCGAAGATAAAAAAGTGCTTGTGATTGATGGTGGTTGTGCATATATGGCTGATAATCCTGATTCGATTTTTTGGGATGAAATGGCATCACTAGTTAAAATTTCGGACGTTAATAGTCCTGTAATACAACTATATGGTGGAGCAGATCAGAAAGGATTAAGACAAAGAGGAATAGAAAGATATAAGAATTTACTACAAGCCCAACAACAAAATTCACAACCAACTCAACAACATGTTCAACAACAAATTCATCGTCAGACTCACCATCACATTAATCAGCAAACTCAACATTCAGTTCCAACTAAGAATTTCGAAACGTCAGTAACCCCAAATAAAAAAATTGGAACTTCAAGACCGCAGAATAAAAAGGAAGAAATCACAAAAAATGTAAAGTTATATGTTGGTTATTATGGACGAACATTTGCTGTTTATGTAAATTCTATTAGAAATAAAAAAGATATTGAAAATAATAGATTCAGATTTTATAAATATCAAGTGGATAGAACGTTAAGTTATAAGATTGCAAAAGCACTTATGAGTAGAGATTCTAAAGAGATATTAATTGATTATGGTTCTAATACTGATATGCAAAATGGTGAAGTCAGAAATGGAATTTATAAATATAATTTAATTATGAAACCATTTACTAGTGTTGAAGATTTTTCCAAATTTGTAGCTGCTGATTTAGTTGAATGTACAGCAACTGATGAGATTTATACAAGTTTCTTTTCTGAGACCCATACAACTATTTTTTCAGGTCTTGCTAATTCTAGTGTTAGTGCTACTTTTCTAACCCCTGATGGTAATATTATGTTTAACTCTTTTTCAGAAGGTTTAAATGAAGGTGTTCATAGAAGTAAATAATGGGAACTAAAGCTTAATTTTTTATTAGATGATTGGAATCTACAATTTATGTGGAGACAATCCTTTTAATTTGGTTTTATTAGACATAGTTATAATAGTTTTCTGTAGTCATTCATTATTTAGTAATTTAAGTTATGGTCGGCAATGAGTATTGGATGATTTAAGTTAGAGATAAACTAAGATAAATAACTGACTATAGTGTAAAATATTATTGATTGGGAAAATTAGTTTGAAATATAACTAATCCTTTTTATATATTAATTGTTTTTAATATGAAAAAGTTACTATTTATAATTAGTATTTATTACTTTCAAGAGTTAATTTTAAATTTTCCATAAAGATGGGACAACAAAAAATTATTCCATTCATGTTTTATAACTAAAAAAATTATATACTATTAATCATTGACATAATCAATAATATAACATTATTCAAATAAAATGCTAAATTTTGTTTAAAAATCAATTCAATGATTTCTTTGTTATTTTAGCTATTTCAATTAAAAATAAAGTAGGAACAGCTGTTTTCCCAGACTCATATGCGCTAATTACTGAATGAGTTGTATTTAATTTACTGGCCAACTTTTCTTGCGTATAATTAATAGATTTTCTAGCGAGTTTAATCCTCTTCCCTAGTTCATTTAGATCAATTTCAACTTTATTAAATTCAATTTTTTTATCCGTCGATAGGTCAACCAAACAGTCAATATTTATGTCCAATTCATTGTAAAGTTTATTTAAATAAAATCAATGGAGTTCAAGTTAGACAAGGGTTATTTGGAAAAATACTTAATTACGGAACTGTTTCCATTACTACTGCATCTACAGTATATGATTTTGTATATATAGATAAACCTAATGAATTTAAAACTATTCTAAATAATCAAATCGAAAAATACGACGAAGAAAGAATAGAAAAGCAAGCTAGAAAAATGGCAGAAGCTATGAAATAAGATGATTTTGCATTAAAATCATCCTTTTTCTTTGTTTAGTATTATTTATCATCATCTTTCTAAAAAATAATTTGTATACAAAAAAATCAACTATTACTAGTTGACTCGATCATTAACGGCATATTGTTGACGATTCTCTCTTACGGAACATTTGAATAATAGTTAAGAACTAATTTTTTCTTAAAACATTAGATATGAAATTTTGTTAATTTTCAATAAGAGTATTGAAATAATAGCAAAATGTATCATATATTATTTATATAACAAATTTAAAAAAATATTTTAAGCAAGACTTTTTTTATGAAAGTTTTTATGGTAAAAGCCCAAAAAATTAAGGATATAGTTCGTAATGTTTTGGTATTTTTTTCTTTTTCTTGAAGATTATTTATATAAAAACATAGTCATTTAAAATAATTTTTTTGCTGTTTTTTATAGCTTTTTATGAGATTTATCCATTTCAACGAATTAAATTTTGTTACTTTAAAATAGTTTTTTATCACTTATTTATATCTACACACACTATTTGACAATTAACAAAAAAATCAACCATTTCTAGTTGACTTAATTATTAACGTCACATTGGTGCGACGATTGTATCTTATGGAGCGGTTAAGCTACAGCTTACGAACTACAACGCTCTCTTTCTAAAAATATTATATATGAAATCTTATTAAATTTCAATGGGAGTATATGAAAATTTGATTTTCAATGCTATAATATTAACTGAAAGATAAATCAAAAGAATGATAAATTTGAAAAACTATTGAAATAGTGTAGAAAGAAGATATAATAATTAAATAAATTACAATTTGTTAAGGAGTGGTACAATGAACTCTACAATTTTAATAATAGAAGATGATAAAGATATA
>CAKOHV010000010.1 GCA_934086145.1 uncultured Bacilli bacterium
TTGTACTTTATCTGGATATATTCTAAATTTATATGCTTTATAATACATTTTTCCCCCAACTAGTTTTTTAATAATATGATTTTTATCATACAATATTGTTGTTCATATAGCAATACATTTTTACAAAATTTTTAATTATTTTTTAATGTAATAGATGAACTTTCCTATAAGATTTAAAAAACCCACCAAAAAACTTTAAAATGACTTGTTCTAAATGTGGGAGAGAGACAATGCAATATAAAAATGATAATGAATAATTACTATCACTTTTTTACGTGAGTAGATTTATTTACCTACCCTTTTTTGTTTACCTACTAAAAACGTTTTTTCCAAATATACAAAAAAGACTGGATTTGACCAATCTTTTTTATTAATATGTTCTTATTTTACTTATTTAAAGCAGCAACTAGTTCAGCTTTTTTCATTGAAGTATATCCTTCAATTTTTTTATTTTTAGCTTCTTCTTTTAATTCTGCAACAGTCATTTTATCATAATCTCTTGCTTCTTTTGTTGTAGCTTCTTTTTTAGCAACATTTTTAGTAGTTTTACCAGCTAAAGCATCTTTACTCATTTTAACTAATTCAGCAAATGCTTTTTCATCTTCAATAGCAATAGCACTTAACATTTTTCTGTTAACTTCTACACCAGCTTTTGTAAGACCACTAATGAATTGTGAATAACTGATATCGTTAGCACGACAAGCAGCATTAATTCTGATAATCCATAATTTTCTGAAGTTTCTCTTATTAGCTTTTCTATCTCTATAAGCATATTCTCCACTATGGAATGTTTGCTCTTGAGCTGTTTTATATAATCTATGTTTTGAACCAAAGTAACCTTTAGCTTCTTTTAATACTTTTCTTCTTCTGTTTTTAGAAACAGTTCCACCTTTAACTCTTGTCATTTTTAATACCTTCTTCCGTTAAATAAAGTCTCTTAGACGATCTGCCATGCCTTTATCTAAAATTCCTTTATTTCTTCTTTGTCTAACAGCTTTTGCTGAATCCTTTGCAGTTTTGTGGTTACCATTTGATTTTTTATAAACAATAGTACCATTCTTTTTAGCTTTTAAAACTTTACTAGATGCCTTATGAGTTTTTTGTTTATTTGCCATATTAATACTTCCTTTTCTATTTTATTTTTTTGGTGCTAATAGCATTATCATTGTACGACCTTCAAGCTTTGGTTGAGATTCAATAATGGAAACTTCATTTAATTCATCAGCAAAACGAAGCATTACTTCTTTACCGATTTCTGGATGAGCCATTTGTCTTCCTTTAAATCTTATTGATACTTTAATTTTATGTCCCTTTTCTAAATACATTGCTGCATTTTTCTTACGAGTATTAAAATCATGGACATCAATAACTGGAGATAATTGATACTCTTTAAGTTCCTTATTATTTTCTCTTTGTTTTTTCAAAGCTTCTTTTTGTTTTTTTTGTTTCTCGTAACGATACTTGTTATAATCCATAATTTTACCGACAGCTGGTACCGCATTTCCACTCATTAAAACAAGATCTAATCCCGCATAATTTGCAAGTGTCAATGCATCTTTAATGTTTTTCATTCCCATCTGTTCTCCATTAGGACCAATTACCATTAATTGTGCCACTCTAATTTGTCCATTGATTGGCAATTCATTCTTATCTTTTGCTATAGTAAAGCACCTCCACACAATTAAAAAGGGCGAACACCTAGTATCCACCCAAAAAGACTAAAGAAATAATCACTTAAGCTTTTTACCTATTATAACTCACTACAATCAGGTGGATGGGATACATCGCTTTCTTTTCAATAACAACATCGATTATAAAGGAAAAGTCCATTCATGTCAATACTTAATTTAAACATTTTTCCAGAAATTAACCCATTTATTTATTCTTTTTATTCAATTAACATGATATAATATTATTCGTAAAATAAAATGTCTGGTGGTGTCCATATGAGAATATTATTAGTTGATAGAGAAAAAATTACCAAACTTACTCTCCCTGAAGAAATAGATGGCGTCTTTACTTTAGAATACCTTCCAATTGATTCTAAAGTTACTAAAGAACTATCCATTGAAGCCATTAACAATCAATGGGTGTTAAAAAGTAACGGTAGTATTAATGTTTTAGAAAATAACCATGTCATTGAAACATGTGTTTTAACTGACTTTTTACATATTAAAGTTAATATTAATGCTACCACTAATATCTTAGATTTATATTGTATGCCTAATATTGATGATAACAAACAACGCCTTGCCGTTAATTCTAACATTATAACAATTGGTTCAACAACGGAAAACTCCATAATCTATACCGAGCTTGCAAACAATTCAACATTTGCAATTATTTGCGAGAATAATAGATGGCAAGTGGTTGTTGCTGATAGCCAAGCTAACAATCCCGTATATTTAAATGATAAAGTCGTCAAAAATCGTGCCTTTATTTGGGCTGGGGATATTATTTTTATTAACGGTCTTAAAATGATATGGATGGTAAGATTCATCCAAATCAGTAGCCCTCATGGAAAAGTTTCCATAAATCCCCGCTTAATTAATAAATTTACCGAAGGTGAATACGATAATACAAAATATGAAGCAGTAACTGAAGAAGAACAAAGCCTTGAACTATATCGTCCCGAAGATTACTTCTTTCATAAACCAACCCTTAAAGAATATATCGAAGTGGTCAAATTTGCTATTGATCCGCCACCACAAAAAGAAACAATGTCCGAATCAAGCTTTTTAACAACCTTTGCAGCTAGTTTTACAATGATTGCTTCAGCTTTTGTTTCAGCTCTTAACGTTATTAATAACATCCAAAACGGTGGCAACAAACTAAGTATTATCTCCTCAACAATCATGTGTATTTCCATGATTGTCGGTAGCTTAATAATTCCACGTATCGTCAGTTCTATCCAAAAAAAGAAAAAGCAAGAAAAAGAAGCCTTCCGTATCCAAAAATATTCTGAATACCTTGAAAGCTGTGAAAAGAAAATCAGATTAATCATGGCCAAACAAGCTCAACTACTACGTGACACTAACATTAGTATTACCGAATGTGCCAATTTAGTAAATGGTTATCAAAACTTATTATGGAACCGTGAAATATCTGACGAAGACTTTCTAATCGTCCGTGCCGGCATGGGAAACGTTCCCGCTCATATTGAAATAAGCGCCCCTGAAAAGCACTTTACCCTAACCGAAGATGTCCTAATGGACAAAATCTTTGCCGTTGTGGATAGTAGCCGTATCTTAGAAAATGTCCCTGTTACCTTTAACTTCTGCAAAAATAGAGTCTCTGCCATCATTGATGATGTCATCTATGGCAAAGATTTTGTTAACTCCGTAATTACCCAACTAGCCACCCTACATAGTGCCCAAGACTTAAAAATGGTTTTCTTACTTAACAACAACGACAAATACGACTTAGAATATGTTAAATATCTTCCTCATACATTCTCAGATGATAAAACAATGCGTTTCTATGCTGAAAACTATGATGAAATGAAAATTGTATCTAACTACCTAGAAAACATTTTTAAAGAAAGAAAAGCCCAACAAAAAAATAAAAACCAAGATGGCATCGTTGAAAACTCTCAAACCTATAAACATTTTGATACATACTACGTCTTAATAACTAACAATATTCTTCTAACGAAAACCATTCCTATTATAAATATGATTTTAGAAGAAAATAATAATCTAGGCTTTTCCCTAATTATCCTTGATAAAAATATCAATAAATTACCAAAAAGATGTAATTCATTCATTGCTTTATCTCAAGATAGTGGTTGTATAATGGAAAAAGACTTAAATAGCCAAACCCTCTTTGCTCCTGAATTCAACAGCAACATTAATTTAAAACATATTGCTAAAGCATTATTCAACATTCCTTTAATGCTTGCTGATATTCAATCAACTCTTCCTACTTCTATTGATTTTTTACAAATGTATAACGTTTCTCGAATCGAACAGTTAAACATCAATAATAGATGGCGTGTTAATGATCCTTCTGTAAGTCTAGCCGCCCCAATCGGCGTCCACACAAGCGGCGAAACATTCACACTTGACTTACATGAAAAGAAAGCTGGTCCGCATGGCTTAATTGCTGGTTCAACTGGATCTGGTAAATCAGAATTTATTATTACCTATATTTTATCAATGTGTATTAACTACCATCCAGATGAAGTTCAATTTGTCCTTATCGACTACAAAGGTGGAGGCTTGGCAGGAGCTTTTGAAAATCGTGAAAAAGGTTTTGCTATTCCCCACTTAGCCGGAACAATTACCAACTTAGATACCGCATCCATGAACCGTAGCTTAGTTTCTATCAATTCCGAATTAAAACGTCGTGAAAAAATGCTCATGGATGCCCGTGATGCCACCGGTGAAAGTACTTTGGACATTTATAAATATCAAAGGTACTACCGCGAGGGAGTCGTTAAAGAACCAATGTCTCACCTTTTCATTATTTCCGATGAGTTTGCCGAGTTAAAATCTCAACAACCCGATTTCATGCAAGAACTAATATCAACCGCTCGTGTCGGTCGTTCCCTAGGTGTTCACTTAATCCTAGCTACCCAAAAACCAAGTGGTGTTGTTAACGAACAAATCTGGTCTAATACCAAATTTAGAGTTTGTTTGAAAGTTCAAACCTCCGGTGATAGCCAAGAAATGTTAAAAAGACCAGATGCTGCTTCAATTAAAGAAGCTGGTCGCTTCTACCTACAAGTTGGTTATGACGAATACTTCGATATCGGTCAATCAGGCTGGGCTGGTGCTAAATATGTTCCAACCGATCGAATTATTAAAAAGAAAGATGACTCTTTAAAATTTATCAATAATGTTGGAAATGTTACTAAATCAGTTAATGACTTTGTCAAAAAAGAAACAACCAAAGAATTAGGTGATCAACTAACCAATATCGTCAAATACCTTGTTAACTTAGCCCAAAAAGATAACTTTGTAGCTCGTAAATTATGGCTTGACCCTATTCCTGCTAATATCTACATCCAAGACTTAGCTTTAAAATACAATTACCAAGCAACTGCTAATCATATCAACCCAATAATTGGTGAATACGATAACCCTCAAGGTCAAGAACAAGGCCTACTAACCTTAGACTTAAATGCTGGTAACACTTATATTTATGGTAAATCTGGTTCTGGAAAAGAAGACTTACTATCAACCATCATTTATTCAACAGCCATCAACCATTCCCCAGAAGAAGTCGTTTTCTATGTCGTCGATATGGGTGCTGAAACCATTCGTCAATTCTTAAGATACCCACATGTTGCCGATGTTTGTACCGTTGATGATGGTGATAAAATTATTGACTTAATGGTTATGATTGAACGTGAAATATCCCGCCGTAAAAACTTAACCGTTGATTTTGGTGGTAACTTCGAAAGTTATAACGAAATGAATGAGAAAAAATTACCTCTTTACGTGGTAATTATCAACTACCTGGATATCTTCATCGAAAATTTTTCTAAAATATCCGAATTAATTATTCCTTTATATAGAGATGGTTCAAAATATGGCGTTAACTTCATAATTACTGCCAACGCTGTTAGCTCTCTTCGAATGCGTACTAGAGATTACTTTACGAGCCATATTTGCCTACAAATGGCTAATAATGATGATTATTCTAATGTCTTAAATCGTTGCCCTCGTCGTTTAACACCAGCTAGTTATAAAGGCCGTGGTTTAATCGAAAAAAACAAAACAGTCTATGAGTTCCAATCAGCACTTATCTATACACGAAATGAAATTCCGCGTATTGTTAAAGACACGGCTGATAAAATCGCTGAAAAATATAAAGACATTAATATAAATAGTATCCCTTCAATTCCTAAAATAGTTAACGTTGAAAGCTTAGTTAGCTTCACCGAAGGCCTGAATAAAATACCATTAGGTTACAACGTTGAATCAAAAGACAAATTCTTCTATGACTTTAGCCAAAATACCTTCAATATCATCACTGCCAACTCTTTTGATAACCATTCTGAATTCCTAAATGCTTTAATTTATGAATTAAAAACTTTAGAAAATGTTGAAACAAAAGTTGTTGACTTCTTAGGTATCTTTGATATTTTAACAATTGGTCTAACATGCTACCAAAATAACTTCAATGATATTTTTGGTCAAATAATTGAAGAATCTTCTAAACTAAAAAAAGATACCCTATACGTTATAACTGGTATCAGTAAATTAAAAGCAAATATTAGAGAAAACAATATTAGATTTATAAACCAATTCTTTATAGATTCTACTAAAAATAGTAAATTACACTTTATACTAGTAGATACATATGAACAATTAAATGTTTTAAAATTAGAAAGTTGGTTCCAACAATCAATTAATCGCAAATATGGTATATGGTTAGATGCCAATCCATCTTCCCAATTACTAATTGATTTTGATAATATTTCCATGGAAGATCGTAAAATTAATAATAAAGATTATATGTTTGTAGCCATTAATGGTAAAAGATATATCGTTAAACGAGTTGTACTCGTAAATAATGGAGATGAAGAAGAAAATGGACAATAAAGTTTTAGTTAGAGTATTTATTCCGGATTTAGAGATGGATTTAGACGTCTACGTTCCCATTTCCAAGAGAATAGGAAATATTATCTCTCTTGTTGTTAAAGCTGTAAATGAACTAGGTATAACCTTTAAATTTGCCAATACTTATGCTCTTTATGAACGAGAAACTGGTACTAAGTATCCTGCTAATGCACTCGTCTATAATACAAATATCCGCTTCGGTTCAGAATTAATATTATTATAAAAAGGTACTGATAAAACTTATCAGTACCTTTTCTATAACAATTCATTTTTATTTTTAATTTCAACATTAGTTATATTATTTATTCTAACTGCCGTTTCTTCATCTAAAGAAACAAGCTTATTATTTAATGTTGTCAACCAATTTGAATAATTGGTCAATTCATTTGATATTCTAGATAACGATTCTTTTACCTGCACAAAATCATTTTTTCGTTGAAAATCAACAGGTATAACGATGCTTTGCGATTTAGTAAGAGCAACATTTAATTTATTTTTAGCACTATCTATTTTAGGCTTCGTTGAATTAACAAGGAATTCATTATAACATACAATTTTCATTATTAAGGCCTCGTCGTAAGAATAGAAGATTGATAATTATCAGCTTCTATAACTAATTCATCAGCATACGTATTTATTAGGGTAATTATTGAACTCAATTGGTTAAGTTCTTCTACTGAAGAAGCAACAAACCTTTTAGCAGATAAACCTTCCCATTCGTTAGTAGTATCAGTAATACCACTAATTCTCTTTTTTAAAACTTCAATTTCTTCACTTAATTTATTATTAAGATTTTTTAAGTCTTTCCCACTATCTCTTACTTTATCAGTATCAATTTTTATCATGTTCCTCAATCCAATCTTCTTAACTTCTTTTATGAGGCATTTTCAATTGCCGACGTCAAAGAATTAATTTGGGTATCTATTGCTGGAATAGTCAAATTAATTAAATTATTATAATTATTAATTAACTCTTCTTGATATTTTTTTAATTTATATGCATCGCCATTTTCATCATTTATCGTAAAATTTTCAGCTACTTGGGAAACCGGTTCAGTCAATTCATCAATTGCTAATTTCATTTTATTGGCTAGATCTTTTACATTATCTTTAAAAGCGTAGTATTCACTACGCTTTTGAATTAAATTATCTTGCTTCATAAGATTGATCGTTTGATACTTCTCTTGAACTATATTCATATGTATTCGTTTTAGCTGCTTGGCTAATTGCATCCGTTTGAGATCCAATTGCAGTTACAACTGAAGCTCCCTTTGATCTATACATTGCTGCAACAGATTGAATATCATCCTTGAATCTACTTAATTGTGAAATTACAGCAGTACATGATTTTTTCATAGCTTCAACAAAAAGATTAGCTGTTCTACCAACATCTGGGCCAAAAGCCTCAGTGGCACTCTCTTCGTAATTTGTCATTTGATCAATATTACTTTGGACGCCTTCAATATATGTATCTATTCCTTTTACCATAGCTTTTATTGTCTCTTCATCAGTATTCATACCTACCAAAGTTCTGTCACCAGCACTATACCAATTAGACTCTTTTAATTTACCAGTATCTAAATTTTCAAATAAGCCAGTAATTGCAGTTTGAGAATTATTTCCTTCTGAATTTGCAGTTAATCTTGCAGCTTGTACATCTTCTAATGCTGACATATTCTACACTCTCCCTACCATACTTGAATCCTGATCAGCCCAAGCTTTTGCTACCGCATTTAGTTCTTGCTCTAATCCAGTTTCAGCTTTATCCAAAGCATCTATAGTTTCTTTGATTAATTTTTTCATATTTTCTTCAAAATTTTCTTCTGATTTTCCTACCCAACCAGTTCTTATTGCATCAAACAAAGCTTCTTCATCGGCTAAAGCTTTTTTTGCTGTTTCAATACAATCAGTCTTTATAGCCTTTATATAAGCATCAAGGCCATCTGCAGACATACCATAAAATCCATCTTGATTCAAGATTACTGTTCCTGCCATATTAATCCTCCTAAATTAATTTATTTTGATTTTTTCCGCATCATTTAAAATCTTTTGACGTATCTCCACGCTTTCTTCTTCAAAGGTGGTCTCGACATTTTTTAAACTATATGCATAATTTTCAATGTTACGAACGATGTTTTTAAAACTAGGTATTTGTTTTTCAAACTTTTTACGATACTTTGTTGCATTTTCACTTTCTAAATATTCGCTAGTCTCTGCAACAACTCTAATTATTTCATCTAATGTAACATTAATATCTTGCGCGCTCTTCATTATATCTAATATTAATAAATCTAATGAATTTGAATTTAATGATACATTACCACTCATAGATTGTTCATTATTCATTTAAAAATCCCCTATCGTTCGAAGACAACTCCATATCTATTGTCACCTTAATTTTATACCATATATTTAACATGGTAAAGCTTTTTAACCAAAGTTGACAAATTTTTACAAAAAAACGGCTTATTACAGACGCCTAATTTTTAGTTTATATAATAAATTCAATTTTATACAAAAAAATAAAATTACTAAAAAACAGCCCACTCTTCTGCATCGACTGTTTCATAAAATGTTAAACTTTATTTTTTCAAACTCTTACGATAAGGTATTTCTGAAGTTGCTAATAGCTTATCTTGTTCTAAGATTAATGGAATAAAAACCATGCTATCAATATTACGTTTATCATCAAAATATATTTTTATATGCCAAGCTCCATTAAAGTAACGATCACGTAATAATGAAGGTACTAAGACAAGTGAATTATCCAAATCCATCATGCTTCTATGTAAATGTCCTAAAAAATTAACATAGTTGGCATCACGAGCAATCTTTTGATTACCACAATATGTACTAATGTAATTAACTAAAGATGCAACATTATAACCTGTCTCATCGATTGTTTCTGGGAAACGCCTTTGTGGATGATGTAAGCCTAATATACTATTTGCTCCGCCAACAATTACCTGACAATGGTCATAGCCTAAAGGAATAATATCTTCACGCATCTTTTGTAAAAGACCTAATGGTTCAAGACCATAACTGAATATCTTCTTATCATGATTGCCACCTAAGACTGCCTGATAAACATTTTTATCATAAGGAACATTATCAGCAAAGCTTTCAATTATATTTAAAGAAGTAGTAATTCTTTCTGGACTAACGCCTGTTTGCATAGCTAAAGATGAACCAAATAAATCTCCAGTATTGAAAACAACTTTAATATTTTTAGCAGTTGCATAATTATAAACTGCATCATAAGCATTCTTAACTTCTTCACTAGCTTCTTCAAAATGAATATCAGAGATGAATAATAAATCACAACTTTTATCAGAATAAAAATTAGAAAAATCAAAAACCCCATTTGTTACAAATTCTGGTTTTCCAACCATATACTGAGGTGGCAAAGCAAAATCACGACGAGTTACATTAATTTTCTCGTTTAGCTTTTGAATTATTTTATAAACATCTCTTTCCGTAACATTATGCTTTTTACTAAGCAAATATTTAGTTATTTCTTCTAATGTCATTTTGTTTTTACATAAACATTCTAAAATAGTATATTCTATCTTTAAACGTTCTTTTTCTTCATTCGCAATGGCAGTTTCTTGTTGTTGTATATCTGCTAAAGTAGCTTTCTTTTCCTTTAATTCTTCACGTGTTTTTTCATATTTATCAAATAATTCATCTTTTTTTTGCGCTGTTTGCTCAATTTGCTTATTTAAATCATCAAGAGCCTTCTTATTAGCATTGGCATCTTTCTCTAAGCTTTTCTTTTCTTTCTGTAATTGACCAATTTCGGAACGTAAAGCAGTCAATTCTTCATTCATCTTGGTTTTATCGTCCTTTAAACCGCCAATGATTTTATCTTTCTTACTTAAATCTTTCTCTTTATCTTTTAATAAAGATTCCAACTTTTGTAATTCCTCATCTTTAGCCTCTATTTTCTCAGTCTCTACATCTTCAACTTCAGTTGTTTCAAAAATATCTCCTTCTTGTTGCTTTGGCTCACTTTCCTTCTGAAGTTCTTTTTCTAAAGCAACTGCATAAGCATTTTTTATAGTATCAATATGCAATTCAAAATTTTCGACAGTATCTTTTAATTCTGGTGTTACCTTTTTACTTACACCATCTAAATAAGTACTATAGACCTCCGTAAAACTATCTAATAAGGCTAATAAATCATCATCTACTGGCATATGTTCTTCAAATACAGCATAATGCAAAAAGGTATTAATTAATTTAATTGATTTTTCTAAAAACTTAATGGTAATTGTTTTATTATTTATTTTTTCTGTTGAGTTTTCAATTAAAAATTTAAATATCTCCTCATTAATTCCCTTACGTTGTTTTACTACTGCCAAAATATCATTTAAATAAAAATCTGTTGTCTTAGTAGAACGCAAAACTTTAAGTAAATTAACTTTTTCAAGCCTATCTAAAGCCATATCATTTCCCCCCTATTTGCCAACTAATATATAATTAAATCTCTATTTTGTCAATTATGAGTATACAATTAGCTCATGTTGGGCTCTTGTACAAGCTACATATAATAAATTTTTTTCATTTCTTTGATACTTACTTGTAGCATCACTAAAGACAATTACACTATCAAATTCTAGACCTTTAGCTAAATAAGCCGGTAAAACAACTAACTCTTTATTAAACTCTTCGGTTTGACTATTAAGTAATGAAATAGGTAACTCATCTTTTAATCTTTCATACAAAGTAACAGCTGTTTTACTATCACGAGTAATAACTGCAACAGACTTATATTTTCCTTGTAAATACTTAATATCTTCTAATAAATAACTACTCTTCTTACGATGAATAAGCGGAATACTTTCGGTTTTTCTAATTGCACATACATGGTTAAGACCTAATATTTTATTAGTAAACTCAATTATTTCTGGACTAGAGCGATACGTCTTTGTTAATGAAATACACTTACTCTGTTTAAAAATATCAGCTAAAACATTTAAACTTTCATATTTATAATAAGGATTAATTGTTTGATTAACATCACCTAAAATAGTAAAATTACTATTCCTAAATATTTTACTAATAATCAAATATTGTAAATAACTATAATCTTGTGCTTCATCAATAACTACTTGTTTAATATCTCTTTCATAAGGAAATCCTTCTAATAAACATTTCATATAAACAAACAATAAAGCATCAGCATACCCAATTACCTTACTTTTACTAAATTCCCTAATTTCTTTATCATTCATTCTTATTTTACAAAAATCACTACAAAAGAAATTTAAATATATATCTTTAAAATCTTTTTTAAAATTACTATTTTCAAAAATTAATTTTCGATAAGTTAATTTTTTCTTCGTACTTCCTTTATAATTATTTTCACTTAGTTTAGTAGCAATTTCATCTACTCTTTCAAAGAATGGTAATGTACTGTATCTATTATGTAATAAGTCATTAATATCATCTTTAAAGACATCATAAATTTTATTTTCTGTAAAATCATTAATCATTTTAGCTTTTTTTATATAATCTTCAACATATAAGGCAATATCATTTATTATTTCATCACTTTGTTTATAAGCAATTAAATCATAATTACTTACTTCTCCTAAATAGTATTTTCCAATAAATTCCATAAATGGTTCAACATCACTAAATTCTGTAATACTACTACTTAGATAGTCATTAAATGTCGTTTGTAAGGTATTATCTTCTCCTAATTCTGGTAAGACATTTGATATATATTCTGTAAATATTTGGTTAGGTGAAAAGATTAAAATATCATTACTTGTTAAGTTTTTAATTTTATATAATAGAAAAGCTATTCTGTGTAAGGCTACACTTGTCTTACCAGATCCTGCTATTCCAGACACAATCAACGTTTTATCCCTAACGTTCCTTATTACATTATTTTGCTCTTGTTGGATAGTATTAACAATATTTTTCATTTTTTCATTACTATCACTAGCCAGTACTTCCTGTAATAGCTCATCATCAATACTTATTGAATTATCAAAAGCACTCAATAAAGTACGTTTTTCAATTTTATATTGTCTTTTTCTTAGTAATTCGCCACTTATAATACCACTTGGTGCAGCATAAGCACACTTGCCAACTTCATAATCATAAAAGATACTACATATAGGGCTTCGCCAATCATATATTATATTTCCATAGTCTTCATCTTTCAAATAGGTTAATCCTAGATAAATACTATATCTTTTTTTATCTTCATCCTGAAAGACAATTGAAGCAAAATATGGATTATCTTTTATTCGATAAAGTTTCTTAAAATATTCACGTTCTCTAAGTAAGTTATTAGTTTCCATATCATTTTCAACATTGGCTTGACTAAGTTCTTGTGAATCCATACTTTTTTTATTTTCCCAAGTATAACGACGAAAATCTTGTAATTTTTCTTCATCTAAAAAGATATCATTTCCCATTCTTGCAATTTTGTCATCTAATAATTTTAAGACTTCTTTAAGTCTTCTTCTTTCTAATTCTAAATCTCGTCCTGTTAAGGCCATACTACACCTACTTCCCATCACAAAATACTACTAGTAAATAGTAGCTTATTAAAATATGTTCCTAGAGTAAAAAGTCAACTTAATTATAAAAAATATCTTGCTACTTTGCAAGATATTAAGTGTTTATTTTTTTTAATGTTTGACAACATTATAGGAGCAATCAGAAATTCTGATTGCTCTTCTTATTTTATAAGCCAGCAAATGGTCTAATAGTACCATTAGTACTAGAAGAAGCTGGAGAAGTATTAGTAGTTCCATTATTTGTTGTATCACTACTAGTATCATTATTTACAAGGTTAAAGTTATTTTGTTTATTAGCTTCAATAGCTTTAACAATTTGATTAAGTTTTTGTTTAAACATAATTTCTTCTTCATCCTCATAACCAACAAAGAATATTTTTTCTATTTGATCATGGTCGAATAAACAAACTTGATTAGAACTTAAATATCCTTCAGGATATACACATCCACTATAATCATAAACCTTTTCTTGATTTTCTTGAGCTACTGAACAAAATCCAGTAATCATTGCTCTTTTTTTACCACCCTTTAGAAGAACTATAGTTCCTATAGGTAAATATTTCTCTCTCATACTATTCCTCCTACCTTTTTATACTATATATTCGTGTTATTATAATCAGTTATTATTGACTATCCAAAGTAATCTCCATATTTAGTTTTTATTGTAAAACTTTTAACCCCTATATCACTAGTAGGATTTTCAACTGGTCAAGGAGTTCCATTCAATGCAATTGGCTCAATATCTAATTCGTGCCAATCACCACTAGTGTTTTATTGATCACCACCTATATTAAGAACCTCATCATCAGTTAAACCTACCGTATTACCAGTTCCACCAGTATTACCAGTATCTCCAGTATTTCCACTAGGATTAGTACTTGGATCTGTTACATATTTGGAACCATCATCGCCATCTATCGGATCACTCTGTATAGTATCCTTTTTATTAGCTTCCTTAACTTTCTTTATAAAAGTCTCGCAAGTTTTTTCATAACTAGTCTTACTATTATCATATGCGGTCTTAGCAGCTGTTGTTGCTTCATACTTAGTCTTAGCATCTTTCAAGGATTCATTATAATTATCAACTGATTTATTATATTTTTCAATTTGTTCATTTGACCACTTAGTTGAATCTTTCTGAACTTCTTCTACATATTTATCTTTTAAATCATTTTCTATCTTTTGATATTCATTTACTTTGGTTGAATCCCACTTAGTTGCATCCCCATTTTCTTTAATGAATTTATCTTGCGCTTCTTTTAATTCAGCATTGTATTTCTTTTGTTCTGCCGTAGACCAATTCTTAGTATCAGCTGCAACATCCTTAACAATTTCGTCTGTTGTTGATTGAATTGCTTTCTCAGCCTCATTAACTTTAGTAATTGCTTCTTGAGAAGTTTTAACAGAGTCAGTATATTTAGTTGTAGCATCATTTAATGCCTCTTTAGCGGTTGCTACCATAGGATCTTTACTCATATTTTCTAATAAAGCCTCATTAGTTCCATCATAGAAATTATGACAGCATTGTCCATCATCATATTTTGAATCAAAATCTTCAATTCCATCTTTTTTAGCTAATTCTTTAGCTATTTTAGCAAGTTGTTGCCTTTGATCACCCTCAATTAATGCACTAGTAACCAAGTTTCGATCTTTAATAATGTCATTAATATCCATTTCAGTATATCCATATTCTTTTAATTTTTTTACTAATTCGGTATTATCTACAGCATCAAACAATTCATTAGCTTCTTCTGTTATCTTAGCACGATTTTCTGCAATTTTCTCATCACCTTGTGCTTCAAATTGTTCACGAGCTAGAGCATCATAATCCTTTTCACCATAATCGGCTTCAACTGTTTCAGGTAAACCTTCTCGTGAATCAGGATCTTTAACTTTAACTTGTTCCTCCTCGATTGGATTATCTTGATCTTCTTCAGTTGGCTTATCAGAATCATCATCGGATGGCTCGTCAGGATCATCTTCAGAAGGAGTATTAGAATCAGGTTGTGTTGGTTGTGTTGGCTGACTTGGACTTGGTTGAACTGGTTGAGTTGGACTAGGTTGAACTGGTTGAGTTGGTTGTGGTTGTCCTTGTTGTCCTCCTGTTTCGCCATTAGGGTCAGTGTCAGTACTAGGTGGAGCAACTTCTTGTTCTTTAACAGGCAACTCCGTTGGAACAAAAGAATAAGCCCCAGCTATTCCAGCAAGAACAGCTGCACTAGTCGAAATAAATGAATTAGTTCCTTCACCTATTGTCTTGGCTAACTCGTCAACGTCACCATTTTTCCCGAAAACTTGTATTTGACTAAATGCACCAGTAAAATCACTATCTAATTCATCATAATTTTTACCAAGTGCCTCATAAAATGCTCGAATATTATTTAAAGATGCAATTCCAAACAATCCTTGGCGTAAATATTTATCAATATTTGTAGAAACACTACCTACTGCCCCTTGTAATAAAGACTCTAAATCAGCATCACTCATATCTGGATTAAATAACTTAGTTGCAATAACAGCATTCATTGATGTTCCAACATAAGTATAAAAAGCATTAACCATCTCTGCGATTGTAGCTTGATGTTGATTTCCATCTTCATCAGTATAAGTATAAGTTACAACATCAATACCATTAACACTATCAATAGAGAACTCACCCATGTCTTCTTTACATTGAATTTTATCAATAGCGTCCGCTAAACTAACAGGAGTCTCTTCAAAAGTATCAATTGCCAACCTTATTTTAGCTAAAGCATCAATAACAGCATCTTGACACTTTTTAGCACCTTCAACCGCATCAGTTATAGTCGAGTTAATACTATCTAAGGCATTAACATATTTTACTTTTCGCTCCTGATTATCCGCTTTTTGAGCACCAACAGCATCAGCTGCTGAATCAAAAGTACCACTACAACATGGTGGCGTATATCTTCCATCTGCCGCACGACTCATGTCACCTTCAGAAATTTTATACCCATCAAATACACTAGCAGTATCCGTTGCCTTTTGATAAAAATCTGCCAATGTTTTCACTACAATTCCATGTGCTTCAACAACATGTTTGCCATAGTTAACAGCATCATCCATTTTAGTACTAGAAAATTTAACTACAGTCATAAAAAATCACCTCCATATCAGCTTGAAAAATGTTTATGTATATCACTCAATATTTGAATATTACCAGAAATATCATTTTTAATATTTTCTAATTTTGCAATTGCATTATCAAGCCTAATATTTATTACATCAAAATTTCCAACAGTCGTATCTAGAAGTTCTGTTGTTAAACAATTTCTCAACGCCTTTAACTGTTCTACATACTCCGTAATTTTACTTAGTGTTTCTCCACAATTTTCATAATATGTTACATACTCCATGTTATATCACCTCACATTATAAGAAATAAATAATTTTTTTATAATCAATCACTTAAGATATGACTAATTTTACTCTATTTTAGGACATCCAATAGTGTCTAAAGCATAATTAAGATTAGTTATAGACGAAACGTTAGCCAAAATTTCATTGTATTTATCAAGAGTTTCATATGCTTTTGTGTATGCATACTTAGTATGATAATCAGAAACCAAATCACCTATCACTCCATCATTGCCAATTCCCCAACCGTAATACAAATCATCTTCAAGTTTTTCTAACATTTGTGTTCTTATTGATTGTTGTTCATTTAAGAAATTTACAACATCTTCATTTAAATTTGTATTTTGCTGCAAATACTGTGTCAGCAAATTAGATTCATCAATAAGTTTTTTTTGCAATTCACAACATTTATCATAAATTTCATTTCCTTGCATCGACTGTGCATACTCAGCTTCATAATCCTTATACTTAGCTTTAATTTTTTCAAATTCTATCTTATAATCATCTTGTTTAGTGCCAGCTAAAATATTTTTCCTTGGCATTGTTAAAAAGGTTCCATCATCCGCAAAATTAGTATCAGCTATATTCATCTCATTCAAGTCAGAATCATAACATGTCAAAGTACCATCAGAATCCTTAACTGCAAAATACCCAATATTAGGATCCCTAGTTAAAACTTTAGTATTACCATTCATACCAACGTATGTAAGACTAGTACAATTTTCATCAAAGTATTTTGCAGCATCACGATAACTGATATTAACATTTTCACCATTTACTCCCTTAACTTCAAGGCTAACCTGACCATCGACAACAGACTTTATAAAAGTATTGTCGCCACTCTGGGCAATAGTGACATCAACATTTTGTTCTTCAGCATTTTTATATCTATAACTACTTTCATTTTTATTCAATTCAGCATAATAAGAACGTAATTCATCATCAGTATACGCAGTCGACTGAATTTTCTGACCATTGATTTCAAATTCACCACCATAAAGTGATTTTACTGTTCCATCTGACAAAATTTGTATTTGTTCACCATTTTTTAATGTAATTGTTCTAACACCATTTTCTTCACTAACGACGTATTTTTCAGTACCAATAGTAATTTCATCACCAACTTTTAATTCAGATAAATTAACTTCTGTAATATTTTCTTGTTCATCAGTTTCGTTGTCTTCATCACTTTCACCATTGGTATCACTACTTCCAGATTCTTCTTGATTATTACTCAAATCAGGTCGTAATGTTCCATCTTCATAGAAAGAAGAAGGTTTTTCTATTACATTTCCATTAGCATCATAATAAGTAACATTCTTTTTAAGTTTACCATCTTCTCCAACTTCGTATGTAATTACAGAGTAATTTCCATCTGAATCATACCATTTAGTTGAAGTGATCTTACCATTTTCCATGCTATACTCTACTACTATATTACCATTTTTATCTTTAATAACAAGTGAATTATCACTTTCTGTAATATCATATTTGTCCTCAGAAAAGTTATTTTTTACATAATTTATTGTTTGTTCTTGAGCTTTTTCTTCACGAAGACTAGAAATAGTTTTTCTTTCACCATTAGTATCATCTTTATAAGTTAAAGTACTTCCATCATCCTTATAAGCTTTAATTGTTTCTTCAGTAAATGACATATTATTCGCCGCAATTACCGATACTACTTGAGCCCAACTTTCAAAATTAGCATGAAAATCCCCAAATGTCGAAGCATTTTCATTCCATGTATTAAGTAATATAGTCCCCAGTTCGCCAAAAAGAACACTTTCTGGTCCCACATTAACTTCTTCATTAACAATTTTATTTGCTTCTGATAAAGCATCAGACAATGCATTGAACGCTGTTTCCAACGTATCCATCTTATTTTTTACTTCTTCAACATTAAACTTTTCAGAAATTTCTGCCATTTTTTTCACACCTAACTATTAGTTTAATTAGAAAAAGACACAGCCGCACTAATTTTTTCAGTCAACTCAAGTTCAGCATTTGCAACATTTGAATAAAATAAAGATGAGTAAGCCCTTAATACAATCGGTAAAGAATGCATTGCTGGATAAAACTCTTCACATTTTGCCTTGAAAGTTTGATAACTTGATCCATCCCAAGCCTCTTGTAAACCTGCTATTCCATTTATAATAATTCCAATCTGCTCTTCAATAACAAGAACTTTATCACTTAATTTATTAGTAAACTCAAAAATCTTATCACTATCTACAGCAAAATCATACATACAATCACCTTCCTATACTTCAAGTATATTATAAATAAAAGGCCACAGCCTTTTACTTATAATATACTGTGTCCTATTAGACACAGTATATTAAATATTATTAATTATTTTTATAAATACTTTGTGTTTCTGAACTTAAATTACTAGCATTTTTACCAATTGTATTTAAAGCTTCTCCCAACAAATGTTGTGCTTCTTCTTGGTAACTTTTTACTGCTTGAGCAGTATCAGAAGACCATTGACTACTAATAAAAGAACCTAATTTACCTCCAATAGAGCCATCACCAGAGTTACCAACGTGATTACTTACGCTCTTATTAGCATTTGAAAATTGAGTAAAAGATTCAGTTGATTGGCTACTTAAATTAGATTGTGCTTGTCTTAATGCTTCAGCATTTACTGAAGTTTGAAAATCTGCCATTTCACACCTCTTTCCTATTATAAAGTTTACTTATTATCCTATAATTTTAATGTTTGCTGAAATAGTTTCTTCAGCATTAGTAGCAGTAGTCTCAGCTTTTTGAGCGTGACTAGCTAATTGTGCAGAAATTTCTTCTGCTTTTGGTTTCATTTGAGCTTCATATCTAGCAAGAAATGCTTGATAATCTGTACTATCTTCACCCATTGCATTACCAGCAATTTTTCTTACAGCAGAATCAATATTTGCAACTGCAGCATCGAAATTTTCTTTTGCTGATGAAATTTCAGATGATAATTCATGTATACCAGATGGAGTTATATTTAAATCAGCTCCTGCAACACCTTCACCTGTAGCCATATCTATTTCACCTCCTTAAATAAGTATTAACTTAGTACCATTTAATATACCGTTTTCCATTACCGTTTTACTGACATCATAAATAGTACCATTGTTAGCATTTATTAATGATAAAGTATCACTCATAGGAAAAGCTCCATTACTCATATCATTAATTGCTTTATTTAATAAGAATATAATTTCAATAGTCTTCTTATTAATAGGAATGAATATATTGTATCTTTCCTCAATGCTAGGAACAATCAAATCTACACAGACTTTATTATTATTCATAATAAAACCTCCATATCGTATTGTAGATTTAAGAACATATTGAGTAGTTTACCATTTCTGCTACCAAATTCCCCTAGAACTATTCACTACACTCTTATACTAACAATGATACATTAATTTGATTTTAATGTCAATGAATATAGGAAAAAGTAAAAATTTTTTTACAGATAAACCTTTCATATAATTACAAAGCAATATAATTCTGTTAGAAAAAATAAACTAAATAAAAGGAGAAAAATTTATAAAAATTTTTAACTAAATATTTAAAAAGTTACAATTAGGTACTTCTTGATTAAATATTAAAAAAAATGATTTTTCAATCATTCTTTTTAATATTTATAAATTTTACATCAATGATACTAAATCAATAAGTAAAAGGTCATATTTCGGTATTCTACACGATAGAAAATTACTGTTTAATAGAACCATCTTCATTAAATGAAGTATCAGCAATGTCTATCTCTTTCAAATTTGCATCATAGCACGTCAAAGTACCATTAGAATCCCTAACCGCAAAACAACCAGTACTAGGATCTTTAGTCATAGTTTTTAGATGAGAATTTTTACCCATATATGTAAGACTAGTACAATTTTGGTCGAAATACTGTGCAGCATCTTTATATTTAGCAGTAGTTTCATTTCCAAATACATCTTTAAACTGAAGCCATACCTTTCCGTTTTCTACAGTTTTTACAACAGTGCCGGTGTCAGTAGCGCTATTATTCCCACTATGAATTACATATTGACATTTTCCAGTACTCTCATCTAATACAGTATAATCTATGTACTTCTGTTTCAAGTTAGTATCATAATATGTTACCTCATCACCATCTTTAACAACAAAGCAATCAATATTAGAATCTTTGGTCATAGTTTTTTCATGACCATTTTGACCTATATATTTAATACTAGTACAATTCTCATCAAGATATTTTGTTACATCTTTATAAGTAGTCTTAACATCTTGACCACTTGCATCGGTAATTTTAATAGTAACTTCACCATTAGAAATAGTTTTTGCAACAGAATTACCATTAGCATCATTAAAATAATAAGTCGAATCACCATTGGCTTTATCTTCAACCACATAACCACCTGTACTAGAATCTCTAGTCATAACCTTATTATGGCCATCCTTTCCAACATAATTAATGCTAGTAACCTCGTCACCGAGCCAAGTTCTTACAGTTTTATCACTAGGAAATAATTCTTGACCATCTTTATTTATAAACGTTAGAGTAGCTACACCGTTTTCAACAGAGAATTTAGCAACTTGAACATCATCATGATAATGTATTTCTCTCACATAATCTCCATTTTCCAAATTTGTTACATACTCAGTACAGTTAGAATCATTATAGAAATTAACATCAACATTTTGTCCTTCAGCATTTTTATAACTATAATTACTTTTACCTTTATTTAGCT
Organism: uncultured Bacilli bacterium; assembly: GCA_934086145.1. Classification (GTDB taxonomy): domain Bacteria; phylum Bacillota_I; class Bacilli_A; order RF39; family UBA660; genus Coprovivens. Next base: position 21,213 of record CAKOHV010000010.1, read on the forward strand.
CAGCGTAGTAACTACGCAATTCCTCATCAGTATAAGCCGTCGACCCAATTTTCTGACCATTAATTTCTACTTCACCACCATAAAGTGTTTTTACCGTTCCATCAGACATAATTTGTATTTGTTCACCATTTTTTAATGTAATTGTTCTGACACCATTTTTTTCACTAACAACACATTCTTCTGTACCAATAGTAACTGTATCGCCATCTTTTAAGTCAGACAAATTACCGGTTTTAGGTACTACTTCTGTTGATTCATCCCCACTCGAACCAGTTAAATCAGGTCGTAATGTCCCATCTTCATAGAAAGAAGAAGGTTTTTCTATCACATTTCCATTAGCATCATAATAAGTAACATTCTTTTTAAGTTTACCATCTTCTCCAACTTCATATGTAATTACAGAGTAATTTCCATCTGAATCATACCATTTAGTTGAAGTGATCTTACCATTTTCCATACTATATTCTACTACTATATTACCATTTTTATCTTTAATAACAAGTGAATTATCACTTTCTGTAATATCATATTTGTCCTCAGGAAAGTTATTCTTTACATAATTTATTGTTTGTTCTTGAGCTTTTTCTTCACGAAGACTTGAAATAGACTTTCTTTCACCAGTAGTATCATCTTTATAAGTTAAAGTACTTCCGTCATCCTTATAAGCTTTAATTGTTTCTTCAGTAAATGACATATTATTTGCCGCAATTACCGATACTACTTGAGCCCAACTTTCAAAATTAGCATGAAAATCCCCAAATGTCGAAGCATTTTCATTCCATGTATTAAGTAATATAGTCCCAAGTTCACCAAAAAGAGCACTTTCCGGTCCCACATTAACTTCTTCATTAACAATTTTATTTGCTTCTGATAAAGCATCAGATAATGCATTGAACGCTGTTTCCAACGTATTCATCTTATTTTTTACTTCTTCAACATTAAACTTTTCAGTAACATCAGCCATTTTTCATTCCTCACCATCATAATATTTGCTATATTCTTATACTTTTAATAATAGCATAATCTATCCAGAATAACAACACATTAAAAAAGAGCAATTTTGAACTGAACACCATTTTTACTTTTTAAATAATATTCATATCATTATTACTCTTTTTTACATTTTTTACTCTTTTTATAATCTTTCGTAGTCTTCTTCTTCGCCCATTTCTGAAATATACTTAACTAAAACAGTTGTATTTCCATCAATGAAGTAACCAAAGTTCTTATCAAGTTTGGTTGATAATACTCTTGAAGACAAGGTTGATTTAAATGTATATTGTGTTGAAATGCCATTACCAAGCCACATACATCTTGTACTAGATATTGCATCTTTATACCATGGATCAAATTCACATTTTTTCAAATTATCAACAGTATCGATGAAGATAAAATGTACTTTAGGCATTGTTTTAATCATTGAAAGAAGTCCACCAAAGGCTCCATCAAATTCTGAACCTAACATATTTTTGAATTTATCTATGCCAACTATTACACAAACATATTCCCCATATGATTTCAAAGATTCCATATCGAAGCCTGAATCTTTATATTTTTCATACATATCGAAAACAAATTTACCAAATTGTTTAAAACAACTTAGAATATTATTATCAAAATACGATACATATGGAGCATAATCTTTATAAACTTTTTCCATATCAAAGACATAACATTGTTTATTTAAGATATTAGATATTTCTTTAATAAATAAACCACCAAAGGTTTGAATATCACTAAATTCCATCCCTGTTATAACATGACCAAAATATTTAACTACATCAACATTTCTAACATTAAGTGATTCTTTCTCGATACCAACTGGTACAGCATTTAATTTTAGAACACTTGCGCTACATTCTGATACTGTAACAACATCTGGTAAAACAGGGATCTTAGGTGCTGTAATTTTATATTTTTCATTTAGTTCTTTTATCTTATCCATAACGAAATTATTTAGTGTTTCTTTGTCTGTTGGTACAGCAGATTGGAATTCATATACTTCGTCTAATTTTACTAAACCACGTCCAGATATATTAGCTGGTTCTAGTTTTGTTCTTGATAGTAATGATGAATAGTCATATTTATCATTCATTTGTAATACTAAGTGGTTTGGTAAGTATTGTGATAATCTTGATCTTATACCATTTGAAGTTGTTGATGAGATTATAAAGTATACACCATATTTCTGACAATCTCTGGTAATGGTTATTAAAGTATCAAACGTTGCATCACCATAGTTTTCATTATATAATTCAAAACCATTTATTACAACCACAATATTTGGTACAACATTTCCTGTGGCTTTAGAATAAGATATATAATCGCCACCATAATCAGCAAACATTTTTTTCCTTTTAGCTACTGTTTCACTAATAATTTTCCATAAGTTCATTACTTTATCCGTATCATTTTGTAAAACAACATCACCAACTTGTGGTGCTTTACGGTATATTTTTAAAGTTTCAGCACCAAAGTCTAGTAAGTACATATTTAATTCTTCAGGTGAATAAGTTGTAATACAAGAATACACGATAGAATTTATTAATTCTTCTTTACCACTATCCGCCATACCATAAATAATCCAGTTCCCACCAGTTGTAATAGGCATTGTAAGTAAACCTTGTTTTTGTAAATCAGGAGCATCATATTCACCAATTACTGGTTCAATATTACAATCAATTTTCTTATATTCATATTTTTCTTTTAAACCATCAACATATATAACTGCTGGTAAAGCATTTAGCCATAATTGTTTTACATGAATATTTTCTTTTTTAGCCATTTCTACTAAGTATTTCATAACATTTGGTAATTCTTCACCTTTTAAGACCCCAATTGAGTTATTTCGACCATCATCAACGATTTTTACTGGCGCCCCAATAGCATTAATAAATTGAATTGAGTTATCAACACGTTTCTTTCTGACGTCAGATTCATAGTATGGTGAACCCGTCCAAGCGGATTGTCCTAAGGCAAAATACTCATCATAACCTACTTGTAGGAAGAAACGACCTGTTTCTTTTAAAGAAGCGGCATCAGGTCTTTTAATCATTTCTTGACTATCTGATCGATCTTGTACTTTTAAACATACTTTAAATTTAGAGTTAGACCAAATTTGATCATTAACTACCCCACTTGGCTTTTGGGTAGCCAAAATTAAGTGAACACCTAAGGAACGACCTATACGAGCCGTTGAAATAAGTTCGTTCATGAAATCTGGCTGTTGAGATTTTAATTCAGCAAACTCATCACTTATTATAAATAAATGTGATATTGGTTTCTTAACTTGACCATTTCGATAAAGTCTTTGATATTTATAAATATCAATTGTTGATTCTCCAACAGCATCACGTGCTTTATTAAATTCAGCTTGACGACGTTTTAATTCACTTTGTAAGGATGCCAAACTACGATTAATTCCATTAACATCAAGGTTAGTAATAGTTCCTGCTAAGTGTGGTAATTTTAATCCTGTTTCTCTATTTTCAAAAGCCCCTGCCAAGCCACCACCTTTGTAGTCGATAAGAACAAATTGGACTTCATAAGGATGGTAGTTAATGGCCATACTTAAGATAAACGTTATAATAAATTCTGATTTACCAGAACCTGTCATACCTGCTACTAAACCATGTGGTCCATGAGCTTTTTCATGTAAATCCAATTTAAATAATTCACCATATTCATTAATTCCAACTGGGGCTGATAAGCTATTAATTGGATCATTATCTTTCCATTTACTAATAACATTCAATTGATTAACATTAGAAACATTATACATTTCTAAGAAAGAATAAGTTGTTGGTAAAACAAACTTTCCACCATTTATTGCAATTGGAATATTAGATATAACATAAGCATACTTTTCTAATGAACCAAACATAAAATCCGGTATAAAGTTAATCTTTTTATTATCAATTAAGACTCTTTCAAAGACTCCACCACTATGTTCATCAACGCTTATAAAGTGTTCTACTTCATTAGGTAAGGAGTTTAATCTTTCAGTACAAATAATTAAACTGATTCCCATATATTGTTGGGATTCCATCACACTTCTGATGATACTTAGATTACGTATTGAATCAATATCATCGGTAATTATGACATATCTAACTGGTAGTTTAACTTCTGTTTTATTAGCCGCTGATGTATATCCACGTGCTTGTTCGTCATTTTTGATAGTAGCTAAAGCTTCTTCAAAGTAGGCATTTATTTGCCCAATATCATCACCATTGGTACCAAAGAATCTTACTGTTTTTTCGGCATTCCAAACATAAGGCGTATCAATTATTTCATTCCAGAATTTTAAATTTTCATTATTAGTGAATACACATATTTTTAAAGCATCATATCCATGATAAGCAAACATTTGTAAGATTAATCCTCTTAAGAAAGGATTAGTTACATGGCGTTGGCCAATAATTGCTGTTACATATTTTTCCGCAAAAGAATAGCTTACTGGAACATTCTCTAACATCTTCGTTTGCTGTTCTAATTCACGTAAATACCCCATTAAGTTATCTTCGCCATCCATTGAGAAGTGTTCATCAGGATAATTTACTTTAAAGAATGGTGGAATAGCTCCAATTCCTAAACGTAATGATAAAAAGTCATAATCCGACATATTTTTTTCCCACAAATTACGTTTCTTATATAAGATAATATCGCCAACATCTTTTAGTGGAATATATTTATCGACTAAAAGTTGTTGTTCTCTTTTCATTTCTAAAGTAAATTCTTCTCTTTTTCGGTCAATATAAGCACTATAGGTAGCTTGTCTTTTTCGTTCATATATTTTCTTACGATGTTTATTATACATTCTGGTAATTGACGGTAAGATAAGCATACATGTAAGCATGGCTCCAGCCGTTAATAGCGATGTCCAAGCTTCTGCCAAAGGTATTGTTCCATTTATAACATTAGCAAATGTTACAAAGCCAGTTACCATGGAGCTCATTCCCATCATTAACATTGAACCCATTGTTAAAATTGCGGGCATTTCTTCTTGATTCTGTGATGGTGGTGGCGAATCTATTTTTAAAGTTTTATCTTCTAATCGTTCATCAAAACGTGGGGGCTTTAAGAAGTAATCTTCTTTTTTATACATATCAATAACAACATCAGGTTCAGTTGGAATATTATCATAATTTAATTTAGGTAAACTACGATTTATAAATGATTTAGCATCATACTTAACTAATTTATTAGGATTATTCATATAAAAGATATCAGCTACAATCGATAATTTAAATCCCAATATAAAAATTGTATCGCCATATTTCAATTCATCTGCTTCTGTTACAACTCCATTTATATACATAGGAATTTGGGGATTTAAATTATAAATAGTATATGTTCCACTATTATAGTTTAATTTTAATTGATTTCTGGCAAATCCTTGTTGTTCATATGAAATAATATTATTAAAACAAGCAGCATAGTCCTGTGCTGTGTTGTTACCAATATACCAAGATGAAGAGTCATTTAATGATATATTAAGTTGGATAGCTTCAGTATCATATACTGGGCAAATATACAAAACATAACTTTTATTTTCTAAAACATTTTTTAAGGTATAAAATTTTTCATTTTCTAAGACTGCATCAGTTAAAACAGTGCCTCCTCTAAATACTTTTACATCACTATTACTTTTGATAACCCAGTTGCCATCATTAGCTTCGATACTTACTAGGTTTTCTTTTTCGGCGTTTTGGACCCAATAGTTTCCAAAGACTTCAGTTGGAAGGATTAAATTAACTAATTTTTTAGTATCCATTAACATTACTTTCATCTTGCCACACTCCCATATTCTAATTAAAATTATAACTTAAAAAGGTTTTAAATACAATACAAAAGGAAGTCATCTTTTCATGACTTCCCTTGTTTAGACATCATAACGTGTTTTGTTTACAACATCATCATTTAATAATTTGATAAATTCATCGATTGTAATAGTTGTCGTTTCTTCACTACCGGCACGACGATAAGATATTTTTTCATCATCGACTTCTTTTTGTCCTAAGATAAGCATATAAGGTATTTTTTTAACAACTGCTTCTCTTAGTTTATAACCTAGTTTTTCATTTCTACTATCAAGGTTAACTCTAAAACCAGCTTTTTCTAGTTTTTCACTAACAGCTTTAGCATATTCTAAATGGTATTCATTATTTACTGGTAAAACACATACTTGTTTAGGAGCTAGCCAAGCTGGTAAATAGCCTTTGGTTTCTTCTAAGTAGAAAGCCATAAAGCGATCAATACTACCAAGGATAGCACGATGTATAACAACTGGTGTTTTTTTGCTACCATCTTTATCTATATAACCTAGATCAAAGCGCATTGGTAAGCAGAAATCTAATTGACAAGTAGATAAGGTATATTCTGGTCCCACAGCTGGTTTTACTTGAACATCAAGTTTAGGTCCATAGAAAGCTGCTTCTCCAATTTTTTCCACAAATTCATAGCCTAAATCAGTTAAAACTTCACGTAATTTATTTTCAGCATTATTCCACATTTCATCATCTGGATAGTATTTAACTTTATCTTCTGGGTCTCTTAAAGACAATTCAAATCTAAAGTTTTTTATATCAAGTTGTTTATAAACATCTAAGATTAAATTAACTACAGATGATATTTCATCTTCAATTTGTTCTGGTGTTACAAATAAGTGAGCATCATTTTGACAGAATGTTCTAACTCTTTCTATTCCTTTTAAAGAACCACTCGTTTCAAAGCGACAATCTCTAGCAATTTCTCCTATTCTAATTGGTAAGTCACGATAAGAATGAACACCATTTGAATAAATAACCATATGATGAGGACAATTCATTGGTCTTAGTACAAATTGTTCTCCTTCAACTTCCATCATTGGGAACATATTTTCTTTATAATGATCCCAGTGTCCTGAAGTTTTATAAAGTTCAACATTACCAAGTGGTGGTGTTAAAACATGTAAATAACCTAGTTCTTTTTCTTTACCTTTAATGTAATTTTCTAGTTGTTCCCATATAAAGTAACCATTTGGTAAATACATTGGCATTCCTTTACCTACTAAATCAGATACCATAAATATTTCTAAGTCTTTGCCTATTTTACGGTGGTCTCTTTGTTTTTGTTCTTCAACTTCTTTTAAGTAAGCATCAAGTTCTTCTTGTGTTGGAAAACAAACCCCATAAATTCTTTGTAACATTTTGTTATTAGCGTCGCCTTTCCAATAAGCTCCACTGAATTTAGTTAATTTAAAATATTTAACTTCTTTTGTATTAGCCATATGTGGTCCACGACAAAGGTCTGTAAAATCTCCTTGTTGATAACAAGAAATAACTTGATTTTCATCATCCATTCTTGATATTAAGTCTATTTTGTATTCATCATCTTTAAACATTTCTAAAGCTTCTTCTTTCGTAATTTCTTTACGAATGATGTTTTTAGCTGCTTTAGAACATTTTTTCATTTCTCTTTCGATTTTTTCTAAATCTTCATCGGTGATAACTTGATCTCCTAAATCAATATCATAGTAAAATCCTTCTTCAACAACAGGACCAACCCAAAATTTTGCTTGCGGATATAAATGTTTTACTGCTTGAGCAAGTAAATGAGCACAACTATGATTTAAGACATTTAATTTTTCATCTTCTTTAAAATTTACCATATTATCCTACCTTCCTTATTTTTAATTCTTTTTCTTGCTTTTTAGCCATCTTCTAAATTAATAAAAAAACCGCATTATCTGCCAAGGAGCAAATAATGCGGTACCATCCTTTATTTTACTTAATTTAGATAACGGTTTTAAGCCGGGTTTTATTAAACCTCTCCAGAAATAGTAATTATTAACTCTTCTATTCATTTCCACCAACCATGAACTCTCTTTAAGCAAGAACTTTAATAATCGTGTTTTCTTTCTTCGAATTACCTAAATATTACTCCATTTCTATATTAATGTCAAGAAGTCCTCTACTAACAATTTTATCAGTTTAATCTAGAATAAAAATAAGTTATTTATTTTCGGATTTATTATTCCCTTTATCTTCAGTAAATCTCCTACCAATTATTTTTTCTATTTTACCTTCCTTTAATAAAATACTTAAGGTTCCTTCAATATGGTATTTATTTATTAGTTATAATTAAACTTTTGATTCAAATTCCTTATAAGTTACTAAAATAACACCAAAATAATACCCTAAAAATAATCATTTTCATTTACTTGCCAATAAACGAACTTTTTCCTTATTAACCCTAATATTTTTCTTCATTTTCTTCAATTATTTTTTCAATACTAATATATTTGCCAACTATATAAGCAGCTTTATATAGTAATAATAAAGTCGATACTCTGCTAAGTTTACCATTGCTATCTGAGGATGATACAAAAAAAGCAGAATATTTTTAGCAATTCATATCCTTATTTTCCATTTCAATCATAAATTTATCAAAGTCAGATTCAAATAATTTATCTTGAGTAATTCTATACTTTTCAAATTCAGAAAGTGCAAAACTTTCTGCTACATTACGGAATACTTTGCCAGGATTATCAAGTACATCTCTTTCGTTAAATTGTAAAAATTTATCTAACTTACCTTTCCAGTCTTCCATTGTCATCGGAATATGTCTTTCAGCTTGATCCTCGGCATAATCTAAATACATTGTAACAATTCTTTCTAAAGATTTTAATTCATCTTTAGTTAGATAATTTTTAGCAACTATAACATCAGATGCAATTATTTTGCCATTAGGTGAATTTTTCCAATTTGTTAATCCCATATGCGCTTTTTTATGATTTGCACGATTCACTATAATTTCCGCAGCCGTATTTCCATGAACAGCATAATGCATCTTATTTTGGACTGTTTTAAAAAAATCTTTTGTTATTGGTGAAGCTACGTTATAATCTAAACTTGTTGCATAAATATCAGTAATCTTTTGATAAAAATTTCTTTAACTAACTCTTATTTCTCTTATTTCTTGTAGTAATTCATCAAAGTAATTTTCATTAAAAAAAGTTCCATTTTTAAGTCTTTCTTTATCTAACACATATCCTTTTACAGAATATTGTTTTAAAATATTGATTGCCCACAATCTAAAATCTATTGCTCTTTGACTATTAATTTTAAATCCAACGGCAATAATAACATCTAAATTATAATATTTTGTTTTATAATTTTTTCCATCTCTAGCAGTATGTAAGAATTCCTTACATACTGAATTCTCGTTTAATTCTTTTTCAAAAATATTAGAAAGATGCATTGTTATATTATTTCTTGTTGTGCCGAAAAGATCAGCCATCAATTTTTGACTAAGCCAAACTGATCCTTCATCAACAATCACTTCTATTGTCTTTTCTTTATTTTGTTTTGTAAATATCAGAAATTCTGCTGTTGAATTTCTTATTTGTAATGTTTGCATAATTTTTGGCCTCCTGATTTAATTACATGACTAAATATATTATATCAAAACCTTCCACCATATACATATGAATTTTGAAAGTACCATTTTCTATCTTAAATGTTCCGCCTCATCGTTAAAATAGTGAATTGAAACAAAATTCAATATAAAAGCATAAACTAAAAGTTAAAATTTTATTTAGTACTTCATTGTATCTATACCCCATTGTTTCATGGCTATTAGATTTTCTTCTTCAAACGACATGGGTAAATCTAATTCTTTTAGTTCTTTTTTCTAAGTTTCTTCAATATACAATTCTTGCTGTCCTTTCAATTCATGAATACTAGTTAACAAATTGATAATATAAAAATTTATAAAAATACTGACTTCTTTCTTAGGGAGCGAATGTTCTCAAATGCCTCATTCTTCTTCCTTTTGCATCATCGCGGCAAAATTTACTGTAGTTCACAATAGTCTAATAAAACAAAAAGATCAATTAATTTAAATATTTTAGACAATAACTTTTCTACATCACGCTTCCTTTATAAACTTTCCAACTAATAAGCTAGAAACTGCTAGCTTTTTTATTTTTCTTAACTCTTTCTAAACTTTTTACTATTTTAACTTTTCCATCTAAATTTTATTTTTTTAACATATTTAACAAACGTGTTAAAATTTTTACTTTTTTTTAACATATTCTAAAATTATGTTAAATTTCCCGCTAAATTTAAACATATAAAAAGATGACTATTCATCATCTTCAACATCGTCTTTACTACCACGATTTTTAAATTGTAAGATTATTGGTGTCCCTGTCAAATCAAAATTTGCTCTTATTTGATTTTCTAAGTATCTTTCATAACTAAAATGAACTAAACCTTTATCATTACATCTAAAAGTAAATTTAGGTGGACACATTCCTGTTTGACTACTGAAATATATTTTTAACTTACGTCCCTTATATCCTGGTGGTTCATGCATCTTAACTGCATCAACAATGACATTATTAAGCATCGATGTTTTTACTTCACGACGATTGTTATTATAAGCATTTATAACCTCCGGCATTAAAGTATGTAATCTCTTTTTCGTTTTAGCAGATAAAAAGACTACTTTAACCCATGGCATAAATTGAAATTCATTTTCGATTAAAACTTTCCATTGCTTAATAGCTTGATCTTTATTTTCAATAGTATCCCATTTATTAACAACTAAAACAATGCCTTTACCAGCTTCAATAGCATAGCTAGCAATATGTTTATCATGTTCAATAATTCCAGTATTTGCATCAATTACTAAGACACAAACATCACTTTCTGAGATAGCTCTTAAACTACGAATTAAACTATATTTTTCAATTGATTCAAAGATTCGGCCTTTTTTACGCATTCCCGCCGTATCAACAACAACATAGTCATTTCCTTCGTACCTAAATTTAGTATCAACAGCATCGCGTGTCGTTCCCGCAACATCAGATACTAAAACACGTTCTTCATTAAGCAAAGCATTAATTAAACTACTTTTACCAACATTAGGTCGTCCTATAATACAGAATCTTAAAGCATCATCAACAACTGGCGGAGCATCATTAAAATCTCTAACTACTTCATCTAACAATTCTCCAAAGCCTAAATTATGTAAAGCTGATACTGGAAAGATATGTTCAAAACCTAATTCATAATAGTAATAAATTCTTTCTTCTTGCATTTTTACATTATCAAGTTTATTTAAAACAACAATAACTTTCTTTGAAGTCTTAAGTAACATATCTCTAACTAATAAATCATTACTTGTTAAATCCTCTCGTCCATCAACGACGAACAAAATTACATCCGATTCAGCTATCGCTATCTCCGCTTGTACTTTAATATCTTTATTAAAATTCTCTTCTCCTAAATCAATTCCCCCTGTATCAATAAGTAAAAAAGAATAATTATCATAATTTACATTACCATAAATACGATCTCTCGTAACTCCTGGGGTATCCATAATTATTGATTTATTTTCTTTAATAAGTTTATTAAAAATAGTACTTTTTCCAACGTTTGGTCTTCCTATTAAACAGACTGTTTTTTTCATACTATCCCTCCAATCGTCCTATATTGTAACATAATAATTCTAATTTACAAATTATTATTTACGATAAGTACCATCACATAATTTTAAATCATTGCTATCTTTAAAGATATATTTAGCATAAACACGTTTATTAACAATGTATACTAATAAATTTTCATTAGTCATGGTTGAACCACGTGGGTCTAAGAAGTCATCTTTTTTACCCTTGGTAGCTCCTTCTTCTTTCTTTAAGTATCCTTTTCTTAATAAAGCTTTAATGGTTACTTTCGTACATGAGCTAATATTACTGATTGGGGTATCACCTTTTTTAACATTTTGGCAATTTTGTTTTTCTAATGTTTCTAGATTATCCTGACCGAATAATTGGGCCGCTTTTTCAGCTGTTTGAACTTTCGTACAAAACATATCATTTTTTATATTTTGCGAAAATGACAAAACTGCTGGTACGGCTATTACTAAAAGAATGCCCATTATAACTATAGCTGCCAATAATTCTACTAAGGTAAACCCACGCTTATCTAACTTTTTCATCCTATCACCTATTTTAATTATAATACATTTTAGTTAAAGAAAAAAGATGCTTTTACACTATAAGCATCTATCTATAATATTTAAAATTTCTTCTTTACCTTTACGTGTCATTGAAGAGAAATACACAATATTATCATTCTCTCCTAATTCAAAAGATTCTTTTAAGACTTTTTCTATTTTACTTCGTTCACTTTGTTTAACTTTGTCATACTTAGTTGCAACAATAGTCACATTTAGTTTGTAATATTTCATAAAGTTAAACATCAATAAGTCATCTTCTGTTGGTTTATGTCTATAATCAACTAATAGAAATACTCTTTTTAAATTTTGACGATTAATTAAATATTCTTCTATCATTAAGCCAAATTTCTTCTGGGTATCTTTATTAACCATGGCATAACCATAACCAGGGACATCAACTAAATAATATTTTTCATTTACTAAGTAAAAATTAAGTGTTTGTGTTTTTCCTGGTGTTGCACTAGTTCTTGCTAAATTTTTTCGTGACACAATTGTGTTTATAAAGGAACTTTTTCCCACATTACTTCTGCCAACTAATAGAAATTCTGGTTTTTGATCATCAGGATATTGACTCATTCTAACAGCTACTGTCTTTAAAGAAACAGAGTCTATTTTCATACATACCACCCACGTTCAATAATTATATATGAAAAATGGCATTTTGGCAAGAAACAAGTTTTAGCTCTATTTTTCACCACTATATATTTCAATACTATCAAGGATGGTTTCGACATTATCAATTAAAATATCAAAGTATTCACTACTTGCATTAAAAGTTACAAACAATAAAATATTATCTTTTTTATAAATAGTTACTAAACATTGTTCTTCTCCATCTTCATATAATACCTGGTATCCTTCATATGGTGTATCCTTCGTCTTTTGCATAATCTTCTTATAGCCTTCATTCTGATTTTCTACACTATACAATAGATCGTTTATAATATCTTTTAATTGAATATCAATATAACTTTGTTCTAACTCTTTATAAGTTATTTTTATACTACTTTTACTTTTTTTATGAACTAACTTTTCTTCTTTAAATTGCCATGTTGTATCATATTTAACCTTATAATAATCATTTTGATAATTTTTAAGTTCTACTTGCTTACTACTTAAAAACAAAATTACTAATAATAAACTGATACCTAAAGCCATTATAAATAAAATTATTGGCCACTTTTCTTTTATCTTTTTCATTTTTAATTCTCCGTAATAACTATGATTAAATACCCTAAGGAATTTTTGATAATAACTTCTCTGTCGCCATTTTTATATATTTTCTTATTATTGGCAGTATAAATACATTCATAGCCTTCATCTTCTAAAGCTGTTTCAAAATCTATCGTTAAGACTAATGAATCCAGTGCTTTAACACTATTTTTATATCTTAGACTAACTAACCCATCTTCATAACTGGCTTTAACTAATTCTAATTGTAAATTTTCTTCTAACTGCCCTATTTTTTTTATTTCATTCCATTTCTTTTCTGGAATATTATTTATAGTTTCTTCTTCCTTAATATCAAAATAATACTTATCCTTTAATTCGTCTATTCCCACATATTCAATTTTTTCAAAAGCCGTATTAATTAATTTATCCTGTACTTCTTCTAGATACTTAGTACTATTAGCTTCAGCTAAAGTAGCATTTATAACATTACTCGTATTAAACCCAATTACTTGGCCTTCTTTGTTATATAAAGCACTTCCTACATCGCTATTTGCTAAAGAAAAATTACTCTTTATAACATCATTACTACTACCTAAATAAGTTCCATAATTAACACTAAAACTACTATTATTTTTACTAGTTATCGTAAAAACATTTTCTTTACTATTAATTGTCTTACTAAATTGAACTGGTTCGCCAGCTTCTTCCGTTAATTTTATTAAAGCAATATCATACTTTGTATCAACAGTTACAACACCACTTATCTTATAAACATTGCCATTTGTATCATTAACATAAATAAATTCACTAGTATTTAACATCTGTAAAAATAAGGACCACGTTGTTGCAATAACACCTTTTCTTATGAAAAAACCACTTCCATAACTATTAACATCAGCATTACTTACCGCACTAATAGAGACGTTCTGTTCATGATATTTTTCATAAAATTCCCTTAATTTTTCTTCACTTACATCCTCACTTCCGGCAATAGTAATACTATTAAATTTACCGCCGACATTATCTCCATTATCTTCATCATTTCCAATTTGCTTAAAATATTCACTGATCTTATCGCCAGTTGTAAAAGATGCAATATATAAGCGTAGAACATTTCGAACTCGTTTAAGATAAAAAGTTAAGACCATATCATTCTTTTGACCATCCTTTAAAACGTTACTTAAATAAACATAACTTAATGTTCCATCAGAAATATCAGTCGTATAAATATATTTTATATAATCATAACTTAAATCACTAGCATATAAATTTTTAATAAAGGACTCAATTAAAATACTAGAAGTCAAAGTATCAAAACCATTTGTATCACTTAATACTCCTTCATTCATAAGCCTTTGTCTTTTTACTTCATAGCTCTCATTACCAAAAATAATCTCTAATAAAGACTTAGTATAACTTTTTACTTCTTCATCGCTATTTTTAGCACTTACAAAATCAGCATTTATCATATAGGAAGAGTTAGTTTCATTTATTAAAGTCCCAACTTTATCTGCTAAATCTATTTTAGTTGGATCAATAACAAATTCTTTAGCCACTACAACATTACTAAACAACAATAAACTAATTATTAAAAAGAATCTTTTTTTCATATTATCACCATTCTATAGGTATTTTTTTAAGGCATTTACAATATAAGTACTAGCCGGCGCTGCAGAGCTTCCATTTAAATAAACATCATGGAAAGCTTCGGCTATTGTTTCATCATAGATATATTCTCCACTTTCATCTTTAGCTAAAGCATACGTTGAAATACTTCCTCTAAAGGCATCATAGCTTATTGCTGCCCCATACGTTTTTGTATACTCATTGTAAGCTTCTTTAATAACTTGATTACTAAAATTACCTTCATTAAAATCGCCATAAACAGTATACATTAAACGATATTTACCCGCTGAAACAAAGGTCATATCACTCGTTTTATAATAATTTAACATTGCTACATATGATAAATAATGACCAAATTCATGAGCTACCGCACTACTACGCGTCGCTCCTTTAGGAAAATATCCCGTTTTAGCTCCATAATCTACCGAATTTCTTATCTTAGAAGGATTCAAAAAATACTTAGTATTCAAAATTATTTGTGTTTTTATTCCCACTGGATAACCAGAAGAAGACTTACTTGTTGCAAACGTAAACAATGGCATAAAAGCTGCCATATAAGTTGCAGAAGAGCCAACATTAGCTAAAGTTAAATTCGTTAAATAACCATGGGCATTAGGAAAATTATTATATATATACGCTGCTACATTTCGTAACTCTTTAGCAAACGTTATATCCATTTCACACAAATTAACAGCCGTAATACCATAATTATTAACTATTTCATTTTCAATATTAACTATTTCTTGAGAACACTTACTTTTTTGCTTCTCGCTATCGGCGGCAATCAATTTCAAAACATCGTCTTTACCAGTTAAAACCGTTTGTTTAAAATACTGATTATCATAGATAACCGATGTTAAATCAGAAGACGTTCTAACCCCATTGTATCCCGACTTTGAAACCCCTTTATAATTAGCAAACTCATTTTCATTTTCCGACGGCGTTGTATTTTCATTACCACCTTGACTACTTCCTGTATTATCGCTATTACTAGCAACTGAATTAGTTTGTTCTTCACGACCATCAAAATAATAATCTACTTTTAAACTCTTAATAACAAAAGAAATTAAAACAATCCATATACCTAAAAAGACCAAGCAAACTACTAAATCCATACTTATTTTCTTTTTAGGTTTCTTCTTACTTAAATTCTTTTGATCTTGACCAAAAGAACTATTATTGGAAACTGTCCGCGTATTATTAAAATTATTGATATTATATCCTCCATAAGAATTATTTAAACTAGTTTGTTCTACTGAAAAAAATTGATTATGTTTACTTTGATTAGATTGTTCAAACTGATTAGTTTGATTAAACTGACTACTTTGATTAAACTGGTCACCATAATTAAACTGCTTACTTTGCATATTTTGATTATTGAAATTCATATTATTTACAAAATTAGTATCATAACTACTAAATTCATTATGTTGATTATTAAAATTATTGCCAAATTGATCCTGTTTCATATAATTTCCACATTTAGGACAAAAAGAAACTCCTTCAACTACTTCACTACCGCAACGAGAACACTTCATATTCCATCCTCCATTTTATAAATTATAACATATTAAAAAAGTGCTATAAAGCACTTTATCATTAATCTGCTTTTGGTTGACCATCTTTTCCAATCAAAACTTCTCGTGGTTTACTACCATTAGCTGGGCCAATAATTCCTCGATCTTCAAGTAAGTCAACGATTCTAGCCGCTCTATTGTATCCAAGTCTAAATCTTCGTTGTAATAAAGAAGCACTAACTTTACCAGTTTCAACGGCAAATTCGACAATTTCATTATATAAAGGATCGTCATAGTTTTCTTTATCTTCACTAACAGGATTATGTTCTTCTTCTACTGCTCTATTTAAAGAATCATCATAAACCGCTGATTGTTGCCCACAAACATGTTCAATAACACGGGCAATTTCATCATCTGTTATAAAACATCCTTGAACTCTGGTTGGCGTATTTTCGCCCATTGGTAAGTAAAGCATATCACCTTTTCCTAATAACTTTTCAGCACCGGCGGCATCAAGAATAGTACGTGAATCAACAAATGAAGCAACAGCAAACGCAATTCTTGATGGAATATTAGCTTTAATAACACCGGTAATTACATTAGTACTTGGTCTTTGAGTAGCAACAATTAAGTGAATACCAGCTGCACGAGCTAATTGAGTAATTCTTTGAATTGAAGCCTCTACTTCCTTAGAAGCTACCATCATCAAATCGGCTAACTCATCAATAATAACTACAATATAAGGCATTTTTTCTAAAGAACATGTTGGATCTTGTTCCTTTTGCTTATCAACATATTGATTATATTCTTCAACTTTTTTAACGCCACTTTCTGCAAATGTTTCATAACGATCATCCATAATTGCCACTATTCTTTGTAAAGCTGTACTGGCCTTCTTAGGATCAGTAACAACTGGCCATAATAAATGAGGAACCCCATTATAATTAGACATTTCAACTTTTTTAGGGTCTACTAAAACTAATTTTACTTGATCTGGACGATATCTCATCAAAATTGAAGCAATAATACTATTCATACAAACAGATTTACCGGAACCAGTAGAACCAGCTACTAATAAGTGTGGCATCTTTGCAATATCAGCTGTTTGAACACGACCCATTAAGTCTTTACCTAAAGCAACCAAGATTTTAGCACCTTCTTGATTCTTAGGAATATTTCCTAAAACCTCACGAATTTTAACAGCACTAATTGATGGATTAGGAATTTCAATACCTACGGTACTCTTTCCAGGAATTGGAGCTTCAATAGAAACACTCTTAGCGGCCAAAGCAAGAGCTATTTCTTTATCCAAAGATTCAATTCTACTAACCTTTGTTCCACTATGGATAGCTACCTCATACTGCGTTACAGCTGGTCCCACATGGATTTCTACAACCGTTCCTTTAATTTGGAAATCACTTAAAACACGCTCCAAAATTATCTTATTACTCTTTGTAAATTCATTATTAACATTTTTTTGTTTAGGAACTTCATCTAATAAATTAATACTTGGTAAAGTATAAACCCCTCTTTTAGTTGCCACTGGTTCTAAAGAAGGAAGTGGTACTGTTTCTTCTTTAATCATTGAAGCAACCGTCACTGGCGTTACTGGAACATGCGTTGTAGCAGCCAAAGCTTCTTCCTTTCTTTTTAAAGAATTAGTATCGACATTCGTATTAGTTAATTCACTTAAACTAATAGGTCCTTCCTCAATAACTTCGCCTGACTCATCTTCCTCATCATCATCGTCATCTGACTCTCTATCTCTAAATGATAATAATTTTTCTCGAATATTATTTAAAACATCACTCAAATTAACATCAAACATTAATACAATTCCAAAAATAGTTAAAGCAACTAAAACAATAATTGCTCCTACTTTACCAAATAAAGTATCTAAAACAAAAGCTATTGCGCCTCCTATAATACCGCCACCAATATTAATACTCTCTTGCCCAGAAGTAAAAATTGAAGCATTTGTTCCCATCGTTGAAATTCTACTTTGATAACTATCCATTGTCTTCGTTATTATTTGATTAGGCTCGTAGGCATTAATAAAACCAAAATGAGCTCCAACTAATACAACAATAATTAATATATAAAAACCAATAAGTCTTGCGGTAAAAAATTCTGGTAACTTTCTTTTAAGTAGCATATAACCACCCATAAATAAAACTACTAACTGAATAAGAAGCCATAACTCACCAACTAAAAACATAGCAAATTTCTTAATCAAAGCTCCTACTGGTCCAAATCCAAATCCTAATATCCCAATTAATATTAAGAGTAAACCAATTAATTCCGAACTATAATTAAACTGACTTTTCTCTTTTTCTTTTGATGTTTTTTTCTTTTTAGCCATACTATCTCACCATATCAATTATATCCTAAATAAATTATAAAATCAAAAGAAAAAGAGGCATCTCCCCTTTTATTAACATAAAAATAAATTTAATAGTATAATACTAGCTAAAATGTTTAAAATAAGCAGTATGAAGGGACTAATTTTTATGCTTAAGCTCTTTTTCCGAAAAGTCATTAAATATAAGCTCCTACTATGATAATTAATAGGATAAATAAGACTAAGATAATTGCTGGTCCTAAAGCATTATTTCCACAATGATTCATAAATCATTCCTCCTTTATTTGTCTTTTCACTTATATTCTATGGTTCTTAAATGATTTATGTGCTTGTTTTTCTTGTTTTTTGGATTAGAGGTTGCTATAATTATAATTATGTTAAGGAGGAAAACATGAAAAAGAAGATTATTGTGTTAGCCCTTATCGTAACATTGATGTCAGGGTGTGGAAGTAAAATACCAAAATTATCAAATGGTGACGAAGCGGTCGTAACACTAAAAGATGGTTCAATGATTAGTGCCAATGAACTATACAACGAATTGAAGGATGACTATGCACTAGAAGCTTTGGTAAATATGGTTGATAAAAAGGTCTTAGAAGATAAATATAAAGATAAGAAGGAAGAAGCTACAAAAGCTGCTGAATCAACTATGAAACAACTTGAAGAAGCTTATGGCGATGATTTAGAGAGTGCAATTCAATATTACACTAATTATAATTCTAAAGAAGCTTATCAAGAATACTTATATTTAAATCATTTACAAAATTTAGCAATTACTGATTATTGTAAAGATCAAATTACTGATAAAGAAATTAATAAGTATTATAAAGATGAAGTTGTTGGTGATATTAAAGTTAGTCATATTTTAATTACTGCTAAAGTAAAAGATGATATGACTGATGAAGAAAAGACTAAAGCTGAAACTGAAGCTAAAGACAAAATAACTTCTATAATTAATGAACTTAAAAAGACTGATTCTAAGAAAGTTGCTGAAAAATTTGCTGAATTAGCGAAGAGCGAATCAGAAGATGAAAGCACTAAAGATAATGGTGGTTCTTTAGGATTTATTAATGTTGATACTTTAAGTTCTGATTATGATGAACTTGTTAAAGCCGCATATAAATTAAAAGATGGTGCATTCTCTACTGACATTATTACAACTGAATTAGGATATCACGTAATTTTAAGAGTTGAAACAAAAGACAAAGCTCCTCTTGAAGATGTTAAGGATTCTATCGTTGAAAAATTAGCTGATCAATATCTTGAGAAGAATCAAGTAGCTAACATCAAATCTCTACAACAAGTTAGAAAAGATTATGGCGTTGAATTCGTTGATACTGATTTGAAGTCTCAATATGCTAAATATATTCAAAATACTATTTCTGCATATGAAAAAAGTTCAAATACTGACAATTCTTCAAATAATTCTAGTAATTCAAGTAAATAAAAAAATATTGCATTTGCAATATTTTTTTTATTTACTCACGATTATTAGCTATTACCTCTTTTACTTCATCATAGGCAAAACCTTTACTTAGTAACTTACTAATAACTCTGGCTTCTAAATCATACCCACAATACTTCTTACTCAACTTCATAATGTATTTCTCATATTCTTTAGCTATTAAATTATCTGGTTCTTCAAAAACGATATTATCTAAGACTTCATAGATATCACCATTTTCATATCCTAAATTACTTAATTCATAAACCATTTTTTCTCTTAATTTAGCTTTACTAAATTTATGATTTAAACGTACTTTCTTTAAAACATACTTGTTAATACGTTCCCTCAATAAGTTCTTTTCTAATTTGGCTAAATAAAAAGTAATTACCTCATCACTAATTCCTAACTTACTTAAACTATTTCTTATTTTAGCTGGGCCATTAACTGTTAGATTCATTTGTTCATTTATATAAAGTTCAGCATATTTCTTATCATTCACATAACCATCATTACTTAACTTTTCGATCGTTTTATCTACTAATGCTTTATCATAAATTTTTAATAAATATTGTTGTACTTCTAACCTAGTTCTTAACCTTTTTTCAATATATTTTATAGCTATATAATAAGCTTCTAATTGATTATTATAGTTTAATATTTCATTTAAGAAGTCATCATCAAATTCTTTTTTACGTAATAATTCATACTTTACAATAACATCATCATATAACACATAGTTTTCTCTATTAGATAAAGTAACTTTATACTTATTAGTATCCATTTTAGTATATTTAATTATTTTCAAACTTATCACCTTTTAAATTATATCAAACCTTTTCTTTTATAACAAGAACATTTGTTCTTGTTATAAAAGAAATATTATTACTAAGTTATTACCCTTATAAAAACCAGAAATCATTATAATTTCTGGTTTTAAACTTTATTTTTTCTTTGTTAACTTTTTATTTAATTCACTTGCTTCAAATTCTTGATCAGCAGCTTGAATCAATTTACTTAAATAAGCCAATTTTTCTTCATTAGTTAAAGCTGACTCAGCTTTTTCTTGGCTCGTAGTAATTTGTTTCTTTATTTCTAAAAGGCTTACCTTTTTATTTACTAAATTTGTTTGCTCATTACTTTCCATGTTTAATATCACCTACATCAATTGCCGCATTATTTACCTTTGCTTCCTCAATTTCTTTGATACTTGAAGTTGCCCACGAAGCTATGAAACTTTGAATATCTTCAAGTTTTGTCATTCCACGTGTACTATGTCTAATCGTTCTTAAAACCTCTTGAGGTGTATAAGCTTGTAATAATTCTCCTATAATATCATCACATTGATAATCTTGTAAATCTTGAAGAGCATAAGTTTCTTGAAGCGACGAAGCAAACTTAATCAATTGCTTTGAAATACCATATTTTAAGAAATTTTGATTCAATCTTGCCTTATTAATAAATCTTGTTCGATCAAGCGCATCAGCATCTTTTAAAACTTCAGCCATCTCTCTTACTTTATCCATCTTTTCAGTTGGTATACCATTTGCTTTGGCAATATTAACAAATGATTCATCAATTAATTTATAATTTCTTGGAAGAGAATGAAATTCTATTATTGTCTTAATTATAGCCAAATCTTCCGATGAATATGTACCTTTTAGTTTTTCAACAGCAATTTTAGCACTTTCCTTAGCATATGGTTCATTAACATCCGTTTCCCTACCAACATCGTGATACTTAGCACAAACCATGACTAAATCTAAATCATGTTTATTTTGAACAACCGCTTTTCCAACTAAAGCTGAGTACAACACAACATTTTTAATATGTCTTTGCCCATTCAATTTCAAATTTTCATTAATTTTTTCATCTTTAATTTCATTTTCAAATCTAACAATATTAGTTGACAAACCACCATCCTCTAATTGTTTTAAAACATCAGAAGAAGATAACTGTATTTCACAAGTTCCCGGATTCATAGTAGAAACATCACTCTGCTTATATTGTCTTTCATTTCCATTAACATTATTAATCACTGTCAAAAGAGAATCTTTACTCATTTTAAATTTCATTTTTAATTCAAGAATTTCATTTAAAGCAGCACTAATATTAAAAGAAGATTCAGATGAAGAAACTCCACCATGACGTTCGTTATCATACTTTTCTTTTTCATTTTTAACAACTTTTTCCAATTCATTGATACATTCTAAAGCTATATCAGGTTCTGTCGAATATATTTTTTTTACTACTCCTATAATTTCTCCAACAACACTATCAGCCAATTGCTCATGTTTGGGAAAATATTTTTTAGATATATTTAAATGATATGTTCTATTTCCAGCATAATTACTTTCATAATCTGTTACAATTTCTTTTATCAATTTACTATTAAAAGTAGTCTTAAATTCATTTAATTTACCTTGAATTATTTCAATTTGTGATTTAGCTATTTTTTCTCTTTCAACAACCATAATTGGTAAAGGTTTTCTAACGCCATCAACTACTGTCGAAAAATCTGCTGCTGCTTTTTTTACTGATTCCCATTGCCTCATCGCTTCTGGATCATTTAAACGGTCCTCAAAATTATCAACAAAATAAACTATATAAGAAGGTTGTTTTTTAAATACCTTTCCACCAGAAATATTTCTTCTTTCCCACACAGTTTCATTATGTGTATGTCTAGTATAATCCAACTCATCATCCGGTAACAAATACATTGATGAAAAATACGAATCAATATTGTAACTATCATTCGACGAATGAGAACCCAAATCATAAGGTCCCGATAATTGCAATGCTCCTGGCTCATAATCTGTAAAACCAAAGCAACAATATTTTACCTCCGCTGTTCCGAGATTTTTTTCACCTACATAGCTACAACAACATCCATGTGAAGCAATTTGATTGATATTCCAACTTGCATAATAATCATCAGGTTCATCCATTGCAGAATAAGCACCAATTGAAGTAATCATCATTCTACATTTTTTCTTACCATCGTGTCCGGCAGCTAAATAGATATCTAAATCTTGTTCACCCTTAACCTCACTTATAACCCTATCTTCTTCAACCGGTTTTGTCAAAGATTTATTAAATTCCTGCGTAAACAAATTTTTCAATTTTGCTTCATAAGTAACCATTAAATCAGGTTTGACAACAAAGTTTGGATTAATGTGTTCTAAATAATATTTCAAAACTTCAACATTATTTATATCAATAATTTTTTTCATATTTTGAAGTAAAGCAAACTGAGACTTACTTTCTTCATCAAGAGAATCAAACGCCCTACTTCCTAGACTTTTACCATATAAATCTACTAAATTTATGGCCTTTTCTAAAGAAATACCATAAACTTTTTCAAAATAAGCTAATTTTAAACTACATAAAGTATTTTTCTTTATAAGTTTTTCTATATATTTTTCTCTTACTTCATCTATATTTTTTAACTCATCATAACTAGAAATGTCCAAATGGTTATCCGTAATTAATAAATAAATTAAATTATCTTTTTCTTCTTGCGTTAAATCATGATCTTTTATAGATTCAAATAAATTTATATAATCACTTGCATTTACGTTATATAATGCTTTTTCTAAAACAGGAATCCATTCTAGTCCATCCTTATATCTGTTAACAAATTCATATATTAAATTTGCCTTGAATGGAAACTTTGAAGATAATTCTATAATTTTTTCTTGTAAATTAGGATAACATGATAATATTTCAAACTGTGTTTCATCAAAATGATTAACAATTTCATCAGCCAAAAAATCAAGATTTAACACATTAATAATTTCATTGTTATGAATCCATAGTTTACGAACTTTTTTTAAAGAAACAATCGTATTATGGTCAAGATAATTTGGCCACTTAGATTCATCAACCTGTATAAAAAATTTAAACAAAACTTGCTTTTCTAAAGTCAGTAAAGAAAAGCCAGAATTTATTGCCATATCAATTAAATTTAAGATTTTATCAGGATCAGTCACTTTAAGAAACCTTAAATGAGCAGGTACCTTAGCAATAATTCTTTTCATAATTTCATAATTAGAGTACAACCTAGAGATTGAATCATAAAAACTTTCTACTTCATATCCACAAGACAATGCCAGATTACATAACTCATCATACTTTATTTGATCTTCTACACTACATTGTTCAATTAGAGATGGTTTTAGTGGAATTGCTTTTTTCATAATATCATAATTAGAATTACAATAATTATAAGCACTTATAAATGCAGAATTTGGTAAGAAACCGCTATCTAAGGCAATTTTACATATTTCATTTCGTACATCAACAGGTAACGTATAGTCAAAATTAACTTTTTCTAAATAATTCGGATATTTTCTAACCATAATTTTAGCTGTTTCTATACCATAACCAAATATTGTATCTTCAAA
Organism: uncultured Bacilli bacterium; assembly: GCA_934086145.1. Classification (GTDB taxonomy): domain Bacteria; phylum Bacillota_I; class Bacilli_A; order RF39; family UBA660; genus Coprovivens. The sequence goes on from CAKOHV010000010.1 coordinate 45,753, forward strand.
TTTTGGTTCATATCCTCTATCTATGGCAAGCAACCCTAAAGAATCTATTTCACGTCTTGATAATTTTTCACTCAAAAAATTTATATATTCAGGATTGTTATAAACTATTTTTTTCATTACATCAAAACTATCAGTAAAAAAACTAATATAATCTTTTAATTCATAGCATCTATCAATCAAAAAATTATAAAGTTTTTCACCATACTCATTACCATGAATGGTAATTTCGTTTAATTTTTTACCTCTATTCAACAAATATATTATCGCTGTATCTGTAAAAAACAAAGGGTTTTCAACGCCGTTGAAACAACTTTCTACAAGCTCCCCTTTAAAACCATTTTTTATTGCAATTTCTAATAATTCCTCTTCGTTTGATACATAATTCATAATTTTATTTATCAGCTCAGGCTTTTCAGCTATAAGAATTTTCATTATATCAAAACTAGTTCTAAATTCAGGATTTTGTTCCATATCATCTAACGTTGGAACATACCCATTACCTAACGCTAAACGTACATAATCTTTAAAATTATCTGCTGTTGCATGATTAATGTATTTAATAGCTTCAGGATTTGATTGAAGTAATATTTGAACAATTTTTGGACTATCTTGAATAAATTTACTACCTAAGTCACCAATTTGTGGAACATACCCTATACTTAATGCAAGCATAGAAAACTCTTCTATTTTGTTCATACCATAATCTCCAGGTCCATGTATTTCATAATCCGCAATTCTTATCATTTCTGGGTCTAATTTTATCAACTTAGAAAAAAGTATATAATTTTTCTTTAGTCCATCTCCTACTAAATAACCATCAGGAAAATAGCCTTGTTTAAATGCCTCTATCCATATTGGTTCAAACAATGGATTATCTTCCTTTATAGCCATTAGTAACTTTGGTCTTATTTTTATAATTACTCGCTGGGCTTCAACATCTCCTATCAAAACTGAGCTCTTAACAAGTTCTTCAGAATCATAAATATCAAGAAGCTTCTTAGCCAATTCTGGATTTCTTAATACCTTACTTTCTTCTAAAAATTCTAGTGTTGGAACAAATCCCAGATCTAATCCCATTATAAACAATTTACTATTTGAGAAGTCTTTATTAAAAGTATAGTTTTCTAACCATTTAAAAAATAACTCTTTAAATTCATTATTATCAAGCTCTTGAGTAAAGCGTTCTAAAACATTATCAATATACCTTTTATCAGAAAAACCAAAGGTATCATACATATTATTTTTTAAACTTTGCCTCTCAAAAAGTTCTACTAATAAAAACTCATAATTTTTTTGTTCAAACAATTTAATAATCTTATTATAACGTTTTCTTTCATTACTGAACAAGTTGCCTAGTAGCTTATTTTTCATCTATAATCACCATACTCTATCATATTTATTATATATATACATATTGGCAACGTCAATATCTTCGCAAAAAGCAATAAAAAGCCAAGCAACAAAAAAGACACCTTCAATCAGATGTCATTGTTACAAAAAAAGCTAAATATTAGCTTTTAAACTTTCTTGGTATTCTTCACAAATTTTATCTAAATCATCTATTAACTTCGTAATATCTTCTTTATTTTTTGTTCGAACTCCTGAAGCCATCTTATGACCACCACCGCCATAATTACTTGCTGCTTCATTAATAACTGGTCCTTTACTTCGAATATTGACCTTATAAATATCATTTTTTTCATCATAAGTAACAAAGGTCCAGACATAAACATCTTTAATATTACTAAAATCATTAATCATATTAGAAGGTGTGGCAGGATCAACATTATATTTTTTTAAGATTGCTGAATCAATATTTATATAAGCCAAACCATGTGGTGTTATAGTTAAATTTTCTGATAAATATCCATGAAATTTTATTTCTTCAATTGGTCTTTCATACAAATAACTATACAAATGGGTAAAATCTATTTGCGTTTTTTTAATCAATTCTGCAACTAAGTAAAAGGTTTTAGCCGTTGTATAAGAAATTAAGAAACGATCACTATCAGATACGACTCCTAAATACAAATTCTCCGCAATTTTTCGATCATATTTTAAAGGTGTACTAAGCAATAATTCAATAATCATTTGACAAGTACTAGATGAAGTTTCATCAACCCAATCACATTCACCAAAAACCTCTTCTGATGGATGGTGATCAATTTTAAAAATTTCAGTAAAAGCATCCTTATCTACGCCATCAATTCGTGAAGTATTAGGGACATCACAAGCAATCAAAAGACTACTTTTATCAAATGTCGTTTCATCAATTCGATCTAAAATACCATAATATTTAAACTTAGCAACACTAGTTCCTACTGCATAAACTTCTTTTTTAGGAAAAGTTAATTTTATTGAATCACGAAGAGCAATTTGACTAGCTATCGCATCTGGATCAGGACTAGTATGACGAGCAATAACAATAATATCATACTGCTTTATTTTCCTGTAAATCCTTTTTAAAGTTAAATTCATCACACTAACCTCATCCTTACTATTTATTAATTAATTCATATGTGTCTTCAGCAATCATTAATTCTTCATTTGTTGGAACAACATATACTTTAGCTGTTGAATCATCAGCTGAAATTTCTGCGATTTCTCCACGAGTATTATTTTTAACATTATCAATCTTAATACCTAAACATGCTAATTTTTCACCAATCATTTCTCTAACTGGAATAGCATTTTCACCAAGACCGGCTGTAAAACATAGGATATCAATTCCACCAAGTTCTACATAATACATAGCTATATAATCAACAACAGTTTTTACATATTTAGCAATAGCCAACTTACATCTTTCATTACCATCTAATAAGCCTTGATAAACATCACGGAAATCATTAGAAACACCACTTAAACCTAAGAAACCAGATTTTTTATTTAAATCATTAACTACTTCAGCAGCACTCTTACCTTCTTTTAAAGATACAAAGTTAACAATTGATGGATCAATATCACCACTACGTGTTCCCATCATGATTCCAGCAAGTGGTGTAAAGCCCATTGATGTATCAACACATTTACCATCAACTACAGCAGATAAACTTCCTCCACTACCTAAATGACAAATAATAGCTTTATATTTATCAGTTCCTAATAATTTAGGTATTTGCTTACTTATATAGCAATGACTAGTTCCATGAAAGCCATACTTTCTTACTTTATAATCCGTATACCATTCATAAGGTACTGGATACATATATTCAGTTGGTTGCATAGTTTGATGGAAGGCCGTATCAAAAACAGCTACCATTGGCACATTTGGTAATGCCGCTGCAACAGCTTCGATGCCTAAGACATTAGCAGGATTATGTAATGGTGCAAGTTCTGAATAAGTACGTAAGTTTTCTAAGACTTCATCATTTATAATAACTGATCTATTATATTTATCTCCCCCATGTACAATACGATGTCCAGTTGCTCCAATTTCATCAAGTGATTTAACTATTCCCAATTTTACTAAACGGTCAAGTAAAATTTCTACAGCTATCGTATGATTAGGCATTGCAACTTCTTCATATATTTTTTCTCCATTATATTTTATGTTAAAGAAACTACCATCTAAAGTAACTCTTTCAAAGTAACCAGAAGCAATTAACTCTTTATTATCCATTTCAAATAAGCTAAACTTAAGTGAACTGCTTCCGCAATTTACAGACATTATTTTCACAAAATAACCTTCTTTCTCCAATAATTATACTATTTTTCTTAAATTCATACAAGAAAAAAGACTAAACTAGTCTTTTGCTAAATCGTAAGTATCACGAGCTATCATTAACTCTTCATCAGTTGCAATTACATAACAATCAATCTTAGAATCTTTTAAAGTAATCTTACCTTCCTTACCCTTACGAGTCATCATTTCTTCATTAGCTTTTTCATCAAGTTTAATACCTAATGCTTTTAATTTAGTTAAAGTTTCACGACGGATTATTGGGTCGTTTTCACCACCACCAGCTGTAAAGACAATTCCATCAACTTTACCTTCTAATTTTACATAATACTTAGCAATATAATCAACAATACGATTTGTATACATATCAAAGGCTAATAATACTTTTTCTTCTTTGGCTTCATAAGCACGGTCTAAGTCTCTTAAATCACTCATTCCGGCAATTCCTTGTAAGCCACTTTCACGGTTTAACATATCACCAATTTTTTCTGTTGAATAACCAGTTTTCTTACTAACATATTCTATCATTGAATAATCGATATCACCACATCTATTACCCATCATTAAACCAGCATTTGGAGTAAAGCCCATTGATGTATCAATACAAATTCCATCTTTGATAGCACTAATACTTGCTCCATTACCAATATGGCAAATAATTAAGTTTGGTTTTTTATTATTTAGTCTTTCTTTCATTGCTTCTGTAATAAATTTATGACTTAAGCCATGAAAGCCATACTTTCTTACATCATATTTTACATACCACTCATAAGGTACTGGATATAAATAAGTCGAATCTTTCATCGTTTGATGGAAAGCTGTATCAAAACAAGCAACATTTACTGAACCTGGAATAGCTTCCATGAAAGCGGCAGCTCCTGTTAAGTTAGCTGGATTATGTAAAGGAGCTAAAGAAGATATCTCTGATATTTCTCTCATAACTCGCTTATCTAAAACAACGCTCTTTGAATATTTATTGCCACCATGAACTACACGATGTCCAACTGCCTTAATTTCATCCAATGAACTGATAATTTTATTATCAACTAATTCTTTTAATAAAATATTTATTGCTTCAGCATGATCTGGAATAATGGCATCTTTTTCGATTTTTTCGCCACCTATTCTAATACTATACATAGAACCTGATAGCCCAATTCGTTCAACATTGCCTTTCATTAATAATTTTTCTTCTGGCATTTCATATAAACGAAATTTTAACGTTGAACTACCTGCATTCACACACAATATTTTCATAAATTCACCTCTTACTTAAGATAATACCAAAAAAAAGATAGAATAGCTATCTTTTTTATTTACTTTCCGAGTTCTTATGCCTTTTTATTTGCATTTCTTCATCAATAGTTCTTTTATTACTTCCCGACAAATTATATCCATATTCATTCATTAGTTCATATCTTTTTTTATCAAGTGAACTTAATTTTTCAATATCACAACTTTTATAATAGTAATCAATTGATCTTCTTGTATGCATTATATCACCCATTACTATTATGACCAAAAAGCTATTTTTCTATACTAACAATATCAGTGATTTAGTATCAGCTTTAAAATTAGTTCCTTCATTAAATAAATTAATTTGCTCAGTAACTTTTGGTAAAATATCAAAAGTATCTTCAGCTTTTGCTTTAATTAATATATTAGTATTACTTCTTAAAGATTCAGCTGACAAGCCTTCATTAATACCTTCATACTCGACTTTAAACATTTCATAATCATTAGCATAATGATATTTTTTTAGTAAATCAAAAAAATGATCATTATCCATTAAGTTTCTATAAACTCCTGTCATTAATGGATAACCTGATGCCACAATTTTTTTATCAGTAGATAATTCATTTAAAAAATTCTTTACAAAATCATAATCAATTTTTTCTGCTTCTAAATTTTTAAGAGATTGTAAAACTCTATTTTCTACGTTTATCGTTGCAAATTCATTAAAACCAAGATCAGCAAAAGTCATAAAATTAGTATTTTTATCAACTTTAATCGTTGAAAAACCCAAACGTAGTGTAACTTGTTTATCATCTTCACTTATAACTCTACCTTCTAATCCTTCTAAGCCATGGGATATTTCATGAGCCAAATTTAAAACATCACTCACATATTTTCTTCTTACATAAAGAATATTAGGTATTGCACCTATAAATTTATTATCCTTATTATATCTGAAATCCCATCTCATTTGAGGTAGCGGAGCAAGATAATAACCTAACCACTTTTCCTCTGGTAATATTTTTTTAAACGCTTCTCTATAATCAACATAACTTTCACATTCATAGATATTTAAAGAAAAAATAAACTTATTTATCTTTTCAAAAATTTCTGGTCCAAAAGTTAAATAATATCCAAGCAAAACAATAACTAACTTAGAAGTAACTGAGTAATCATAATTTTTATCTTTATTATAAGCATTAACTATCTTTATTATATCTCCTATTACCTCATTTATTAAAACATAATCCATAATATCCCCCTTTTTATAATTTATAATAAGTCAGCAAATTCCTCTTCTTTATCATTAACACTTATTTTAACTACTTCATGATTAAGAACCACTTCATTAATCATTTCTTCAAATGGTATTAAATTTTCATATTCACGAGCTTTACTGAATTCAGGATTTATAACTGGATGCTCAGGTACAAATATTGTACAGCAATCTTCATATGGTAAAATACTTGTTTCATAAGTATCTATTTTTTTAGCCACATCAATAATCTCTAATTTATCAAAACAAGCTAATGGTCTGATTACTGGGATTTTTACAGTTTCATTAATAACATTCATGCTCATAAGTGTTTGACTTGCTACTTGTCCTATACTTTCGCCATTAACTAGTATTTTACAGTTGCTGCGACGAGCAATTCTTTCACTTATACGATACATCATACGACGCATAATTGTTATTAAATATTCATGAGGACAGTTTTTATAAATACTTTCTTGAATTTCTGTAAAGTTAATAACATGTAATTTTATATCATTATTGTATAAGGCTAACTTACGGGCTAAATCAATAACTTTATTTTTAGCTTGAATACTTGTATGCGGAGGACTTTCAAAATAAAGACATTCTAATTTAACTCCTCGTTTAATAGCCATATACCCTGCTACCGGTGAATCAATTCCTCCAGAAAGCATTAACAAGCCCTTACCAGCAACTCCTACTGGGTATCCACCTATTCCAACTTCGCTATTAAAGTAGATATAAACTCCATCTAATCTAATTTCAATATTAACAAACAAGTCTGGATTATGAACATCAACACTAACATCATCACAATTTTTTAAGATTATAGCACCTATTTGACGACTAATTTCCATACTAGTAAGTGGAAATTTTTTATCACTTCTCTTAGTTACAACCTTAAAAGTCTTAAATTTCTTTTCTTTAATTAACTTTAATACAGCGGCTCCAATCTCTTCTTCCTTTTTACTTGTTAACTTATAAGCTATATCAAACTCATGTATCCCAAAAACATGCTTTAAAGCTTCACTAACTTCCGTAAAATTATCCTTTGAAAGATTTATAAACATTCTTCCTTTATCAAATTTTACATCAACATCATAAGAAGCCAAAGCTATTTTAACATTATCCTTTAATTGTTTTAAAAATAAACCTATATTAGCTTTTTTTGTTGATAACTCACCATACTTAATCATTATAAGTTTTTCCATAAAATCAACCTCAAATCAAGACTAAGTATACCATAAACTTTTATAAATAACCAAATAAACTTAATTTTCTCACTTAAACTAGCTTTTTTTATCATAATCTGTTAATATCTTAATCACTAAGGGGGAAAAATGATGAATTTACCAATTATGCCAGATTTACCAACTGAATATATCAGATATCTAAATGATAATGAAAATCATATAATTCTTGATGAAAGAATATTTATTAAAAAGTTGTTTGCCGGTGAATACAACATTGATGTTCTACAACAACTAAACTCTTTAAAAATACCTAATTATAATGCACCTAGCAAATTATTCATTGATGAAAGTAACACTTATCTATATGTTGCATCTAAATACTTAAAAGGTTACCAAAACTTATTCAGTTACTTAAAGAATTGCTCAACCAAAGAAAAACTTTTACTTTACAAGAAATTACTAACTAGTTTAAAAGAAGCTCACGAAAATGATTTTATACCTTATGATATTGCTTTCCGTAATTACTTAGTTAGTGAAGATAAGCAACCTATTTTTATTGATTTTGATATCAGTTTATATAAAAACAAATCAACTTGGTTAATGCTTAAACGTACTCTTTTTAGCCTTAAAGAATTCAGCAAAGATTCTTATGATCTTTCCAAAGAAAACTTAGTTTTAAATGATAAAATGTTAGTCCTTAATATGCTTTTAACTAGTCTATGTCCACCTACTTATTATATTATGACCCTAAGTTTAAGAGAAATTATGTTTCAATATAAAGATTTATTAAGTAAGTATGAATTAGATCCAGGTATCAAAGAATATCTTTCTGATATTATTTTAGGTAAAATGGCACCTCATCAAGATGATTATTTTATTGAAAATTTAATTGATCCTTTAATGGAAAAAGAACCAGTTTTAAAAAAACTTTAATTTTCAAAAATTAAAGTTTTTTATTTTAGTTCACCCATTAATTCTTTTAGCTTTTTATAATCCATTTGAAAAATGTTTAAGAATTTATTAATTTCTTCATTAGTTGTTACATGTGAAATACTTATTCTAATTGTTGTACGAGCTCTTTCGATATCATTATAAATTGCCATTACTCCATTACTAAAATCTCCAGATGAGCAAGCTGTATTAGTTCCAACATAAACTTCGTCATCTTCTAAGGCATGAACAAAAGTTTCTGGTTTAATATTCATTAAACTAATATTTAGTATATGTGGTATCGAATACTTTGTTTTATTAATTTTTATATCAGGATATTTTTTTAATTCATCACATATTTTTTCATTTAATTTTTTTACTAAATTTTCTTTACGTTCTAAATCTTCTAAGGCTATTCTTATTGCTTTAGACAAAGAAACAATTAGAGGTAATGGTGGTGTTCCCATTTTTAGTTCATTAAACTTTCCAGATCCATGTATTAAAGGAACTATTTTTACTTTACTACTTTTATAGAAAAGACCAATTCCTTTAGGTCCAAAAATTTTATGTCCTGACATAGAAGCCATATCAACATCATGCATGTTAATGGCTATTTTACCAAAAGCTTGCGTCATATCAGAGTGAAATAATGTATTAGGATTTTCAATTTTTATTATTTGTCTTATGGTCTTTAATGGTTGTCTTACACCAACTTCACTATTAACTGCACAAATACTAACTAAGATTGTATCTTCTCTGATTTTACTTTTTAAATCATCAAAATCAATCAAGCCATCACTATCATTATTAACATAGCTAATTTCAAAACCTTGTGTTTCCAAAAAATCACATATTTTATAAATTGAAGGATGTTCCAATTTTGACACAACAATATGTTTCCCATTATTTTTATAAGCTAGAGCAACACCCTTTAAAGCCATATTATTAGATTCTGTTGCTCCACTTGTATAAGTTAACTCATCTAAATTTATATTTAAAATCTCACAGATTTGTTTTGTTGCACTATTTAAAAGGACTTTTGACTTAACACCTAGGGCATGTAATGAATTAGCATTCCCCATATAATCGCGAGTCGCTTTATTATAACTTTCTAAAACATCATAGGTAACTGGTGTTGTTGCCGAATAATCTAAATATATCATAACTAATCACCTATTATCATTATAAATCATCTTCTTAAAAATTGCTACCATATAACGAAGAATTATGTTTCTTTATGCATATTACTTTAATTTAGAATAATCCAAAGTACAATAATTTATCTCTCTATTTTTAAAATAACGTCACCATAAATATAAAATAATTAATGACATTACTACCAAACACTCTATTTAATCACCAACATTTTATTACTTTAAAAGCAAAAATCTAGAAGACTTAACTCCTAGATTACTTTAAATATTTTTCGATAACAACTGTTATTCTAAAGAATTCTTTCT
>CAKOHV010000011.1 GCA_934086145.1 uncultured Bacilli bacterium
CGAATAGTGATGGAATTTAGAAAAGCCAAAACGGCAACATATGAGTATTTTGATTATAATAAGTCGACAACTAATAAGGAGACAATGCAAGAAACAACGTATAATTATTATTACACGACGTTGAAAGTTCCATATGGGTATGATAATCGTTCAAAAACAGATCCAATTCTTAGAAGAACATACGAAGGTGATACTTATGCATATAAAGATTCAGCTTATGCTAAGAAAATAAAAACGCTTACTTTTAATACTTCTTGGTCAGACACATCTGATGCGGTTAAAGTATGGGATGTTGGGGTAGAACCTGGAACGGTGCAAGCTTTTATAAAAAATAGTCCAACTTATAGTGGTTATTATGATTTATACATTGAAGGTAAGGGTTACCTATATGCTAATATGGACAGCTCATATCTAATTTATTCATTAACAAAACTTGAAGAAATTAATAATCTTGCACTTCTTGATACTAGCTATACGACAAATATGAGTTATATGTTTAGTGGAGGTGCTTGGACTTCGCTTACTAGTTTAGATTTAAGTGGCCTTGATACTTATAATGTTACGAATATGTCATATATGTTTGCAGGGAATATGTATTTAACTTCTTTGAATATCAGTGGCTTAGATACAAGAAATGTAACGAATATGAGTAGTATGTTTGAAAATTGCTCTGGTTTGGTATCTCTAGATATTTCTAATTTTAATACGCAATCTGTTACTGATATGAAGCATATGTTTTACTTCGGTTCGTCTTTAATTTCACTTGATTTATCGAATTTTGATACGAGCAGGGTAACTGATATGTCTTGGATGTTTTACCAGTGTAGTAGATTAACGAATTTGAATGTTAGTTCTTTTAATACTTCTAGAGTTACGAATATGGAACTTATGTTTTCTGATTGCAGTTCTTTACCTTCTTTGAATGTTTCAAATTTTGATACTCGTAATGTAACTAGTATGAGTGGAATGTTTGCTTATTGTAGAAAATTGACAAGTCTTGATTTATCGAATTTTGATACAAGTAATGTTAGATATCTTGGAACAGTATCTGTGTATTCTTTGAACTTCTCGAGTGATGGTAGTTCTTCGAATGGAGGTTTTTCTTGTAATGGAATGTTTGCCGGTTGTACCAACTTAACATCTCTGGATTTGTCCAATTTTAAAACAAATAAAGTAATTAGCATGGGGCGTATGTTTGAAGCTTGTATTAGATTAGTGTCTTTAGATATTTCTAGTTTTAACACACAATCTGTCAGACATATGGAGCTAATGTTTTATGGAACGAGCAATTTAACCGATTATAAACTACCCGTATTTGATGTACGAAGTGCTACAGAAATGCGAGGCATGTTTGGTAATAGTAAAATAGACACAGTAAAAATGAATAACGCTAATTTTAATAGTAGCGCTAAAGTAACACCATTTGTTCTTAATAATCAACAATTTAATTTAGTTGTAAGGTCTAGTCAAGATAAAGCATTATTTGGGAATTTAAGTAATACTAGGTTAAATATTACAGTAAGTACGAATTAGTATAAAAATGGAGGTGTTTGAGAGGATGAAGTTAGGTAATAAAGGAATGACGATGGTTGAAATTATTGTAAGTATTTCATTAGTAGCAATTGTTATGATTTTTACCCTTAATTTATTGACGGATTTAAAAAGTGAAGAAACTTTAGGCATGGGGAAGACGGCTGACTTACTTAATCGTTCAATTATAGCTAAGAATGTTCAAGCTGACTTTGCTAAAGGAGTTAGTGAAGTAGGTTATTTAAGAGCGGGAGCATCAACTAGATCAGGGTGTTATTCCGAATTGAAAAAAATCGGTAATTATACCATTAATTCTTGTTTTAGTTTTAAGGTTAATGATGGCAGATATTATTACTTGATTGCGGCTACTAAAGGTAGTGATGATTATTTTATTTATGCTAATGCGGCGTCTTCGACATCCCTTAGTGGCGCAGTTTATGAAGCCTGGAAATTAACGAGTGCTAATTATAAATGTTTAAACTATAAAGCAACGACGGTAAGTAATTCCGCAGAAAAGTATTTTCGAGTTTACTTAGAAAGTGATGTAGCGGAGTATAATAGTAATACCGTTATGAATTTTGACTTAGAATTTTCCTACTATTACTTCGGTGATGATATACCAGGATTTAATAATTTAGCAATAGATTGCCGTAATGGCTGAGGAAAGAATTAAGTGCCAAAAACGATATTTAAAATATTGGGGATAATTTATTGGAGTGTCTTTTAAGACACTTTTTATTTGGGCTTCAATACAGAGACCACAAGTAGATAAAGTAATATTAGCTAAAAGAATTTTAAGATGAAATGGAAGAGGGGTAAGACTTAAATTAACAAAAGAGTTGGTTATTTCTAAGAAACTTAGAAGGAAAGATTTAAGGTAAGGGTTGGGTATTTTGGTAATGGGAAGAATATTAAAGAAGATGATAGTTCCTAAGATATTAAGTAAAGTTTGAATATTTTTAGTAATGGATGTTAAGAGGACTTCGATGATATTAGTTTGGGGGATTATTTTATATTCTATTTTTGGTGGTTTTATGATAATAAAAAGGATAATGTTACATATAATATTTATTAATATGAATTTTAAGGCAATTTGGGCATTGAAGATTATTTTAAGAAAATTATAAGTAAAGATGAGCGAGGGATATTTGTTAACGCTTATAATTTTGGTAATGTCTTGGTTATAGTTTTTTAAGATGTAAGCATTAGATGGTGAACCGGCAATAATACTTAGAAGGTAGATAATATTAATTTTACAATATTTATTAAGGTAGTATGGTAGAGAAGAGTTGGTTAGGAGGTCAATAAGAATAAAAGAGAGAAATAAGGATGGGACAACTTTTTTTAACCAAATTTCACAAGAATAAATGATTTGATGGGAGATATATGTGTTATAATTGATTGAGTAGTAAAAAATTAATAAAAAAATTGTCAATAAGAATAATTGTTTTAGTATATTTTTCATAAAGTTTCCTTTTAAATGATATAATTGAAGAGGTGATATAATGTTTAGTAAGATATATGCTGGTGCAAAAAAATTTATTAAAGAAAATTGGGTGTTTCTTTTAATTATTATAATTTTTTTTGTTGTTAACTTTGTTAGGTTACCTTATGAGGTGGAAATGCCAGGAGGCACAATTGATTTAGGTAATAGAATAACTGTTGATGGGAAGAAACCAGATATTAAAGGGTCTTTTAATATGGCATATGTAGAAGTGTCGCAAGGTAGTGTTTTATATATCTTAGCGGGATTAATTATTCCGGATTGGGAAGTCTTGAAGGTTAGTGATGTAATTTATGAAAATGAAACTTTGGAAGATTCTAATTTACGAGATAAAATTTATTTAGAACAAAGTAAGAATGCCGCAACGTTAGCAGCTTTAAATGCTTCTTCTACCAAGTATACAATTAGTAAGATTAATAATTCCGTTATTTATGTTGATAAAGAAGCTGAGACGGATATTAAAATTGGTGATAATATTGTTTCATGTGATGGCGAAGAAATTGAAAACTTGGAAAGAGTCGTTGAAATTGTAAAGACGAAAAAAGCCGGAGATGTCATTAATTTTGAAGTTTTACGTGATGGTGAAGCAGTTGCGACAACGGCGAAAGTTTATGATACAGAAGATGGTCCCAAAATTGGTTTAATGTCTTTAACAACTTATGATATTGATGCAGAAAAAAAGGTTAAAATAGATTCGAAAACAAGTGAGTCAGGACCGAGTGGGGGACTTATGATGTCCTTGATGATATATAACGCCTTAACGGATCAAGATTTAACTAAGGGAAGAAAAATTGTCGGAACTGGTACTATTGATCAGGCTGGTAATGTTGGCGAAATTGGTGGTGTTAAGTTTAAAATTATGGGAGCTGTGAAAGATAAAGCTGATGTCTTTTTAGTTCCAGCTGAAAATTACGAAGAAGCCATGGAAGTTAAGAAAAAGAAAAAATATGATATTGAGATAGTTCGTGTGGAAACATTACAAGATGCTATTGATTATTTGGAAGGAAAATGAGAATGAAAAAATATTATAGTGAAGATGTTATAAAAGATATTGATTATCAAATAGTTAAAAATCCTTTCTTTCCTCAGTGGTATGAAATAGTAGAACCAATCTTACGCAATGATGAATTTCAAAAAAGAAAATTATTTCCTCATCATCATAATATAACAGTCTGGGAACATTCGGTTTTAGTTTCTTTCCGTTCCTTCTTATTAGGAAGAATTTTTAAAGCTGATGAACGGGTTTGTGCCATAGCTGGTTTATTACATGATTTTTATCCTTGGTCATGGATGTATTCAAAAGATTTAGAGGACTTAGATGGCGGAAAATACTTAATTGAAGTTAGAACTAAGCATCCATTGTTTAAGAAACATGGCTTTACTCATGCCTTGGCCGCTTCCAAAAACTATGTTAAATATTTTCCAGAATTGGAAGATAAAAGAATAACTAATGCCATTAAAAGACATATGTTTCCGTTAAATATAGTTCCGCCAAGATATAAAGAAGGTTATATTGTAACATTAGTTGATAAATTTAATAGCTGTCAAGAATTACCAAGTATTAAAGTTGTTCCAAGTAAATTAAAAGAATCTTTTAACAAAAGATTTCATCATCATGTATTAAAAGAAAAAAAATTAAAATAATTGACGTCAAATAAGTTAATATTTTTTCTTGTTTGTTGAAATACCTTATACCTCTGTGTATAATTGAAAATGAACTTGAAAGGATGGAATTCATGATAGAAAGTAAAAAGAGATACTTAGTTATTTTTTTATTGTCGATATTAGCTCTTTTGGTTGTCTTTAGTGCATAAAAGAATCGTTTGATTCTTTTTTTCATTGGTTGATTTTTTATAAATATTATAGTAATATTAATTATGATATGGAGGGCTAGTTATGGAAAGATTTAATATCGAAAAAGAATTAGCAAAGATACAAGGTAAAAAGAATAGATTTGTGATACAATGGGATTTACGTAAAAGTATTTATGCTTTAGTAATTGGCTTTTCTTTAATCGTTGGACTTAATACTTCTTATTCTATTAATACACAAGAAGAACATACTGTTAAGATTAATATTGAAAATGGTTATCAATCAGTTTATGTTAAGAAAGTGGTAGGTAATACTTTTACTGATGTCATTGATAGTAATTATAAAACAGCTTATATTACTTGTGATGGTGGTAAATTTGGTTATAATGTTGAAGATCGCATGGTTTATATAACAAGAATTGATCAAGACTTAACTTGTGATTTAGTATTCAATGTTGATGAGGGAAAAACACAAATTGATTTAAACGAATTAGAAAAGATTCCTGATAATGATGGTATTTCTTATTATTTTAAGGAAGATGCTACTAATAATTATGTAAGATTAAACTATCTAACATTTAGAATTGTTCGTATTAATGGAGATGGAACTTATCGTTTAATTTTGGCGGCGCCTTTAGATAATATAACTTATGGTGAGGCTGATTATTTAAATAGTAATTTATATGCAACTTTGAATAATTGGTTTAATGATAATTTTAATGATGCTAATTATATTGTAGAAAAAGATTTTGATAATCAGGTATATAGTTCATATGGTGATGATTTTAGTACTAATTTAATTAATTTTAATGGTTATTGGAATGGTAAAGTTGGTACTTTAAGTGTTAATGAAATTATGAATATTAATAAAGGCAATAAGGTAAGTAGTAATAGTTATTTAGCTGGTTCTTATTTAACAATGAATGCCAATGATACTGGTGGTGTTTGGGCTTGTAAGAATGATGGTGTTATTGCCTCAGTAAGTAAAAATGAAGCAATGGGGGTAAGACCAGTAATTAATGTTTCTATAAAAAATATGAGTGGTTCGGGAACAGTTGACGATCCATATATTATAAATGAAGAGTAGGCAAGAAAACTCTTCTTTTTTTGGGATTACTTTGTTATAATAACCCTTGTGGTGGAATATGAAGAGATTAGAAGTAGATAGAAGTAAATTAAGTCCAGGCATGAAACAATATATGGAAATAAAGGATCAATATCCTGATGAATTGTTGTTTTATCGCTTGGGAGATTTTTATGAACTTTTTTTTGAAGATGGAATTTTATGTAGTCGTGAGTTAGAACTTACTTTGACAGGTAAGAATGCCGGATTAGATGAACGTGTTCCGATGTGTGGAGTACCTTTTCATAGTGTCCGTCCTTATATTGAAAAGTTAGTAAGCAAAGGATACAAGGTTGCTTTATGTGAGCAATTAGAAGATCCTAAGCAAGCTAAAGGGATGGTTAAAAGGGGAGTCGTTCAAGTTATAAGTAAAGGAACGGTTGTTGATTATGAAATGTTATCTGAACATGACAATAATTATATTGGTAGTGTCCTAGATTTTAACAATAGTTATATTTTAACATATAGTGATATATCAACTGGTTCTTTAAATATCTTAGAAGTAAAACATGATCAAGAAAGTTTATTAAATAGTATTTTAAATTTAGGAATTAAAGAAATTATTTTAGCTGATAATAGTGATGCTTTTTTTACAACGTTAAAAGATAATTATGGAATTGATATTACTTATTCAAATGATTATTTAGAAAAAGGGTATGAATATTTATATAAAAATATTCATGATATGCGTTTTATTACCGGGATTAAGCATTTGTTTTATTACTTAGTAGTTCGTCAATTAAAAGATTTGTCTCATATTAAGAGTGCTAATATTATTAATCCGGATTTATATTTAGAAATGGATGTTCATACGGTTCGTAATTTAGAGTTAGTTGAGACTTTAAGGTTAAAGGAACGTACTTATAGTTTGATTTGGCTTTTAGATAAGACAAAGACGGCTATGGGAAGTCGTTGTTTAAAAAGTTGGTTAATGAATCCCTTAAAAGATCGTGAAGCTATTTTGAAACGTTATGATATGATTGATAAGTTACGTAATGAATTTATTGTTAAAGAGGAACTACGTAATTTACTTTATGATGTATATGATTTGGAAAGATTGTGTGGTAAAGCAACAACCGGTAGTTTGAATGCTCGTGATGTATTACAGATTAAGACTAGTTTAAAAACTTTACCAGCTATCAAAGAACGTGTTGAAAAAATAGGATTTGATATGACTTTTAAAGATGAAGAAGTTTTATGTAATTTGCTAGAGCAAAGTATTTATGAAACACCACCAGTTACTTTAAAAGAAGGCTATTTAATTAAAGATGGTTATAATAAAGAACTTGACGAATTAAAGGCAATTAGAAGTGGTGGTAAAGAGTTTATTGCTTCCTTAGAAGAACAGGAACGAGCAAGAACTGGTATTAAGAATTTAAAAGTTGGTTATACTAAAGTATTTGGTTATTATATTGAGATAAGTAAGGGTCAAATAGATCAAGTTAAAGATGAATTTGGTTATGAAAGAAGACAAACTTTAACTAATTGTGAACGCTTTATTAGTCCACTTCTTAAAGAGAAAGAAGCTTTGGTTTTAAATGCGGAAGAGAAGATTGTAGAATTAGAATATAATCTATTCTTAGAAGTAAAAGAAGAAATTAAAAAAGAAATCTTTAATTTGAAAGCAATTGCTGCAACATTAAGCGAACTTGATGCGATTATTAGTTTGGCGGTTGTGTCAGAAGAAAATAATTTAGTTAGACCAGAACTTCTAACGGAACGTCGTGTGGAAATTGTTGATGGTCGTCATCCAGTAGTGGAGAAAGTTTCAAAAGATGAATATGTTGCTAATGATTGTATGATGAATGAAGATGTTAATACGATTTTGATTACGGGACCAAATATGAGTGGTAAATCAACGTTTATGCGTCAGTTGGCAATTATTATTATAATGGCTCAGATGGGTTCTTTTGTACCGGCTAAAGTATGTAAGTTACCAATTTTTGATAAAATCTTTACGAGAATTGGCGCTTCAGATGATTTAGTTTCTGGAGAATCAACCTTTATGGTTGAAATGAAAGAAGCCAAAAAAGCAATATGTAATGCAACGAGTAATTCACTTATTTTGTTTGATGAATTAGGTCGTGGGACAGCAACATATGATGGAATGAGTTTAGCGCAAGCTATCTTAGAATATGTTAACAATAATATTGGTTGCAAAACATTATTTAGTACGCATTATCATGAATTAACGGCTTTGGCGGAAAAGAATAAGGGAATATGTAATGTGCATGTGGAAGCAATTGAAAAAGATGGCAATGTTACTTTCTTACATAAAGTAAAACCAGGAGCAGTTGATCGCAGTTATGGTATTCATGTTGCTAAGTTAGCCGGCATGCCTAAGGAATTATTAGGTCGTGCTCAAGAAATACTAAGTTTATATGAAAATCAAGATAAGGAACATCCAATTTCCTTTAATACGCAAGTAGCTTTTGATTTTGCGGAAAGTACGGAGGATAATGAAGTATTAAAGAAATTAGAGGAAATTGATCCTTTGAAGGTAACTCCAATGGAAGCAATGAATTTATTATATGAATTAAAAGAATTATCAAAAAAATAATAAGAAGAGGTTTTTATGTATCGGAAAGATTATTTTTATGGCCTTACGGATTTAATGCATCATAATGTGTATGCGGCTTTGTTAAAGGAAAAAATTAAAAAAGAAGAACGAGTTATTGTAAAAGTTTTTAAAAAAGATGATGAAATAGTTGTTATTGAAACTAATAATTTTCATGATGAAATTTTAAAAGATACTAGGAAAAATAAAGAAACGGATTTAATGACTTTTGATTTACCTTTTGTTAAAGTTTTAGAAAGATACTATTGTGACTATGAATGTCCTGGAATGATCTATGAATATGTGGATGGAATAGGGGCTTGGTATCGGGTAAAGATAGATGGTTATGATCCGGAGGATAAAAGATTAAGGCCCTTTTATTTAAAGAAGACTATTAAATTAGAAGATTTAAAAAAATATGCAGATAATGAGGAAGACTTATTATATTTAGAAAAGTTTTATAAATTAACTAAGGGAGTTTTAAAGTTTAATAGACCACCTAAAGTTAAATCATTTTTTGAAGAATTTTTACAAAGTTTATAATAAAAGTGTCGAAAAGACCTTTTTTA
Source organism: uncultured Bacilli bacterium (assembly GCA_934086145.1). GTDB lineage: Bacteria > Bacillota_I > Bacilli_A > RF39 > UBA660 > Coprovivens. Next base: position 9,095 of record CAKOHV010000011.1, read on the forward strand.
ATTGATAAGCAAGGAGAGTGTAATATGGAAAAGAGAGAAAATAAGTTAAAGAATACTTTACAATTTAATAAAATAGATTTAAATAATATTCAAGAAGGGAATGGAGATTTTAATTTCGGAGATATTATTTATGGTAAGAGATATGCTAATAATCAAGAAAAGCGTAAGTTACCAATTGATCATCGAAATGGTTATTTTTTAGTCTTACGTCAAGATAATAAAGATGTTTATTGTTTATATGGGACAAGTGAAGTACCAGCCGCTGATAATTCTTATAGTTATTTTAAAATAAAAGGAGATACTTATAATTTAGAAAAAGATATTTATTTTTCCTTTTTTCAAACTTGTTTATTAAAAGAACATTTAGTATTAAATAAGGAAGGGAAGCTTAAGGAATATGATTGCTTAAAATTAATTCGTCAAATGGTAAAATGTATGATTAAAGAAGATGAAATTAGTTGTGGGGATGTTATTAGATATAGTGGTAAGCAATATTTGGTTCTTTCAAAAGATCTAGAAAATTATGGGGTTTTACCAATGGGCATTCAAGGAAAAACAAATATTTTCTTTGATAATAAGGATTATTATACGAGCTTACATAATTTTAGATTAATTCCTAAAGATGGTAATTTTATAAAAGTTGGAACGGTTGATAGTCAAGTATTACAGGTAGTAAGAGATTTGATGGGAAAATACCAACGAGAAAGTGCCCTTCGTAAGAGTATTCACCTAGGAAGTGTTGTTCAAAATGAAAGTTTTTATTATATTTATGGTGAAACTGAAGAATTTTATCGTGCCTTTAAGTTAGTTTCTAAAGATTTTAGAGAAGATGGTCAAAATGTAGTAGTTGATGGGAAAAAGTTTAAAGCTTTATTTGAAGATATGATTAGAGTACCTAAGGGAAGTAAAGATTTTAAACCAAAATATGCAGCAACAGATGAGGAAATGGTAGCTATGAATAACTTGATGCAAACATCAAAAGATGTTACGAAGTTGGAAAGCATTGCTGATTTGTATGCATCAGATGAAGCTGAATATGATTATGGTTTACTAGGGTATGTTGTAACATATACAAAAGATAATAAAGACTATATTGTTTTAGCTAAAGATCAAGAAATATGTTTGTTACTTGACTTAAATAAGTACTTTGAAGGTAACTTGTATGTTGTTGAAGCTAATTATCACGATATTAAGAAACGTAAACACTTAAGTAAGGAAAATTTCCTAGAAATGTTAAATACGATGAGTGATACTTATTCAAGTTATATGACACGTTCTTATATACCTAATTTAATAAAAAAATATGAAGATTAAGTAAAAAGATATTTTAATATAAGTAAAATATGATATAATCTTTTGAGAGGTGCAAGTATGGGAAAATCTAGAAGTGAATTAAGAGAAAAAGCAATGATTATTTTATATCAAATTGATATCATGGAAAATAATAAGGTTGATTTTAATATTGAAAATTTGATTAGTGATAATTTAGAAATAGATAATGAGTTTGCCAGAAATATTGTTTATGGAGTTATGACTCATAAAAATGAAATTGATGAGTTAGCTAATACCAAAATGAATGATTGGACTATTAATCGAATTGACAAAACAGGAGCTGCTATTTTAAGAATGGGGATTTATGAATTATTATATGAAGAAGATACCCCAAATATCGTTGCTATTAATGAAGCTATTGAACTAGCTAAAAAATATAGTGATGATAACGTTAGAAAGATTATAAATGCAGTATTAGATAAAATTAATAATGAAATATAGTCTAATTAAGATTATATTTTTTTATATATTAGGAAAAAATGTTTTTAGTAGATAAACAAAAATCTGCTAATAAAAATCAATAATTTTTAATTTAGAAAAGATGAATAAAAATGGTAAAAATAGAGGGTTTTTTAAAAAGAATTCGTCGCGTGGTTGACGACGATATTATTGCTTATGTTGATGAAAAAATGCTTAACTTTGATAATAAGTTAGAACAAGCAATTGATTTATATTTATTATTAGGAGATATTTTTCGTTATAATGAACAATATGATTTTTATAGAGATTATCGTAAAACGTTAGGATTTGTTAATGTAAACTTACAAAGTAATGCTGTCGTTTGCGGAGAATGGGCTACAATATATGTAAAATTGTTACAACGTTATGGTATTAAAGCTAGTGTGATTGGGGAACATGGACACTATTATGTAATGCTAGAAGTTGATGGAACAAAGTATGTGGCTGATGTTACGATCTATGGGGTATGGCAACAAAAATATTTCTTATCAGATTTAGCTAACATCAAAAGTGGAATGAAAATCAAACAATTTGGGATAATGTTAGGGGCTAATCCTTTTGATGAAGAGATAATTAAACAAGAAATAAAGGATTTAGAACAAGCTATTTTAAATGTATATCAAAAAACGGGACGAAAGTTTATTGCGGATGAAAAGATTGCTAAACTAGTAATGTTAGTTCAAAAAAGAATTAAAAGTAATCAAGACGTGGTAGGTATTTTTTCGCTTGAAGATATTAATTATCGTTTAAATCTATTAAAAAGAATTAAAGGAATTAATAGTGTAATGACCCAGGTTGAGAAAAAACAATTAATTAATAAGGTTGGGGAACAAGTCTTTTTTGATGTTAAACGTAGTAATTATAGGTCTTTGACTTTAGCAACGATATATGATGATATTGTTTATTATAAGTTGTTTATTATTAAGCAAGAAGAGAAGAATTTTTATTTTTTAGAAAACGTTGATTCTTTTGAATTTTATGATGATATTAACTTATTGATAGATAAAATATATGAGCGAAAATTAGGTATTAAAAAGGGAGATTGCTACGATGAATTTGCTAGTAATTTGACAAGAAAATTACAAGTAAGATATTGAGTTACAAACTATTGTTTGGTATAATGAATATGGTGGGAATATGGATATTAAGTATTATAGTATTACAGCTTTAAATAGGGCGATTAAGAATATGTTTGATAATAAACCAGAGTTGAATCGGGTTTATATTAAGGGAGAAATTAGTAACTATAAACATCATACTCGCGGTCACCTTTATTTTACTTTAAAAGATGAAAATAGTCGTATTGCAGCGGTGATGTTTGCATCGGCTGCAAGTAAGCTGATGTTTGAACCAGAAGATGGAATGAAGGTCTTAGTTTGTGGAAGAGTCACAGTATATGAAGCAACGGGGGGCTATCAAATTTATGTTGAGCAAATGGATTTAGATGGGATTGGTAATTTATATTTAGAATATGAAAAGTTAAAAAGTAAATTACAGGCGGAAGGGTTATTTGCGGTAGAACATAAAAGACCAATTCCAAAGTATCCACGTAAGATTGGTATTATTACGGCCAGTACCGGAGCAGCGATTCGTGATATATTAAGTACAATAAAAAGAAGGTATCCCATTTGTCAGACGATTTTATTCCCTGCCTTAGTTCAAGGAGTAGGGGCAAAAGAAAGTATTGTTGAACAAATCATTCGTGCACAAGACTTTGATTTAGATGTTTTGATTTGTGGCCGTGGGGGAGGCTCAATCGAAGATTTGTGGGCTTTTAATGAAGAATGTGTTGCCCGAGCTATTTATGATTCAAGAATTCCAATCATTTCAGCGGTTGGTCATGAGATCGATTTTACAATTGCCGATTTTGTAGCGGACTTGCGAGCACCAACACCGACGGGAGCGGCTGAAATGGCAGTTCCGAACTTAGTTGATGTTAATAATTTAATTAATCAATACAAAATAAGAGTAAATGAAAGCATTAATAATTTATTGAATCTGAATATGAAAAAATTAGAACATTTAAAAGAATCGTATGTTTTAAGAAATCCATTAGCTTTATATGAAGTAAAAGAACAAAAACTAGATAGTTACATTGATGTTTTAAATAAATACATTACCAATAAATTAAACGAAAGTCGTATAAAATTAAACCATGTTAAAGATAGTTTTGTCTTAAAAAATCCATTATCTTTGTATATGATTAAACAAGAAAAATTAAATAACTATGTGGAACAATTACAAAAAATTGTTATCAATTACTTAGATAATGGTAAATATCGTTACAAGTTATTAGTTAATAAACTAGAATTATTAAATCCACTTAATATTTTAAATAATGGATATAGTTTAGTTACCATGAATGGAAAGATTGTTAAGAGTAGTAAAGACTTAAAAGAAAAAGATACAATCGAAATTAGATTGTATGAAGGTAAAGTAAAAGCGGTCGTAAGTGAAAGGGAATAAGTTATGAAAAAAGAAAGTGAAAAAACATTTGAAGAAGCATTAGTTGAATTAGAAACAATTGTTAAAGAATTAGAAAATGGCAATGTTGATTTAGACAAAGCCATTGAAAAATATAGTGTAGCAATGAAATTAGCGAAGAGTTGTAGTGAAAAACTTAATAATGCAACGGAAAAAGTAAACCAAATCTTAAAAGAAAATGGCGAGCTAGAAAATTTTGAAATTGAAGAATAAAATCTTCTTTTTTTTATGGGGGGACAATGATATAATATATAAAGTAGAGGTGAATTTAATGAAAAAGAAAGAGGCCAAAATAGTTGAAGAAACCAAAGAAGTAAAAGCAACAAAGAAAAAAGAAACTGTAAGTGAAGAAAGCAAAAAAAAGAGCCGTAAAGGGTTAATTTTCTTAACGACTGTTTTTGTTATTTTAATCGTTTTAGGTGGCACTTTTGTTTGGTATACTAGAATATATAAAGGAAAAAATACCACAGGCAATGATGAAGTAAAAATGGTTACCAAAGATGACAAACTAAAATTTGTTAGTTATGAAAAAGGAAATGCTTCATATCGTTTCTTGAGTGATTACATCTTAGTTTTTGGCTCAAGTAAAAGTGATGAGTCTAATCGCTTATATGCTATTTTAGATAGTGATGGCAAAGAAATGGTTAAATTTGATGCAGGATTTGAATGCAATATGGCTTATACTGGAGTTGATGGTAAGTTATATTTAGAAATAATCAATGAAGATGAAGAAACTTCTTTCAATCATTTAGAATTAAAAGTTTTAGAAGATGGCAAGATAAATAATGTTTATTCTGAAGAAAAGATTGGTTATTACTATACACCAATTGTTCTAAGTAATGGGGACTTATTAGGCTATGCGAAAACGTTAGTTGATGGTTATGAACCAGATGAAGATGAAGTTGTCAATAATCAAGTTTATTTAATAGAAAATAAGAAGAAGATTGATTGTGGAGATGACAATATAGTAGGAGATAAAAGAGATCATAATAAAATAATAAATAATTCAAGAAATTATATTATAGTTAGTCAAGCGACTGATGATAAAGTTAAATACGGAGCTATTGATTTAAAAAATGGTAGAACGGTTCTTGGTTTTGATTATGAAGAATTAGTAACAACTAGTGATGATAAATTTGTTGCAGTAAAAAATAAAAAAGCGGCCCTTATTACAGCTAAATTGAAAAAAATATTAGATTATGAATATGATTTTATTGAAGCAGATAATGGCTTTTATGTTGTTGGTAAAGATAAAAAGATGGCTTTGATGAATCAAGATTATAAAGTATTTACTAGTTATGACTTTGATTTTGAAAATGCTTTAACGACTGCTGGTTATGATTATCGTGTGGCCGAAAGAGGATTTAATTCCTTTGTCGCTCAAAAATATAATGATAAATATGTCTTATTGACGAAAGATAATGTTTTTGTTACTGGTTCTGATAAGACTTCTCATGTTAAAAATGATGTTTATATTATTGACAGTGATGGAAAATATACTCAAATTAAAAATGTTAGCTTTGATATAAATAAAGGCTTGGCTTATGCTTATGATGAAACTAAAAAAGAAATAACTATCTATGATGAAAATTTAAATGAAAAACAAAAAATATCATTGAAAGATTATGATATTGATGAAAGTGAAATTACTTGTGCTAAGTATGATAAAATAATTGAAGTTAGTACTAAATATACTTCTTTATATTTTGATTACGAGACCGGAGAAGAAATAGATAATGCAATTTATACAATAGAATTAAACAATTTAACAGTTAATGTTGATTTAAAAAATCAAGAAGTAATATATACGATGGATAAGAAAGATCAAACAAACTTAACCGCCAAATTAGAAGATAGTGATGCGGGTTTGCATTATTATAAAGATGGTCGTTTTGCAACAGCTAATAATGGTAAGTTAGTAGTTGCCGTTCATAAGTAAGAGGAAGATATGTAAATGTATCTTCTTTTTTTTCGGGGATTGTGCTATTATTTTAGTGATGTGATATTATGAATGAAAACCAAGTAAATGAGAATAAAAATAGAATTTTATTAGTAATAGTAATTATAACATTACTAATTGTTGTTTTGTACTTTGGCGTGGCTGCTTATAAAGATAAAAAAGTGGAACCAAATCAAATAAAAGTTAATTTATCGCAAATATATGTTTCTGATTATGAAATTATGAAATTTGATAAATATTTTATTGAGACGATGGATCATAAAATTTATGGCGTTTTAAATGATAAGGGAGAAGAAATATATTTAAATGAAACCGGAATTGTTTATGATAAAATTTATAAAACAAGAGAAGGCCAAATGGTAATATATAATATAATTGAAGATAAATTGAATTTTTATGTATTTGAGGGAACTAAATTCGAAAAACAATATACAGTTGAAAAAGGACAGAATATAAAACCATTAATTATCCAAGAAAATGAAGATTATTTAGTCGGATTTATCCAAGAAAATGAAAGTGGTTTTGCTTTATTTAATTTAGAAAATAATATACCAGTTAAAGTTGATAATTTAAAGATAGTCGGCGATTGTTATCAAAATGAGACTTATTATATAAATAATCTTTCTTTGGTTGTGATGGATACGGAAAGTATGTATGGTGTTATTAATTTAGAAGGAGTACAAATAATTCCTTGTAAGTATAATAATATTATTTCAACGGTTAATGGTAACTATGTTGTTCAAGCTAAAAATACTAAGTATGGAATTATTTCTAGTGAGGAAGAATTAGTAAAAATTAAGTATGAGATGATTATTCCTTTTAAAAATAATTATTTAGTAGTTAAACAAGGTAAAATGGCTCTTTTTGATAATAATTATGCTAATGTAACAGGGTTTACGTTAACTTATCAAGAAAAGGATTATGACTTACGTACGTCTAAAGTATATAGTATTAAAACTTTAGGCAATTATAAAGTGATTATTAATAAAACAACAAAAAAAATGATCGTCTTAAAAAATAATAAAGTTTTCTTAGACTTACCGCAAGAATATACTTTAGTAGATGATAAAATATATGTCTATAATGAGCAGACAATAAGTATTTATGATTCAGAATTTAATAAAGAAAAAGATATACAATTAAAGGAAGAAATAAAGAATATTAAAAAGATTGAACGTGTTTATGATAATCTTTTAAAGATTAAATATGAAAATAAGGCGGGCAATAATGAGGAAGTTTACTATGATTTTGAAGGGCAAAAAGTTGATATGAAGGGACGTCAATTTATTTTACAAGGTTCTGATTATTTATTGTTTGTCACTAAAGAAGATAGTGAAAATATTTTGGAAGTTATCTCGAATAAAAAAGAGGTTTTACATACGATAAAAGCTACGAAGATTAAAGCTTACAAAGATTATATTATAGCAGATAAAAGTATCTATAAGATTACTGTAAATAAGTAAGAGAGATCTATTGGTAAATAATATATTTGTCAAGGGTCTTTTTCTTTTTAGCAAGTTTTTTATTGAGGAGGGGAAAAATTATTGGTGGGCAATTTCAAGTTATATAATTGGGGAAAAAGGCTAGAAAGATAATACTAAATTAGTTTTTTTACCATTAATTGGTTTAATATTAAAGTATTAAATGAAGATAATAATAATGGGTGATCAAATGAAAAAGAAAATAACAATTTGGCTATGCCTCTTATTATGGATGCCGATATTTGTTTTTGCCTATAGTAAGGAAGTCGTCTTGGGTGGTGAAACTTTAGGAATTGAAATTAAAAGTAAGGGAATTTTAGTCGTAGGATTTTATAAAGTAAATGGAAATTATATTAATCAACAATTAAGTGTTGGCGATAAAATAATGGAAATTGCTGGGACGAAAGTTGATGACGTAAATCAGATGATTGAACTTGTCGATAAAAATATGCAAGATAACTATGTGGAAGTCTTAATTGAAAGAGATAAGAAAGAATTTACAACAAAGCTAGAACTAAGTAACTTTAATGGGACATATCGAACTGGGTTATATGTAAAAGGAGATATTACAGGAATTGGAACGTTAACTTATATAGATGCTCAAACTAAAGTGTATGGAGCTTTAGGACATGTTATCAATGAAAGTAAGTCAAATAGAAGAATTGAAGTAAAGGAAGGATTTACTTATAAAGCGAAAGTTACGAGTTTTATTAGAAGTAATGATGGAAGTCCCGGAAGTAAGAATGCGGATATTAATTACAAAAATCTATTTGGAACTTTAGAAAAAAATACTAATTATGGAATTTTTGGAAAAGTTAGTGGTAATTATGATAATGAGAATAAAATAGAAGTTGGAAATATTGATGATGTTTTATTAGGTGAAGCTTATATTTATACAACTGATTTAGAAAATAAAATTGATAAGTTTAAAATAAATATTTTAAGCATTAATAAAACTAGTAAAGATAAAAATTATTTCTTTGAAGTAGTAGATGAGAAGTGTTTAAAAATGAGTGGAGGGATTGTTCAAGGAATGAGTGGTTCACCGATTGTTCAGAATAATAAGATAATCGGGGCGGTAACACGTGTTTTAATAGATGATGTAAAAAAGGGCTATGGGATTAATATAGTGACAATGTTAGAAGAAGGAGAACGATAGTTCTTTTTTTCTTTGGTTGAATAATAGTATATTTTTTGCTATATTATAATAGGAGTGAAGTAGGATGAAGGGTAGTATATTTTTAAGAAACTTTTTTAGAAAAAATAAATTTTTAGTTAGTTTTGTTTTAGTCCTTTTAGTAGTAAGTGCAAGCTCGCTTGCATACGCTTATTCCCTTAATTTAAATACTTTAGATGGAATTGAAAAAGTTAAATATAGCTCAGATGAAGAAGTCCAAGCTATTGATAGTGTTTTAGATGGTATAGCTTCAAGTGCTACCGAAGAAACGATGGATATTGTAGCAGTAACGCCACCACCGATTGTTGTTGCGGATGCTTCAGATAGTGAGGACCCCCAAAAGGTTGTTTCACAAGTTAAAGGTTCTTCTAAGAAGCAAGAAGATATTAGTAATGCTTTAAAAAAATATGAAACAAATGAAACCAGCTTGGGAATTGATGTTTCAACATATCAAGGAGATATTGACTGGGCTCAGGTTAAAGAAGCTGGCGTTAAATTTGCCATGATTCGTTGTGGTTTTAGACGTTTAGAATCTGGCGCCATTGTAATGGATAATAAGTTTGAAAGAAATATCAAAGGAGCTCTTGCTAATAATATAAATGTCGGAATTTATTTCTTTTCCATGGCGAAGACCGAAGAGGAAGCTTATGAAGAAGCTGCTTGGGTCTTAGAAGTTATTAAAGATTATGATATTACATATCCTATTGCTACCGATGTAGAGATATTTAATCAGTATCGTTTGGCAGGAGTTAGTTATTCGCAAATGACTACGAATGCTTTAGCCTTTTGTGCTTATATAAGAAAAAATGGTTATACACCGATGATATATTCTTACGCTAATGCTTTAACAAAATATTTTGAAACTGGAAGATTTGGGGAAAATAGGGTTTGGTTAGCCCAATATAATGATGTTGTAACATATAAAGGCAAGTATTATATGTGGCAATATACAAGTAATGGTTATGTTCCAGGTATTAATGGTCGGGTTGATATGGATATTGCTTATTTTTCCGTTACTAGTGATGCTTCGGCAACTACGCCAGCCACGGGGAATGATGGAACGCCTGATTTAGAAATAGTTGATTTTAAAGATTGTGCTTTAGACGGGGTCTTAAAGAAAGATGTAGTTTTGCGTAATTCGCCATATTTAAATTTACCAAATAAAGCCGGGACGTTAGCCGCTGGCACCAAAATAAAAGTAATCGGAATAGGAAAAGAATTTATAAAGATCAAAGATGAAGATAACATTTTTTACATTGATGATCCGGATTGCTTTGATTATACGTTGGAAAATGTCTCATTTACTGAGACCGATTTAGATGTGAAGTTAACTAAAAAAGTTACTTTATTAAGCAGTCCTTATACCTTCTTAGATAATGAAGTAAGAAATTTAAATGAAAATATGAAATTTCGTATTATTGGGTTAAATGCTAATTTCTTAAAAATTGCTTTAGATGATACTTATTACTATATTGCCGATGTTGATTGTTATACGGTTATTAAAGATAATACTGTAAATGCTAATGCTAGTTAAATAGTAATTTGGTGTGGTTGGTTTTAAAGGTAGTTAAAAGATATGGGATGAGTTGAAGATAAGTATTTTCTTAGAAAGTGATAGTAATAAAAAAGAGAGATGAGTTGGATGAAAGAGTTTATTAAGAAAATAATTTGGGGGATATTTGTACTGGGCATTTTCTGCTTAATGGCCACTAATGTTAATGCTGATTCTATTAAAAATATAGAAATGGATGTTTACATTGATGATGATGGAAATGCTAAAATAACCGAAGTTTGGGAGGCTTCTTTAAGTCAAGGGACAGAAGGGTATCGGCCTTATACCAAGCTTGGCAATTCTGCGATTAGTAATTTTAGAGTTAGTGATGATACAGGGAGAACTTATGAAACTTTATCTAGTTGGAATGTTAATGCTAGCTTTAATAATAAGGCATATAAAAGTGGTTTGCATTATATAAGTAATGGAGTAGAACTATGTTGGGGTATATCAAGTTATGGTAATAGAACATATACTTTACAGTATGATATAAGTAATTTTGTAACACAGTATCAAGATACACAAGGTTTTTATTTTAACTTTTTAAATTTGGATCAGTATGTAGCGAAGGCGAAGGTAACAATTCATTCTGATATGCCATTTTCTTTAGATAATGCCCGAATTTGGGCCTTTGGTAATAATGGAACGATCAACTTTGTAGATGGTAACATCGTCTTAGATTCGGGTGGAGCTTTATCTAGTTCGCAATATATGGTAGGTTTGGTAAGGTTTGAAACCAATTTATTTAAGACAACAAATTCATCAGGTGAATCATTTGATGATGTTTATGATTCTGCAATGAGTGATGTTAGTAAAGATGAACTTGAGCACATCAATTACGGCTTTTTAGATTATTTTAAATTATTTTGGAAGTTTATAATAATGCTGATATTTAATGTCCTCTTAAATCCAATTATTTTATTTACTATCGTGTATATGGTTTTAAAAAAGAAAAAAGGCTCAGAATGGATATGGGGATCCGGAAAACATTCGGGATATTTAGATTTTGGACCTGGTGGGAAAACTATACCATCAGATGAAAAAATTGAGTACTGGCGAGAAATACCTTGCAATAAAGATTTAGAAAGAGCTTATTGGGTTTCTTATCAATATAATGTTGTATCTATTAATACACTAAGAAAAGGAATTATTGGTGCAATATTATTGAAATGGATAAAAGAAGAAAAAATAACCGTTTCTAAAACACGAAAAGGATTATTCAGTTTTAAAGATAACAATTATGCAATAGACTTTAGTAAATCAATTTATTGTGAAAACAAAATTGAAAATGATTTACTAGGAATGTTGAAAAGTGCTTCAGGAATGAATAGAATATTAGAGGCTAAAGAATTTGAAAAGTGGTGCAAAAAGAATTATAGTAAAATTGATTCGTGGTTTTCTACATTTATTTATAATGAACAAGTTGAATTAGAAAATCAGCAATTAATTACATCAAGAATTGAAGAAACAACAGGTATGTTTGGTAAAACAAAAAACATTACTGCAAAAGTAGTTAGTCCAGTATTATTAAATGATGCAATTCATTTAAAAGGTTTAAAGAAGTTTTTATTAGATTTTAGTATTATGCCTGAAAGAGAATATTTTGAAGTTCATATTTGGGAAGAATATTTGATTTTTGCTCAATTACTTGGAATAGCAGATAAAGTAGAAGAACAATTCAGCAAACTTTATCCAAACTTTAGTCAAGTTTCAAAATTAGATATTGATATGACTACAATAGCAATTAGAAGTATGGTTGAGATTGGATATAAAGGAATTGAAGCAGGAAAACGTAGAGCCGCAAGTTCAAGTTCACACGATTATAGTGGTAGTTCCAGAAGCTCTGGCAGAGGTGGCTCAAGTTACCATAGTGGTGGATCATCAGGCGGTGGTTCAAGTGGAGGCGGATTTAGATAAGAAGTTTCAAATGCTAGCCGATTGATGGATGATAGTATATGAAGAAAATTAAAAATGCCAAAAGAATGAATTTATTTCGTTCTTTTTTTGTTTTTTGAGATAAGAATGATTTTTAAATATCATTTTTTTCGTGTATGAAATTAAAAGTAAATATGATATAATGATTTATAGTATAAGGTGATACGATATGAAAATACGAATAGCTTTAAAACATTTCTTTATAGTAATCTTTTTCCTTCTCTTAATTGGAGGAATTGGTATCGGAGTTTATGTATCAATTAATAAACCTGATGTTTTTACCAATATTTTAAAAAACAAAGAAAGTCAAGATGAAGATTTTAAAAATGGAATATATAGTTATGAAAGAAAATTGGATAAAAGTTATCGCGTTTTTGATGGCTGTAACATCTATTCAATATATAACTATTTAGCCGTTATTGGTGATACTTATAAGTATTATGAAAGTTCATGCTTAAGAACAATTCTATTAAAAAGTGGTAAAGTTGATGAATTAGAATTCAATTTAAATAAAAATAAAAAGTATGAAGTAAAGTTTGATGATAAAGTCTTTGAAAAAGATGGTAAAATATCAAGTATTTTTGTCTCAACAGATATTTCGAGTAAGTTTCGTAGTAGTAACTTTGAAGCAATTCACTTTGTGATAAAAGAAGCCGAAAAGGAAGGATACTACTTTAATTTTGAAACGGCTATTTCCGGAAGTGCTTCTAAATATAAATTTTCTTTTGCATATTTAGAAAATATAAATAAATTTAAAATTGAGTTAACTTATGGTAATAGTACAGTTTATCTTAAAACGTTAGATAATTTAGATACTTTACCTCAATTTTATGAAACAAATGATAAAGTAGCAGTTATTGATCCGGTTAGGGAAGGTAATAAATACTCGTATAAGCTATTAATTTATGATAATAGTGAATTAATATATAATTTGGATACGAAGTTCCCGTTAATTGTCAATGATGTTCTTTTAAATAGTAGTAATTCGATTTATTTGACGCTTGATTCAAAGAAAGATTTTGATTTGTTAATTGGAAATGATGATAAGTTCTGTGGTGATGAGAAAACGGAAGGAATTTCTTTCTATCATTTTAAGATTACATATGATTATAAGAAAAATAATTTTACAACACCAGAGTATGTTAAGACTGGTTATTATAAAGATGGTTGTAGTTATGTAAATAAAATTATGAAGGGGTGATTTTGATGTTTGGTGAAATGTTAATTGTTTTAAGTGGAATGTGTTTAGTTTTCTTACCAGCTTTATGTTATGTTGGTTATTTATTGTCATCAGTTAAGGGACGAAAAAAGTTTGATTATCATGTGGAGAAAGTTAAGGATAAACATGGTCAAGTAGGGGTGATGATTGCTTATATTGATAAAATCCTTTTAGGATTATGGATTATTTGTTTAGGTCTTTATTTAAGTTCATACTTTGTCAATGATATAGCTTTTGATGTCTTCTTAGTCAGTCTTATCTTTTATATCATTATTAGATTTATTGATAATAAGAATGAAAATTAAGAAAAGAAGATGCATGTTATTCATTGATATGATATAATTTTAAAGGATAGAGTGATTCTTAAGTTACCAAGAATAAGGTGATAAGATGAGGTTTAAGGAAGAGTTTTTAAAAGAATTAGTCAAAAGACTGAAAGAAAATATTGATATTATTGAATCGAGTTTTAAGTATTCTAATCTTACTTTAGTAAAGACTAAGTTATTTAATGTTGAACCATTAGAAACGCATATTCCGATTATTATTGAAGATGATCCTTATATATTTTTAAGTAAAATTATTTATATGATAATAAATCGACAACCATGTAAGGTTTCTTCGAGTAATTTGGGATGTAACTTATTATTGGAATTAATTAATATGATTTTAGATGAATTTGGAATAGAAAGGATTGATTGCATTGGCTGATAATTTTAGAAAAAAATTACTTGTTAGTTATTTAGAGATGCTAAAAGACAATCCTTTAGCGATAGATGAAGTAACGAAACAGTTTTCGACTGATATTGTAAATATCTTAGCAGATTTGAAAGATAATCAGGATAGCCCCGAATTGCAAATAAAAATAAAAGAAATTCTTGGTTCGATAAAAAATGATAAAAATGAGGTGGTTTTATGAAATGTCCGAAATGTGGGGCAGTTATTGAAAATGGTAAAGACTATTGCTTTATGTGTGGAACAAAGTTAGGGGACGGTAGTGGTTTTGGTAGCGGAAGTAGTATGAGTAATTCTCAACAACCAATGTTTTCAGAATATAATCCATCTCTTAATGAAAATTACTATAAGCAGAAAGAAGCTTACAATAATCGCTTATCTAATTATCGTGATGTTAATATTAATAAAAATATAAAAGCGGGCGATAAAGATATTTTTGATTTTGTTAGTGAACATAAAATGCTTGTTCGGGTAGTTGGAATTATTGTTTTAGTAATCGTTCTTGTCTTTGGAACATATAAATTTTATCAATATCAAACAGCAGAGAAACCTTTAACTCCAGTCTTACAAGATTTATACTATGAAGTAGATAGCTCATTTAAAAAGATAAATGGTAACCAATCACAAGCTTTATATACCAAAAGTAGTAATAAAGGAAATGATTGTTCAATCTCGGTATTATATGGCTCATCAACGAGTGGTGATCATGTAAATGACTTATTTGAAAGCATTAAGATTAATAAAACACAGAGTATTTATGATGATAATTTAAATGTCATAGATGCTAAACAAGTTCCATTATTTACAGATGGAAGTCTAATGATTAACAATAATACATGGTATTATTTATATGAATATTATAGACCAACCGATTCAGGAGATTATTCTTTATTAAAATTTAGATATTTAAGCTCAGTATATAAGGGGTATTATTATGATATTACTTTAGTTAATAACTCTAATGATAGCACTTGTACTTTATCTTTGGATAAGTTTATAAAAACATTAAGTTTTGTTGAATCTTAGGAGATGATTAAATGAAAAAATGTCCTAAATGTGGTACTATTTTAGATGATTCTAAAAAGAAGTGCTATATGTGTGGTACAGAATTATTAGATAATAAAACCAATTTTAATAATTTTGACAACGATATTGGCGCTTCTGTAAGTAAAGGACAAGACAATGTTTTTAATAATGGCGAAGATATAGCTTTTAAGGGTAAAGATTTAGTAAGAAAAAATAATAATAATGTCTTTTTTTCACAGAATAGTAATTCACAGAATACTTTTGGTAATGAAATAGATAAATTAAATTCAATGAGCTATGATAATCGAAGTAATTTTAAAAAAGGCTTTGATAATATATTTAATAATAAAGATTTTAAAAGTAAAGATGAAATTAATGGACGACGTGTAACTTATAGTACTAATCCTAATATTCCTAAAGATATGCGTAAAGCTATGGAAGCTTCCGAAAAGGAAAAAAGGAAAAATAAGAAAAATTCAGAAACACCCAATGATAACGCGGAGGCTAATGTTAAAACGTTTAAAGCCTCATCTTTAAGAAAAGAAGTGGAACCAGAACAACCGGCTCCTAAAAAGAGTTTTTTTGCGAAGCAACAAGAACCAAAAGAAGAACGTAATTCAGGTTTGTTTGCTAAGTTTCCCTTTTTAAATGATAATAATAATCAGAACAATCAAAGTAATAACTTTAATAATAATAATTTTATAAATAATAATCAAAGCTATGGAAATAACCAAAATTATGGTAATCAAAGCTATGATGATAATCAAAATTATAATGTAAATAATAATCCTAATGCTAATTTTAATACAAATTATAGTCAGAATAATATTCAAGGTTATAATCAGAACTATAATCAAAATTATAGTAATCAAGGTTATAATAATGGAAATAATCAAAATAATAGACAAAGTAAATATGATTTTGGCTTTGTAAATGATGAACGAGATTATATTTCGCAAGAAGAACAAAAAGAAAATATCAATCGTTTTCAAAATGTTACGAAGCAACTTAATAAAAACAAAGCTAAAGCTAAACCTAAAAAAGTTACAGGGTATAAAGATAATTCCTATAAGGGCGATGGTAAGCAGATGATTGTTAATCTGGTTTGTATAATTGTTTTTGTGGGTATATTGATTTTTGTTTATAATAATTTTTTAAAACCTAAAGATGGTGATGATTTGGCTGGTCTTACATATACTTTAGATAAATCATTTGTCTTACATAGTAAAGATGCTTTTGGTAGGTACTATACATACGATAATAATTGTTCCTTAAGAATTAGCTATGGGGCAACAAATGATGCCACAGGATTCGTTGATAATTATTTAAATAATATAGCAGATACATATAAACGAGATGATAAAGCAACTGTGCAGTATGATGAATTAAAAATAAATGATAACTTATGGACGGCAATGAGTATTTTATATTTTCCAACGGATTTGGATACTATTGGGGGCGTAGCTCCTTTACCAAGATATAAATATACAGCTATTTTAAATAAAGGTAACTTCTATTCAATTATTTTTGTAAATGCTAAAGAAGATGCGACTTGTTCGGAAAAATATGAAGCATTTGTCGAAACTTTAGATTTTATAAGTGATAATTCGTAGGAGTTATCTTTTTTTTGGAAATTGATTTAAGAGTCTTTTTTAGTTTTTTAAAATGTGGTATGATAAATATATTAGAATAAAGGGTGATTAAATGGCAATTTCAGCTTTTAAACTTTTTTATGATGAGTTTATTTATAAAAGGAATGTTATGGTTAATTATGTAAATATTGATTACAACATCAATAGGATAAGAGAATTAGCTTTTCAAATTAGAAATACTTATAGAGGTAATAAGGATGAATATAATAAAATTTTGAATGATATTCATCTAAAGTTAAAAGAAGAATTAAAAGAAATAAATAAAGTTGAGCCTTATTTATTTGAAGTTTACTATGTTATTTATAAAAATAAAGTAACGATAGGAACTGATTCAGTCTTTGAAATGCCTTTTGTTATAGCAACTTCTTTTTATGAGGATTATCGCCTTGAACATGAGAATGAAGAAGAAACGCGAAGAAATTGGGTACCAAGATATAATTCTTTAGATAAGAAGATGATGAAAAATGATTATAAGAGGTTGGGCTTAAGTAATTATTTTTTAGCTCTGTTAAAAGAAAGACCAGGGAAGTATGTTTTTGCAATTGATGCAATAAATGAGTTAAATGCCATTAAGCCATTGTATAATGAATCAAAGATAGCTTTTACAAGGCGAATTGAAGAAATATTAAAAAAATTTACCGGAGTTATGGAAAAATGTGAGCAAAAAGCGCAGAAAAGTATAGATTATGAAGTTATAACAGAAGCTTTAGAGTTAGTTTTACGTAAAAAAGTTTCTTCTTGGGCTAATGTTTTACAAGAATATTATGAAGAATATTTTGCTGAATTATATGAAAAAAAGAAAAAAAGTAATTCAATTTTAAATGGTATTTTTATTGCAAATGATATATCTTTTAAGACTTTTGAAAGTATATGTACTGAATTAGTTTCCGAAAAACAAAGATTATTTAATGATTTTAAAAATGCAAAAGAATTAAACTTAGAAGTAGCTGATGATGCATATTGTGCGGATTTCCGTCGGAAGATGCTTAATGAATATTTTGATGAACGAATAAAGGGTGAGGTTATCGATACGGATAATCCAGAAAAAATGGCGACTTATGTTTATCGCTTGGCGGCTTTTAGTGTTGATTTAGAAGATCGCGTATTTAATCGTCTTTTATATGAAGCAAGTCATGCTAAGAGTTTAAAAAGAGGTAATGATGTTAAAAGTGCTATCATAAAAAAAATATATGATTTATATAATCCTTGTTATATGTTATCTATTTATGAAACTAAGCGTCAAAAAGTGGAAGAAGTTATAAAAAGTCATGGAAGAGATTTTAGCTTAGCAGTTGAAAATAATTTGAAAAAATTAAATGAACAAAGTAAACAAGAATTTTCCTTGTTATCAGTTCATCAAATACGTAATAATTTAATTGAACGAAAAAAGAAGTTCTTAGTTGAACACTATATAGATGTAAAATCACAAGATATTTTGGATGATTATGATACAAGGGATTATGATTTAAGTGTTTTATGTCAAGATCTTGATTTAAATGATATAACCAATGTTTATAATTTAACTAAATATAATATTAAGAATAATGATTTAGAGGAAAATTTAAAAGAAGATGCTTCCTTAAATAATCGTAAAGATCGCTTATTACAAGAAGTCTTAGGTTTTTACGCCGAACAAGTATTAAAGATTGTTTATAAAGATAAAATTGATGATGAAGAACTTTATTGGTCTTTAGTTAAAGATATGGCTAAAAAGTATTTGGGTGATGAATATAAAGGCGATATGTTATTATGGAAGACTGTTAAAAAGAGTAGTGAAAATACGAATGAATATTGTATGAAAAAAGAAGAGTTTCTAGGTCAAGGGCAATTTGGGAAGTTATTAAGATTTATTGAAACACCAAAGAAAAGAGGGTAAGAAGATGAAAGATGAACTAATTGAAGAATATTCTAAACTTTCGATTACAGAAAAGAGAAATATCTTAATAAATGATATGGTAGAAACTATTGAAACAATTCAGAAGATTTGTGCTATGAAAAACGTTAAATATGATAAATTAAAAAGTAAAGATATTTTAATTAATAGAAATAAAATATATGAAGAAGAATTTTTGTATTTATTATATGTTTATAATATTTATTTAAAAGAAGATTTAGGTTCATTACTATTGCAATTATTTGATGAAAAATAAAAATTGATTTAAAAGTAGAAAAATTGTTTGAATATCCAAAATGATTAAGTTTAATTTAGGTAAATGAATTAATTATAAGAAACCTTAGGTGGTTTCTTTTTTTTTTTTAAAGTGTGAAGCTTTGGTATCATAAATTTTTTTAGGTAGGATAGCTTGGTGGCGTTTTTAGGTGGCAAAAAATTATTTAATTGATACATGGTATGAAGAAAAATTAAAAAGTTTATTTTAATGATTATTTATTGTTGTTATTAGGATAATTGGGGGAATTCTCAAAAATTGAGAGTTATAATTAGCAAATTCTCATTTTTGGAGAGTGACAAAAATGGGGAGATAAAGTACACTGGTAACGGAACTTAGAGTTTAAAAAAATATTTAAAAAATGATTTTATGATTATATTTATACGATAGCTTACTTAAAGCTATGATATAATGAATTTAAGATTATAAGAAGTGTAGGGATGCTAAAATGAAACAGTTTTTTCAAAAAAAGAAAAAATTCTTAATTGTATTAGGGTATTTTATATTTCTTTTA
This sequence comes from uncultured Bacilli bacterium, assembly GCA_934086145.1. Lineage (GTDB taxonomy): Bacteria > Bacillota_I > Bacilli_A > RF39 > UBA660 > Coprovivens. Next base: position 28,786 of record CAKOHV010000011.1, read on the forward strand.
TTAGTTAATGTATACGTAAGGGGAAAATATGATGATATACAGCATAGAACTTCATCGCTAATTGTTTATGGTAAAGAAGATCATAGTGAGTTGTTTAACCAGACTAAAGGAGTTACAGGTTATAGTCGATTATTATCTTTTTATGCGGGAGAAGATAATGACGTAATATATATGCCTAAAACTATAATTGATGCAAATGGTTTAAAATCGTATGCTGAAGAAATAGATAAGGCCAAATTGAGATGGGATAATCTTGAAGTTTATGAAAATAAAATAATTCTTGCTGCCAAAGCGACAGATTGTAATGTGAAATTAACGAAAGATGAAGTGGTAATTGAATTGTTTGATTTTTTGTATGATTCTCAGTATCTTCCTAATTTTATTAATAATGAAGCTATTTTTAAATATAATGATGAATTGATTCCTTTGAAAATAAAAAAAATTGTTAATCCTTCTCTATACCCATATATTTGTATTTCTGATGAGTTATATGATGAGTTAGAAAAAGAAGAACAAAACTATATATTTGATGTACAAACTGATAATTACAAAACATATGAAAAACTAAAAAATGATTGGGAAAAGCTAGAAGATAATAATTTTTTTTTGGTGACAGCTACTCAAATGAATTCGACAATTGAAATATCAAATAAAATTAGTACTTTAGGAGATTTAGTTGAATTTATTCAATTATTAAATGTTATATCTGTAGGAGTCTTAATTATACTTATTATTGTTTTTATAATAAATTTACTACAATCAAAATTTAATAAAGATGAAGAAAGTAAGGAGTAAATATGGGAAAAGTAATAGAGTTAAAAAATTTAAAAAAAGATTATAAAATTAGAGATAAGAAACTTGAAGTTTTAAAAGGAATAAATTATTCTTTTGAAACAGGAAAACTTTATGCAATTAAAGGTCATAGTGGTAGTGGCAAAACAACGTTGATAAGGATATTAGGTTTAATGGATGTTGCCACATCTGGTGAATATTATATTTATGATAATAATACGCAAAATTTAAATGATAAAGAAGCTTCTTATTATCGTATGAAAAATATTGGTTTTATTTTTCAAAATTACAATCTAAATCTATATTTAAAAGCTTATGAAAATATTATTGTTCCAATGATAATAAATAAAGAAATATTATCAAAAAACAGAAAAAGTTTGGCAGAAGAGTTGTTGAGTGAAGTTGGATTAATTGAGCGAGAAGATCATTTCCCTAAGGAGTTATCAGGTGGTGAACAACAACGTATTGCTATTGCTAGAGCCTTAGCTAATAATCCAAATATAATCATAGCTGATGAGCCAACTGGGAACTTAGACAAAGCTAATGAAAAAATGATCTTTGAGTTACTTAAAAAATTAGTAAAAAAGGATAAATGTATTATTGTTGTTAGTCATAGTGATGAAATTGTTCCATATGCTGATGTTAATTTACTACTAGAAGATGGCTTGTTAAAAGAGGTAAACAAATGATAAAAGATTTTGTAAGTAATTCTTTAAGGGAACTTAAAAGAAATAAAAAAAATAAAATTTTAGTTTTAATATTTACTTTGTTATTTTTCTTACTTTTTGTTGATTTGATTATAGTAAAAAATTTTTATGAATATTATGATTATGCTGTTGATAGAAATATTAATTTTCGCATTTTTAATGTTTTTTATCGAAATACGACTAAAAGTGAAGCAATCGCTGAACTAAGTAGTGTTGAACATGTTAGTGAAGTTTATGATAGCTTTTATGATTTGGCCATTTTAAATACTAATTTGACTGACAATGGAGCAAATGGTGTGATAGCTCTTATTTATGGAAGCAAAAATACGGCTCCTAAATCAATAAAAGGTAAAAATATTGATGAACTAGCAACGGGGGAGATTATTTGTCCATATGAATTCTATCCTGATTCTGATTATGGTAATCCATTAAATATTGATGAAGATAAATTTTTAAAAGGTGATGAAATTTTAAGTAAAAAATTAGTTGGACAATATTATCATTTAACATCAGAAATTGTGGATAATAAACTCGTTGAAAATAAAGAAAGCTTAACGAAAGAATTAAAAATAGTAGGTTTATATGATGAGTCTATTTTTCAAAATGGAATAAATGCTTGTTATGGAACTTTAAAAGATATTAAAGATATTGTTGATGAATCTACTTCATCTTTAAAAGAAGAAGGTGCTTATCCTTTGCATGTTGTTGTAGATATGGAAAAAAATGTCAATGATGTTTATAAAAAGATTCGTCAATTAGGAAAGTATGATATAAGCAGTAATACAGTTGCTTATATTGATAAAAGCTTTGTTAGTATTTTATTCTCAGTAACTTTTATCTTTGCATTGGCAATCGTAATAACTATCTTACTTATATTAAAAAATTACATAAAGAAAAAAATAAAAAGTCAAGCCAATGATTTAGGGATATTAAGAGCTTGTGGCTATACAAAAAAGCAAGTAATCGAGCAAGAAATTATTAAGAATGGAATAGTCTTAAGTTTTAGTTTTTTACTAAGTGTAACGTGTTTTTCCCTTATCTTTGTTATTTTAGAAGAAAAATTATTTAAAAATTTTAAATATATTGGTTTTAATATTAGTAATAATGGATTTATATTATTAGGAGCTTTTATAATTGTTTTGGTTATTGCGGAGTTGATGAATTATTGTCTTGTTAAAAAGGAAATAGATAGCCAAATATCTGATATCTTAGTGGAGGAATAAAATGATTTTATTAAAAGGTTTTTTAAGAAAGAAAAAAACGAGAATTTATAGTAAAATATTTATAATAATCTCTACTATCATCTTTTTATTGAATGGTCTTAATAATTATATTGTTGCCGAAGCTGATAAAATGAATAAGGAAACAACTTCTTTAATTATGTTCTCTAAAGAAAATCGTGAGAATTTATTAAAAAAAGAAAAAATGGTAAAAGCTTATAAAAGAGCTTTAGGTTTTGATGTGGGTTTAGACAATGATATAATTTATAAGTCACAGGTTAGAGAAGATGGTTCTTCATATAAAATGACAGATGAAGATAACGAGGCGAAGCTATATTGGGATTCTTTACTATATGAAGATGTTATTTTAGCTTTCTCGGCAAGCTCTTGTAAAGTATCTTTGGATGATAATGAAGTTATTCTTAATTTGAATCCTGATGATTATAATCCAGAATATTTAAGTAATTATTTAAATCAAGAAATTACTTTTAAATATAAAAATCAAGAGATGACCTTGATAATTAAGAATATCTTAGATTCTTCTAAATTTAATTACATTTGTATTTCCGATAGTTTATATAATGGCTTAATATCTAAAGATGCAAATTATATTTATGATATTGAAGCAACAAATTATAAAAGTCAGCAAAAATTAAAGAATAAATGGGCTGATTTAGAAGATAATGATTTTTTTAAACTTGATCTTACTACTTATCAAAACAGTGAGGAAGCAGCAAATAGAAGTGACTTATTAGATAATATGGTTGTGATGCTTGAAATCGCTAATATTGTTTCATTGATTGTTTTTCTTATTGTCTTATTATTTGTTTCTAAAGATTTGGTATCGGATGAAGAAAACAATATGTTATTATTAAAGCAAGTTGGGTATAATATGACGCAAAATATATTAAATTCATTGAAGAATGTGTTTGTTTTAGATTTTCTTTCAGTAATGAGTTCTTCAATAATATATATTTTGTTGATTGGTGTATTAAAGCTAATATTTAAAATTTCTTTAACGTTTTTGAGTTGGACGTTTATTACGTTATATTTTTCTTTTATCTTTATTATTGAAAGTCTTTTTTTAATAGGTACTTTGAAAAATCTTAAAAGTTCAACGCGAAAATAATAAATTGGAATTCCTTAGGTTTTTTATGTTTTGGCTGTGGTATTTAGTTAAGAACCTTCAAAATTGTCTTAATAAAGTTGGTATTGTTTGAAGTAGAAGATGGCTGGTGGTAGTTTATGAGTGATAATAAAAGAGGAAAATTTTTACAACAATTAAGGGTAGAAAAAAAGTTGACTCAAAAGGAAGTAGGGGATATTTTACATTATTCTGATAAGGCTGTATCTAATTGGGAAAAAGGAAAAACTTTACCTAATAATCCGGAAACTTTAATGAAATTAAGTGAATTATATGGTATAAGCTTAGAAGAATTACTGTATGGTGAACGAAAAAATAGTACTAATTCACAAAAAATTTCCAATAATATGGAAATAGTTTATCAAAATAACTATAAATCATTTAAAAAAGTTTTAAATTTAGTTTTCTTTTTGTCATTAATTATTATAATTATATCAATGCTTTTTATATACTTTGTATTTATAAAGGGAAAAATTTTGTCATATACAATTCAAGGTGATAGTGAAAATTTTGTAATTGCTAAATCAACAATGTTGTTTACTGGGAAGATCAATGTTCTTAATTTTAATAAAGTTATGGCCAAAAATGAGGAAAAGATAAATTATATTGAACTTTATTATCTTGATGATAAAAAAGAAAAAAAGATGATTTTTAAAGGCCCGAATGATGATTATTATATTGAAGAAATGCAAGGGTATGGAGAATATGATTTAGAAGAATTAAAAGACAATGATATTTTTGTTGATATAAGATATGATAGTAGTGCCGATGAAACTATAAAATTAGTTAAAGAACAAAACTTTATAAATAATAATATTTTTGGAAGAAAAGCTAAAAAAATATCTGATGATACAATACATAATGATGATTCAGCAACTGATGAATTTATTCAATTTTTAATTAAAGAAGGTTTTACCGAAGAAGGACAAGAATATGAAAAGCAAACGTCTAAATTGCGATTTGTTTATAGCCCAGGTATGAATGAAATATATTTATATAATCGTTTAGATAAAGTTCATGAGAAAATAGAATTGTACTTGGATAAAGATAAAGATGCTTTCTTCTATGAATTATTTGATGAAACGAAAAATTCTTATTTTACAGAATTGTATTCATTAAATGATTTAAATATAGAAAAAATTAATATCCAATTTATTACTGATAATATTGAATATTTACTTTATTTAAAAAACAATTTTAAGTGATTTAAAGGATACTGGTACGCTTAATGTTTTTCGATAAATTAAAAAGAATAATATAAATACACTTTTAAGACCAATTGAGATAATTAGTGCTTTATTTAAAAAAATTGGAAGAAACTAATTTATCAATGATTGGTTTTTTTTGCAAAAAATGGTTAGTTGTGACTAATTGGTAAAAATGTCTCATTAATTATGTTCTATTAATTAGTGAAAATGTCCTATAATTTAAAAATATATTTTTAGTCATTAATTAGAGATTTTGTCTCATAGTAAAACTAGTCGTAATTTGACTAGTTTTTGTATGATTTTCTCCAAGGATGATTTGAAGGAGGAATATATTTTTTATGTTCTTTTATAGAAGAATTATCTTCTTTTTCCATAACAGTTTCTCTTTTTTCAATTTCTAGCATTATATAATATTTATTTTCAATTTTAGACCATAATTCAGCATCATATGTAATAATTATAATACAAATAGTTTTAGAGGCAAAAGATACAGCTTCTCCGGTATTTGGATTTACTGGAATATAATATTTATTTTTATATTTTATTGATGAAGCATTATCTATTAATCTTTCATATTTTTCAGATATTATTAAATTTAATTCTAAATCAGAATAATTGTTTTCCTTCATCACATTTTTATTTATTTTATATGAAAATTTTGCATTCATTTTAGGAATAAATATATTATTTAAATATTCATTTGCTGAATCTATATCAGTTATTCTTTCATGCCTTAATTCAGCTATTAATCTATTTTTAAATGTACCATTTTCACGTTCTACATTTGATTTGGATGTTGCTTTACTTGTTGTTACTAAACTTATGCCTAATTCATTACAAATACTACCAAATTGTGTTGTATCAACTTTATTTTTGCCATTTGAAAATGAATTTCTATTGTCTGTTTTGATTTTAAGCGGAATACCATAATTAATGATTATATTATATAAAAGAACAAAATAACCTCTTGTTATTTCTTCATATTCAAACCAACCAAATAAAACCTTTTTAGTGCCTTTATCAACGGCTAAATGAAGTGCTGATGTTATTTCTCCAAACCACAACTTAAAACATGCATCCATTTGTATTTCTTGTCCAAATGCATATAAGTTACTTGATCTTCTTATATGTGCTTTTTCTGCTTCAATAATCCTGCTTTTATATAATTCTATTTTTTCTTGATTTTCAATTTTATTTTCTTTAATTGTTTTATTTATGTTTTCGTTATATAATTTTATTGTCTTTTTAGTTGAAAGGGGTGATATTATATCATCCTTTTTAAACGCTTTTAACATTACATCATATGATATATCATATTTTTCGCTTATTTCATCATAAAATGCAGTGAAATTGTAATCATAATATTCTTTTAAATATAAATTTTCTAATTCATTTATTGTCTTATTTGATTTCTTATTTTTGTTTTCTTTTCCTTTATTTTTATGAATAAAACCATTTTTTCCTTCATCTTTATATTTATTAATTAAACGATTAATGTTTCTTCTTGATTGATTCAGTATATACATTGCTTCTTTTATAGTTATTTTATTATTAATTATTCTTTCTATTGTAGTATACTTTAATTCTTCTTTTTCATTCATTTTGTCACCTCCAATCTATGTCAATGACATAAATTAGAATAAGACAAAATTACTAATTATCAATAAAAAAATTAGTAAAAATGTCTATAGGACAAAATCACTAATTTTTATTTTTCAAAAATAAGACAAAATCTCTAATTAGTCACAGTTTTTTTTGCAAAAAATGGTTAGTATATGTGATTTTTGTTTTTTATGATATAATTATGTGAAGTTGAAAATTGATAAATAAAACACAACTTATGTTAATAATGAAAAAATAGTTATAATGATTTGAGTGATTTTTATATCAGAAGAAAGGAAAACGTATGAAAAAAATTGTATTTGGATTGTTGATGTTTTTAGTAATTAATTCTGTTAATGCTAAAAATATAAAAACGTATAATAATTTAGAAATCGAAGAAAAAAAATATGATGCTTTAGTTAAAATATATGGTGATAATTTTATAAATTATATGACAAAAGATGAATATAATTTAATTAAAGATACTCAATTAACCAATGCATATAAAGTGACATATGATGAGAGTGTTTCTAATAGTTTTATTCCCTTTTCTTCTTATGGTACTGATTATAAATTAATTTCCTTAGTTAATAATAACAATGTTATAACTGTAAGCCTAAAATGGAAGCGTAATCCAAAAGTTAGAAGCTATGATATTTTTGGCGTGAGATTTTTAGGTGTTACTTTGAGTAGCAATGTCTATTTTAGGCAAAATTATACAGATAATGGTGTGAAGTATGATACTAATTCAGTTTTAAAAAAATTTGGTACTGGTTTTGGTGAATCTTTTTTGTTGTCTAATAAAAATAATCTTGAATCATACATTACTTTTTCAGTAAATGGAACTGGAACCATTTTTGCTACGTATCAACACGCTATTTCTTCTATTTCTTTGAATGATAGTGTTAATTATACTATTTCTCCAAATGGCCTTGGTCGTGTATTGTTGTTTAATAATGTGATTAGCAAAAAATATGATCAAATGCCAGGGGTAAATATTGATGTATAGTTATAATTACTAATATAGATTATGCAAGGTATGCTTGTAATAAAAAAATTATTTGAAAATTTTAGTGATAAATTTTAAATAAATGAATGAAAGATAGGGTTATTAATGTTTTTGGTATAAAAAAAGTAATTTTAGTTTTGGTATTCTAAAATTACTTTTTTAGGAATTATCTTAATTTTTTTTCGGTTTTAAGACCAATGTTTTTATAATAATCTTCTATGGCAGAAATAAGTTCAGGAGAAGTCTTTTCTTTTAATCTTTCAATATATTCTTGACCTTTTTGTTCTTTTTTTAACGCGACATAATTAGCAAACATTTCTTGGAATTGCCTCTTCCTTGCAATAAAATATTCAGTAGTATGGGTGCATGTTGGAGCTTTTTTGTTTGAAACTTCTTCACTTGCTTTATTCAAGGCTCCGCCGTAATAAGCATCAACAAAATTTTCATAGCATAAAAATAATTCGTTGTCTTTGGTATATTTAGTTCTTCTAAATTTTTCAAATTCAGCTTTTAAGCGTTGATCTATGTATTGGTTTATGTATTCTTCACTTAAAAATTTCTTTTTGTTGTCAGGATGTAATGCATTAGCTAATGCACTAAGTGTATCACCTGACATCCCATAAGGTTCATCTTTTAAAGCTTCAATTAATATTTTGCCAGTTCCAATTAACGTTATGTATTCATTTTTGATTTGGTTTTTGTATAATTCTAAACTTCCTACTTCTTGATTAATAAGATTTAGAAAATCTTGATAAGCTTTTTCATCGTTTAGTAAACTTTCTGCTTCTTCATTTATTTGTTTAAATAATTCATTACTTTCTTTTGAATGAGTTTTAAAGTAATCATAATCATATGGAATTAAGTTTTCGATTTGTTGCGGAGTATTGCTATCATCATAAGCTTCATGAATTAAATGCCCCAATTCATGGTTTAGAACAGCAATTTCATTTTTAAATTTTATGTTTATTTCGCCGTCCTTAGAATAGTCGGATTTTAAAAAATGTGAATCATCATCAGAGTTATTAGTAAGTTTAAAAGTGGGATGACTATTTTTATAAAGTATTAAAGCTTCTAAATCTCTTATTGCTTCAGTGGGATTTATTAATGCGCTTTTCTTAAATGAATAAATAACATCTTCAATTATATCTTTATTGCTTACGTTGTCAGTAAAAGTTGATTTAAAATTTTCAATAAGTTTTTTTTGCTTATTTGACAATGAAATATCGATTTGATTGTAATTATAAATATGTTCTTGAATTCTTTGATCTTTATCAATACCAAGTTCTTTTGTTTCATTATCTGGGGGACAGAAACACTTATAATCTGCTAAAATTAAGGAAATTTTCTCATTCATTTTTCCTTTTTTGTATAAAGCATGTGCAATGTCGCTAATTGAGGGAAGATTTTTTCTTGTTTGGCAAGCGACAATAATGAATTCTAAAACAGGTTTTCCTTTTAAACCCGTAATGGTATTAGTTAATGTTTCAACCGAACAATTTTCTATTAGGTTGAGGATGTTTTGAGAATGAAAAATATAACCATTTATTATTTCTTCATCTTTTATTTCGCTCGTTATTGTTGGTTCAGCATTTACTCGGTTTAGATATAGAAAAAGATTATCTTCATATCCATTAACTTTAAATTTTTGGGCAAAAAAATCTTCGGGTCCTTCGCTAATTGCATGGTATTTTCGATGCTTAAGACAGCTTTCCATTAAATAAGGCCAATTTTCTCGTTTAATGGCATTTATCTCGAAATCTATATCTATGTTACTTTCTAATAGATAGTCGATGACTCTTTTGCCATCTTTAATGCTTTTGAAAAGGAAATCATGTTCGGTGTGTGCAAAGCCTCGAATTTGTTTTTCTTTCACATTTTTTATTTTGGGAAGAACATTGTGTTCTAATAGTGCTTCAAGTAAAATTTTATTAGGAGAAATTTCAATTTTTAAAGCCTCGAAACTAATGTTATCTAATAGTTCGTAAGGAGAAGTTTTTTGAAGCATTTCAAATTTGTTACTTTCTATTCTTTTAATTAGTTCTTTTGCAAATTTTATTGTTTTAATTTCCTTTATTGGTGTAGAACTAAAAAAATATGGATCTTTTAGAGCAAAATCTAGTGTCAATTGGCCGTTTGGCATTATGGACATTAATTCTTCTTCTGTATAGTATGCGAATTTTGTTCCATTTTCAAGCGCTGTTTGGCTTAGTTCAATATCAATATTGTTACTTCTATCATAATTTAAGAAACGACATGGACCTTTTAAAATATAATCATATAAATTACGATAACCTTTGACTTTTAATTTTAAAACATCATTACTTAAATCGTTTATCTCGTAATTAGATAGACAATCTACTACTTTTTCTGGCGATTTAGAATTAATTAGTAAGTGCTCAATAGCTTCTTGTCTTTTTTTCTTGCGAGCTGCTTTTAGTCGAACCTGTAGTAAAAAATTTTCAATATTCATGATTGGATATTCAACTCCTTAAAATCTTTTAAATCTTCAATTTTCTTCTCATTATTTAATGCTTTACCTAATAATTCACATTTTGTAGATAAATCTATTTTATTCCAATTACTTGGTAAGTTATAAATTTCTTTGTATTTACTTTCTAAAATAAAACAGATAGTAAATTCTAAACTTTCATTCATGCTATCACCTAGTATAATGATAGCATGAATTATTTGATAGATTAAGATAATTTCTGAGTTTTTCCATAAAAAGATTATTTAAGCTTGTCATTAATTTAATTTAAATGTTAAGATTTTAACTCTTAGACTTTTTTTGATGTTATAATAATTCATAGAATGTAGGGTAGGTGGTTTTGACAATGAATCTTGAAGATATGTTAGAAAAAATAAAAAGACTTGATAATGGGGGAAATGGAACCAATATGGTTTGTTTTATCGTGGCCTTTGATTTATTGTATTTTTTAAACGATACAGATAATAGAAATAGATTTATTTATGAATATTATAAAAATGATAATAGTATGTTTACTGGAAATTTAAAGAAAATCTGTTTTTACTGTGAGAGTATTTTATTAGAAGATGAAATATATAATAATATGTTAAAATCAATAGAGATGGAAGTTCGAAGAAATGACCTTGTTAGTAGATATAATTATTTTGATACGATTGAACGAATTGAAAAAGCTAATATTAGTACTAAAAATATGATTAGTGATGGCTTTAAAATAAGATTACTTAAAGACTTGTTTAGTTCTTCTAATGAAGATTATGTTGATTTATCTAAAAAAGTAGCAACATTAAAAGACCGCTATGATAAAAATATGATAGACGTTGTAATGATTATAAGTATTTTTGTGGCCATCGTAATTGGCATGGTTAGTGGAATAAGTTTTAGTCTAGAGGCTTTTAAATCGATTACAAACAATAATATTTATGAAGTTTCTTTAATTACTTTAGTAGTTGGTTTTTGTTTGTTTAATTTGTTCTATGGATTAATCAAATTTGTTGGCAAGATTAGTGGGAAAGATTTAGATAAAAAAGGGTATTTGTTATTTGTAGAAATTGTTTTTGTAGCTTTGATAGTTTTCTTTGTGTTAATTTTAAGTAAGTAATATTGAGATAAGAAAAAAAGTAAAGTATTTTTGCAAAATTAAGAATGGTCTATTTGCACATGATGAACTTTGTAATGTATTTTATTATAATGCTGGGATAACTAAACGGCTTTACTGAGGGAGATTTAGTTTTATGGATGAGCTAAGTTCAAAAAAAATGCAAAAAATGAAAATTAAGTATTGCTATAATTCTTTAGTTGTGTTATTATTGAGTAGTCGATGGACCTCTAGCTCAGTTGGTTAGAGCATCCGGCTCATAACCGGGCGGTCGTAGGTTCGAGTCCTACGAGGTCCACCACTTAAGGATGCGAGTGTGGCGAAATTGGTAGACGCGCTAGACTTAGGATCTAGTTCCTTACGGAGTGGGGGTTCAAGTCCCTTCACTCGCACCATTGAGAATTAGTTCGAATGATTCGAACTTTCATATAAAATCAATCAGAAATGGTTGATTTTTTGTTTTATAAAAAAAATCATAGAAAGATTGGAGTCTATGATAAAAATAGTTAAAGAAGAAATTGGGATTGATGAATCATTAGTTTCAAGATTAAATGTTATATGATATTATTATAATAATGGAGGTGTTTCAATGGATAATAATAATTCAAATGAAATAATAAAAGAAAATGATCCTGATTGGGGTGAAGATTTAGAAGTTCAAGAAGTAAAAAATAATAATTCATCCGATGATAATTGGTCAGACACTGAAGATGATTGGTCAGATGACTGGGGAGATTTTGAATTTGATGATTCTGAACCCGAATGGGAAACATTTGATAATACCTCACCACAAACTAATTCTAATAATGATATATATTATTTAGATGGATATGGACAAATATATGAATTAGATAACTATCTAAATAATGGAAATGGTTTAATTGAATTATTACAGCATGCAAAAAATAAAGAACAGTTTAACTATATTTTAGGTATGTCAAAACAAGAAGGACATGATGAAAACTTATTAAATTATTTAATAAGTATTAATTATAGTGTTGAAGACTATATTTCAATAAATGTTGGATATCAAATATTTCAATATAAAGGTTTGATTGAATATTTAATATCAAAAGCTAACAATGATCAAATTAAAGATGTTTTAAGCAAGATTGCATATGTTGATGAAAAAATTGCAAACATAGTGGCAATTCGTGATGATAGAATTGAATTGATGGAATCTAATTATCATTTAAGGGATAAAATTGTTTCTAAAAAAGTTATACAATTTTTTAAAGAAAATCCTGATAAAGTTGATTTAGAAGTTATTAACGTATGTGATCTAGATACTGATATTATTAGAGAATTTATTAATTTAGGATATCGAATATCAGAAAACTCTCCTTATGATTTATTACAAAATAATGACATAATGAAAGAAGAATTCTTAAAATTAATAAAAATTAATAATAGTGATGTATTTAATAAGCTGGATAGTGAGATCAATTCAATTCCTGGTGCTTATTATATGCTATATAAAAGTAAAACAAAAGAAATTTTTGACGAAGAGTTTATTAAAACATTTGGAGAAAATGCTGTTGAACAGATGATTAAATATATTGTTTTAGGTGATTATCAAATTGATTTATCAAAAATAAATAGCAACAATATAAAACAAATTAAAGACGTATATGATTCTTTAATTAACAATAACACATTTGATATTAATTTGTTTGTTAATATAATTTACAAGTTTAATATGAATCCTAATGTTTTTGCTAATTATAAGAAAGATGCAATAGATTTAAATAAATTAAAAATATATTTTGAATTTAAAGAATTGGTAATTAATGATATTAATGATATAAACAATATAGATAATATATTATATAAATTTGAACAAAATAAGATAGAATCGACTAATAATATAATTGATTTAAAAAATATAATATGTAATTTATTAACAAATCAAACTTATTTTGAAACAAAAAAAGGGTTATTAGAATTATCAAGTAAAGATAAATTATCAGTATTAAAAAATTCTATAAAAGATGAAACAAAAAAGAAAAAAATAGATAGTTACATTATTTTAAGTGAATTTATAAATAAAATTGATAGCATTGATAATGTTGAACAACTTAGAGAAATAGCAAATGTTATAAATCAACAAATTCTGAATAATGGTATTAATTTTAATTGGATAGATTTTAATAAAAAAATCATGAATTACTATACATTTGAAGCAAATGAAAGAATGACTGATTTTAATAAATATTTAACAGATACTTTTTATGATGCAACAGATTTTAATTTTAATGATGGCACAAATGTTAATGGCAAAAGAGTAAAAGTTGCACATATAAAAAGTGGAGAAGAATTCAATTCATTAATTCATGTTTTAAATGCTTATCAAAATGGTGGTACAACTGGATCGATTGAATCTGTTTTATCGCCAAAGTTTATTGGACAATCATATATAAGTTTGACAGGAATAAGCGATGAATATAGTAGAATTTGTGTTAATCGAGATTCAAGGTTTTCAATTAAAGTATTATATTCTGGTATTCCTAGTGGTGATATGTTTTGTGCGTCAAATAGAGATACTGGTATAACTGCAAAATCAAATAGCAAAAATATTTATACACGATTACCTTCAAATATGGCTCCTTTTAGAAGATTGGTTAGAAATACTGAAACACATGGGTCAGAAACTTATAATGAGTTTGATGTGTTTAGAGATAATCTTGTTCCTAGTGGAATTGCTTTTATGGGCAATGATCCTACTGAAGAAGAAATAAATGCTGCTGCATATTTAGGCGTGCCTTTAGTCAAAATAGATGATTTACAAGAGAGTTTTAGAAAAGATTCTTTTTCAATATCAAAAGGTGGTTTATCATATGATCAAAGTTTTTATAATATAAAAGAACATGATTATGAAAATCAACAAATATTAGTTTCACCAAATGATAAATATGATATGTTACTAAATGTTATACAAGATAAGATTCAAACTAAATCACAAGAATCAATTACAATAGATTCATTTAGTGAGAAGGATGAATTAGGTCGTGATGAATATTTTGTTATGTATAATGGTGAAAAATATTCAGCTACACCTGTATATGAATTTGCTGATTCAAAAAGAATAAATATAGAAACTGATTACTATGAAGAAAACTTAATTAAAAATAAAATTTATAGTTATTTAGATATACAGCCTAGAACAGTTTTTATCAATTGTAAATATCCTTCAGGAAAAGAATTATTATCTGTGATTGAAAATACTAATGAACAACGATTAATTGATAAATATGTAGATTATTTAGTGGATGTTTCTAATTCAAAAAGTGATTTTGATGAATTAAGTAATTTCAATATTAATTCATTAGAAGAATTACAATTATTAAACAAAATCAATTCAATTGATAATAATTCATATATAAGATTATTTGAATCTTTAATAAAGGCTAATGATTATATTGAACCAAATTTGATGATTAGTAATATAATCTTGAAGAAACAACAGTTAAATTTAGTGTTAACTAAATTTAATGAATTATTAAATCAATCGCAAATATCCATGGATAGTGGAATATTTGATATGTTTGAAACAACAGTATTGTCAGAAAATGGTATCGTAGAAGAAAGCCATAAATTATTATAAAGTAGCATGAGATTATTGCTACTTTTTCTATTCTTTGATAAAATGAATATAGTGATTGGTATTAAACAATCGTCTTTATGCGAAAGAGTTGTAAACCACTTCGTCGTTCGCACCATTGAGAATTAGTTCGAGTGATTCGAACTTTCATATAAAATCAATCAGAAATGGTTGATTTTTTTTGGCAAAGTAATTATAGTATGTACTCATGCAAGAAAAAAGAAACCGATTAAGGTTTCAAAATGTTGTTAATGGATACTATTTATATAGAATATTTCCAATATTCAATCATTTTTTTAAATTTAGAGTTCTATTATTAGCTTGTCCAAAATTTAATTGTTGGAGTATTTCTAGTTCTTTGTTACTAAATCTAGAGTCATTAATTTGTTCTATATTTTGTATACCATATGATTCAGCTTTTTTTAATATAATTTCACTGAAATCTAATTGTGATAAATACTCAATTAATTTTTGGCTTGTATTTAACATTTTTTTTAATTGATAAAAATTTTCATTATTATAGCTAGTCACTGTATCAAGAGTTATTCCGTCTTTTAATCTAAAAGCGATTCCATCATAATAGACATATTTACTAAAAATTTGATGTACTTCAGAATCTTCAAATTCGAATAATTGTAGTTGGTGATTATCAATTGATATTTGCCATAATGTATACGTGAAAAGGAGAGCATCAACTTTATCAAAACCAATACTAAATAATGAACTGATTAATATTTCAGTATTTATTTTTTCCATATAAACCTCCTGTGTTTAATATTATACTATAAATTTATCATTTTTAATAAAGCTACTTAATCTACATCTATATTTACTTTTTTTAGATTGGTTTAAAAATGTGTTATAGTAATATAGGCTATAGGTTGAAGGATGGGAGAAGTATAATGAAAGAAATGTTTAAGAGTGCTGTTCATATGTTAATAGTAAATAATGACAAAATATTATTGCAGAAAAGAAAAGGAACTGAATTATGGTCAGGATATTATGCGTTACCAGCTGGGCATATTGATGAAGGAGAAAATCAGTATGAGGCTTTAGTTAGAGAAGCTAAAGAAGAATTGGGAATTGAGATATCTTTAGAAGATATTACTAAAAGCTATGTGGTATTGAGAAGAAACTTTTTTAAAATAGATGGTAAGAAATTAGAACCATATATTGATTATTATTTTGAAATCGCAAAATATAAAGGAACTCCTAAAATAGTAGAGTTAGATAAATGTGATGAATTAAAATGGGCTTCAATTAATGATTTACCAGAACCATTTATTAATTATGAAGGGGAGTTTTTAGCTAATAGAAGGATTACTACATATGATTGCTTAGTGGATGGCGCTTATGTCAAAAAAGTTAAATAATTTTAGAGGTGTTGAAATTCTATAAGGAGTTATTTAAGAAAAGTACGTGGTTTTAGGTATATTTAAAAAAGTAGTTAGTTGGTAACTTGGGCTTTTATGTTTAAATTTTTTATTTGAGTAATAATGTTTTTATATAATTTCTATTTTTTATGGCAGCATCTTATTTATTAGTTTGTCTAATTTATGGTATACTTATATATTATAAAAGAGGGATAAAAAATGAATTTAGATAAAATATATGATGATTTAACTAGCTTACATGCTGAATATTTGGAGACGCTTGCCAAGAGTACTAATTCTGAATATCTAAGATATAATCATAATATGTGTGATTGGTATACTAAACTTAGTGTTGATCTTTTTAATGCGCTTGGGATAAAGGCTGGAACTTCAGAAGAGCTAAAAAGACAGTTGGGTGCTATTGGTGCTAAGCCATTAACTATTGAACAAAAACAAAAAGTGGCTGAAGTTAGGAGGCATCCTATTTATAAAAAAGTTATGGGGGAAAAAGCCTTGGCAATGAAACCACAATTGGAACAAGTATTAGAAACTAAAATTACAGCCGTAAAAGCGGAAGTAGCTTTTGAAGATGGTGTGCAAGTTCAATATAAGGATGTAAAAACATTAGCTGCAGAATTAACTAAAAATACAGATAAATTAGATAAGTTGTTAGATGGTGGAAAAATCACTGAAACACAAGCTGAGCAATATGACATAGCATTAAATGATATCTATGCTTATTACATTAGTCTTTCTAAGGGAGAACAAGTAATTTATAAAAAACGTTCTGATAAAGAGTATGCAGCAATTGAAGAACAAGCGGAATTAAATGAAATTACACCAGAAGAACAATTAAGAAAAGATAACGAAGATTTATTATATAGATTCAAAGAAGTTGCTGAATTGGAAAAAGTGTCACAAAGCCATGGTAGAACTTTGTAAGAAAGAGATGGGAGACTATTTCTTTTTATATTGTTGAAATTTTGGTTCAATAAAATCTAAGTGGAAACAAAAGTAACTAAAAATTGATGCTTAATTTTAGAAAACAATAAAATTTTGGTTTAATAAGAAAAGTAATAAAAAAATAAAATGAAATTTGACTCCATTTAGTTAAATTAAATAATTAAATAATTATTAATGGTGTTTATTTTTGATTGATAGACATATTCTTAGTGATAGTTAATAATTTAGTTTTTAAATTTAAAGAATAAATGTTATAATGCTATGTAGAGTAAAGGAGTTTGACATGATAGAGTTAAAGGATATAAAAAAGACCTACAAAAGCAAGAAGGGTGTAGATACAGAAGCTTTAAAAGGTATTAATATAAAATTTGGGGACAAAGGATTATGTTTTATTCTTGGTAAGAGTGGTAGCGGGAAAAGTACTTTGTTAAATATTTTAGGTGGTTTGGATAATTATACTAGCGGAGATATTATAATCAATAATAAGTCGACCAAAGATTTCAAGGAAAAAGATTGGGATGCTTATCGTAATACTTATATGGGGTTTGTTTTTCAAGAGTTTAATCTTTTAGATAACTATTCAGTTGAGGATAATATTAAGTTAGCTTTAGAATTACAAAATAAAAAATGTTCGGCTGATGAAGTGGCAGAAGCTTTGAAAATGGTAGAACTTGATGATGTTTTAAAGAGAAAACCTAATGAATTATCAGGAGGACAGAAACAACGCATTGCTATAGCCAGGGCTTTAATAAAGAAACCAGAGATAATTTTGGCAGATGAACCAACGGGAAACTTGGATAGTGAGACTTCTAAGCAAGTGTTTAATGTGTTGAAGAAGCTAGCTAGAAATAAGTTGATTGTTGTGGTGTCGCATGATGAAGAAGCTGCTAATACTTATGCTGATAGAATAATTAGAATATCTGATGGAATGGTAGTCTCTGATAGTAAAGAATATACTTCAGCAACGCGCAAAGAATTAAAATTAGTCAATGCTAAGTTACCATTTATGTATAGTTTTAAAATGGGATTAGGAAACTTATTGCATAAAAAGTTAAAATTAGTTTTTTCAGTATTGTTAATTGTTTTATGTTTAATATGTTTTGGTTTGATGGTTTCCGTATCAAGTGTCGATATTGATAAAGAATATATAAGAATTTTTGAAGAAAAAGGTCCAACGGAAGTTAGTGTTCAAAAATATAAGAAAAAAGTAAATTACAAAAATCTTATGCTTGATGCTATAAAAAATATGGGTGACCCTTTTGATAGTGTTGAAGTTGATACTGTTGATGAGAACTTTGTTAATGAAGTAAAATCAAAAACTAATATGGAATGGGACATTGAATATAAAATAAAAAATAATTTTGAGTATTTAATGTGGAATTATAATACTTATAGAGATATTTCAGATACGATGTATTACACGGGAACTAATGCAATTAAAGTAGTAGAATATGATAAGGAATTATTTAGTCCTAATAATTTAATTGGTAATGAACCGGTCGCAGATGATGAAATTGTAATAAGTAGTTATATTGCTGATCAAATAATTCATAATGGAATATTAGCTAAAGAGAATAAAACCCAAGAAAAGGCAGAAAGTTATAAACCAAATAGTTATGAAGAATTACTTAATAATGGTTATTATATTAATTTTGGTAATATGTTATATGTAAAAGTTTCTGGAATAATAGATTATAATGATAAATTAGCTAAATATTCAGAGTTAAAAAAAATAAAATGGTCTACTTTTTATGATATGGATTACAGTGATGAGGAATATAGTAAATTGAGTAATTTATCTTATGATTTTTATGAAGACTTTGATTCTTTGAGTTTAAGTCGTGTGTATGTTAATAAGACATTTATTGAAAAGATTGATTTAAAGGAAGAAAATAAATCTAATAGTAATTCTAAGATTATGATAGATAATAAGAGTAGTGATGTTGATGTCTTTGGTTATATTATAAATGATGTTGAAGTAATAAATAATAATGTTAAAGAAAAAGTAACTAGTTTAAGTAAGAATGAGATCTTAATTAATACATATATCCTTAATTTGCTTACTAGTGGTGATTATGAAAAACAGCTTCAAGAAAATATGTTAAGTGATACTTTTATTGATGATGTTACTTTTATAAATACCTATATAAAAAATAATAATATAATAAATAAAAAAGTGAAAACAGCGATATGTAATGATAAAATCTATAATGATAGTGATAATTTCTGTGAATATGAAATTGTTGGTATTGTAAATGATAATAATGATTATGGAATGATTTATTATAATAAAGGTGTTGTAAGCAAGTTAATTTCTAAAAATTTGGAAATTAATGCAGTATTTAGAAAAATTAGTGATGTTGAAGAGCTAAAGACAATTTTAAAATATTACCCAATTGATGGTAGTGATGTTCTTTCATCAAGTGTATATTCAGAAGATTTAATTTATAGTGTAGTAGGAGCAAGTGAATTTGAATTAATTGGTAAATATGGAACTATTTTCTTCTTAATATTTGCAGTTATAATATTGATGAATTTTATAAGTGATAGTATTAAATTTAGAAAGAAAGAAATTGGTATTTTAAGAGCAATCGGTTGTAGAAGTAAAGATGTTATCATGATGTTTATTTATGAATGCTTGGCTTTGATGGTTATTTGTTTAATGATTTCTTTCCCAATCATTTCTATGTTTGCTAATCATCTTAATAATTTAGTTCTTGAAGCTTATAAATTATCAATGGATTCAATGAAGTTTGGTATTGCTCAAATGTTTGGCGTTGCAGCTATTATGATTGTTATTGTAGTAATTGCTTCTATAATACCAGTTAGAAAATTAACTAAAACTAAACCAATTGATACAATTTTAGATAGATAGTGTAAAGTAGCAGTTAGAAATGATTGCTACTTTTTTGTGTGATTTTATTAAATTATGTGTGATGGTTTTATAGGAAAAATATCATTTTCCTTAGATGAATAATTTGAGGAATGTTGTGTAATTAAGTTTTAAATTGAAAGAATAAATGTTATAATGCTATGTAGAGTAAAGGAGTTTGACATGATAGAGTTAAAGGATATAAAAAAGACCTACAAAAGCAAGAAGGGTGTAGATACAGAAGCTTTAAAAGGTATTAATATAAAATTTGGGGACAAAGGATTATGTTTTATTCTTGGTAAGAGTGGTAGCGGGAAAAGTACTTTGTTAAATATTTTAGGTGGTTTGGATAATTATACTAGCGGAGATATTATAATCAATAATAAGTCGACCAAAGATTTCAAGGAAAAAGATTGGGATGCTTATCGTAATACTTATATGGGGTTTGTTTTTCAAGAGTTTAATCTTTTAGATAACTATTCAGTTGAGGATAATATTAAGTTAGCTTTAGAATTACAAAATAAAAAATGTTCGGCTGATGAAGTGGCAGAAGCTTTGAAAATGGTAGAACTTGATGATGTTTTAAAGAGAAAACCTAATGAATTATCAGGAGGACAGAAACAACGCATTGCTATAGCCAGGGCTTTAATAAAGAAATCAGAGATAATTTTGGCAGATGAACCAACGGGAAACTTGGATAGTGAGACTTCTAAGCAAGTGTTTAATGTGTTAAAGAAGCTAGCTAAAAATAAGTTGATTGTTGTGGTATCGCATGATGAAGAAGCAGCTAATACTTATGCTGATAGAATAATTAGAATATCTGATGGAATGGTAGTTGCTGATAGTAAAGAATATACTTCAGCAACACGAAAAGAATTAAAATTAGTCAATGCTAAGTTACCATTTATGTATAGTTTTAAAATGGGATTAGGAAACTTACTGCATAAGAAGTTAAAATTAGTTTTTTCAGTATTGCTAATCGTTTTATGTTTAATATGTTTTGGTTTGATTGTCTCCGTGTCAAATATCGATATTAATGGGGATTATATAAGGCTTTTCGAAGAAAATGGACCTGTAGAAGTTAGTGTTAAAAAATATAAAGAAAAAGTGGATTGGCAGAAAATTCTAGTTGAAGAATTTACTCCGCCTTTTAAAACTGACGGACTCGTTCCAGAAACATTGGATGAAACTTTTGTGAACGAAGTAAGGGACAAGACCAAGATGGACTGGTATGTTCAGTATAAAATTAGAAATAATTTTGAATTGTTAGCTTGGAATTATAATTCAAGTTTTGACTTGGCGAATGCACTTTATTACTATATTGGTGATGCTCCAATTACTAAAGATATTTCTTTAGTAGAATACAATGATAATTTGGTTGATGATAGTAAGTTACTTGGGCAAAAACCACAAAATGATGATGAAATTGTGATAAGCAGTTTTATAGCAGATCAAATAATTCATAGAGGAATATTAAGTAAAAAGGTCAAAACACAAAACAATGCTGAGAACTATAAACCAAAAAGTTATGATGAATTACTTAATGATGGTTATTATATTAACTTTGGTAATATGTTATATGTAAAAATTTCTGGAATAATAGATTATAATGATGAATTAACTAAGTATTCAGAATTGAAAGAAGTAAAAGCATCTACATATATGGATTTAAATTATAAAGATGCTGAATTTATTAAACTTGATGATTTATATAAGGGGTTAATTGACAATAGTGACATTTTAACAAGAGTATATAGTAATAAATCTTTTATTGAAAAAATTGATTTAAAGGAAGAAAATAAGTCTAATAGTAATTCTAAGATTATGTTAGATAATAAAATTAGTGATGTTGATGTCTTTGGTTATATTTTAAATGATGTTGAAGTAATAAATAATAATGGTAAAGAAAAAGTAACTAGTTTAAAAAAGAATGAAATATTAATTAATACATATCTTCTTAATTTGCTTACTGAAGGTGATTATGAAAAACAACTTCAAGAAAATATGTTAAGTGATACTTTTATTGATGATTTTACTTTTATAAATGCTTATGTAAAAAATAATAATATAGTAAATAAAAAAGTGAAAACAGCGATATGTGATGATAAAATCTATAATGATAGTGATAATTTCTGTGAATATGAAATTGTTGGTATTATAAATGATAATAATGATTATGGAATGGTTTATTATAATAAAGATGTTGTAAGCAAGTTGATTTCTAAAAATTTAGAATTTTATTCAGTATTTAGAAAAGTTACCAATGTGGAAGATTTTAAAACTATTTTAAAATATTATCCAATTGATGGTAGTGATATTATTTCAACTAGTGAATACTCATGGGGACTTACTTCAGGTTTGCTGGTATCATCTTTTATGAATTTAATTGGTAAATATGGTACTGTTTTCTTCTTGGTATTTGCGGTTATAATATTGATGAATTTTATAAATAATAGTCTTAAGTTTAGAAAAAAGGAAATAGGTACGTTAAGAGCCCTTGGTTGTAGAAGTAAAGATGTTATTATGATGGTTATTTATGAGTGCTTAGTATTAATATTCATATGTTTAACAATTGTTTTTGTAATAATTTCAAAACTTGTAAATTTTATTAATTTGTACCTTAATTTGGATTTAAATTTAGATGTTCCAATGAATTTAATGAAGTTTGGGGTTGCCCAAATGTTTGGTGTTGCAGCTATTATGATTGTTATTGTAGTGATTGCTTCTATAATACCAGTTAGAAAATTAACTAAAACTAAACCAATTGATACAATTTTAGATAAATAGTGTAAAGTAGCAGTTAGAAATGATTGCTACTTTTTTTGATGTAGAAAAAATTGTAATGGAATTAGATAGTGTTAAAATGTGTGATGTGTTAGAATTTAATAATAATGGTACAAAGGAGTTAGCGGTACATATTATTTTTAATGAAGAATTTCAAAAAGCATTTGCAGAAAACCATGAGTATTTAATAGAACAATTACATGTGATACAAAAGTATATTTATGAGAAAACTAATAATGTAAGTATGGTACCTTGTAGATTTAAAATTAGAACATCTTTTCCATATGCTAAATCTGGTAAAAGAGATGTTGTAAAGATAAAACAAGAACAAGATGGCTTTATTGTGATTAATAAAGATTTGGATGTAAGTAATTCTTTAAAGTTAACCCTTTCTAAAAAATAAGTTATAAAAAATTGAGTCAACGCATGTTGGCTTTTTATTTGGGAAAAGGTTGGCTTGATCGCCTATATGGTCAAATTTTATCTTAGCTTTTGTAATTTTTGACATTTTAGATTAAAATGGTAAAATATGAATTAATGTGAGGTGTGAGAAGTGGCAAATCCAAATAATAGTAAGTATAACTATTTACTTGAAAATAATGCTAAATATATGAATTTAACAGCTTTATCTTTTGGAGAAAGAAAAGTAACGTTTGAAGAATTGCATGATAGAATAGAAAAGTATACAAAAATATTATATGCGAAAGGTGTTAGAGAAGGTGACGTAATAGGTGTAATGGCCCTAAATACGCCAGAATCTGTTTATTTATTGTATGCTCTAGATAAAGTAATTGGAGCTATCACAGTTGGCTTAAATCCTCTGGATAATGCTGAAAAAGTAAGAGCAGATATAGAAAAGGTAAAACCTAAAATGGTAATATCAGTTGATACTTTTTATCAAAATATAAAAGAAGTGGAAAAAGCTTTGAATTTTTCGACAATATTATATTCTCCTTTAGAATCTGTAGACAACTTAAAAATGAAAATAGGTTACAAATTGATGCAAATATCTAAAGGAAATTTTAAGCTTGATCGAAATGCTAATTTAAAATATTTAGCTAAGAAAAATTATAATGATATAATATTACATCCTAATAATTATTCAACGGATAAATTAACGGATATTTTATTTACTGGTGGATCAACAGGAACTCATAAAGGTGTTGATTTAGCTGGGGCTGGATTGAATTATGTAGTAGAAGGAATGAATTCAATTTTTCAAGCTGAACCTGGAATGGTTCATTTAGGTAATATTCCGATTGGACATATGGCATACGGAAGAATGATTATGCACTATGCTTTATGTAATAATATGGAATTAGCGTTGACATTAAAAGCTTTACCAAGAGACTTTTATGATGAGATTGTTAGAACACATGCCAATGCCGCTGTTGGAGGACCACCTCATTGGGTTTCTTTAATTGAACAACATGGTGATATCTTTGTTCCTAATTCTAAAATAAAACAAGGTTCGTTAAGTGAATTACATTATGCTACATCAGGTGGAGAAGCAAAAAAAGCTTCGACGGATAAAGCTATAAATGATGCATTACGTTTTGGTGGCAGCGATGCTGTTTTAGGTGATGGTCTTGGTGCTACAGAAACTTGGGCTTCAATTATGATTAATAATGGTAAAATTCATACTCCAGGTACCATAGGAAAACCTATATCAACAATTGAAGTTAAACTAGTTAATCCGGAAACAGGCTTAGAATGTAAACCAGGAGAAAAAGGTGTTTTATATGTATCTGGGCCATCTGTTATGCTTGGTTATCATAATAATCCTGAAGAAACAGAAAAAGTAGTAAAAGTGTTTGATGATGGTAAGAGATGGGTAAATATTGGTGATTATTTACAACAACAAGAGAATGGGGAATATAAATACGTTGGTAGACAAAAAAGGAACTTTGTTTCAGGAATTGAAAATATTTATCCAGAACAAATAGAAAATTTATTATTACAAATTCCGGAAATAAGAGAAGTATTAGTTACAGCGATTCCTGATGAAATGGTTCAATTTATTCCAAGGTATCATATCTCACTTTATAGTGAAAATATTGATCTTAAAGATTTGGAAGAAAAAATATATTATTTAGTTTCAACTAAATTAGGAGATAATTGGTTACCAGGTTCAATTGTTTATTATGATAAACCTCTAGAACGAATGTCTAATTCTAAAATTAATCTTGCGTATTATGTTGAAGAAGATAAAAAAGCTTTAGCAAATGGAACATTAAATAATGATGTCGTAAAGTTGTCGTTGATGAAAAGAATATAAGATTCATTTTTTTGAATCTTTTTTTCTGTAAGCTATAGAAATTTATAGTACTTTAGTGGTAATATATAAATATAATAGAGGTGTGTTTATAATGGGAGTATATTTTTCTGTTAGTTCGTTAATTATTATAGGAATGTTGTCGTATATATTTTTTTCCAAAGAAAAGCTTGATAATTTTGAAACCAAAATATATGGTAAAATGTTGATAGTGACAATTATTGGATTATTATTAGAAATAATAACTTGTATAGTTTATGAAAATGGTATCGATTTAAATAATATAATTTATCAGTTTGCATCTAAATTGACTTCTTCATTTTATATGGTTTGGAGTTGTTTGATGGCTTTGTATATAATGGGAATAAGTAATGTTAAAGAAAAAACTAGAAAGGCGTACAGTATAATCAATATTGTTTTGTTTATTTTGATTTTACTACTGCCGATTACGTATATTGTCAACGAGAGTGGTGTAATGCCATCTGGTCCTTCAATATATTTGACTTATTTTGTTTGTTTCATTAATACTTTTTTTGATTTATTTTTTTGTATTAAGTACAAGAAAAAAATTGATAAGTCAAAATTAATTCCAATCTATTCTTTATTGGTATTGGGCGGTATTGACTTAATATTAAGTGTTGCTTATCCGTCTTTGTTTTTAATAGGTTATGTCTTTTCGTTAATAGTAATAATAATGTACTTTACTATCGAAAATCCTGATGTGAAAATGCTTAATGAAATTACTTTGGCTAAAAATCAAGCTGAACGAAGTAACCGAGCTAAATCTGATTTTTTAGCAAGTATGTCACATGAAATAAGGACTCCATTAAATGCTATTGTTGGGTTATCAGAAGATATTGCAACCTATAAAGATCAAGTTCCAGCAGAGGTTGTTGAAGATACTGATGATATTATAAATGCTTCTAATACGTTACTAGAAATTGTTGGTAATATCTTAGATAT
>CAKOHV010000012.1 GCA_934086145.1 uncultured Bacilli bacterium
ATCTCTTCTTTCTTTTTATAATAATTAGTTTTTATCATGATGCTTTTAATACATTAATATATTTCTAGTTATCACTTCTTCCTTTCATGATTACATCTTATTACTTTAGTATTAAATGAAAATTAAAAAATATTAATTCAATTAAAAATTAGCTATTATTTTTAATTGCTTTAGAGAAATACTCATATATTTATCGTTTAAGGTATGATAGAATATTCATATAAAATAAGTGGTTTGGAGGTGAATTTGTACGAAAAAAATTATATTAAAGGTGTTAATTGCTTCCTTATGTTTAAGCGCTTTTATGGCTATTGCAGCTATTTTGTTAGAAGATTTAATGGAAGATTATTTTAAAATATTTGCTACATCGTTACTAGTTTTTGGTTATTCTATTCCAGGATTATGTTCATCAACAGTATATGAAAAAGACAAATGGCGTTTATTTTCCATTATAGGAATGTCACTTGCTTTAGTTGCATGTTTATATTCACTTTGTTTTGTTTGGGGAATTCTTGAACTCGAATATGATTCTATCCATTCTTTCAACTGGAATATGGCTTGGACTTTAAATCTTTTATGTTGGTCTTGTGGACATATTGCTTCAATTATGAGAATTAACAACGAAAATAAAACTGTTTCTATAGCTAAAAAGGCAACAATTATTTGTTCAATCATTATAGATGTTATGATCCTTATTATGGTTTGGAATATATTCAAGATAAGTGATCTTTATGAGCGATTAGTGCTAGTCCTAGGCGTATTAATCTCATTGGGAACTGTTGGAACTCCTATTTTGAATAAAATTTATAATAGTAAAGAAAAGCTAAACAATGTTGCTGCAAATACCAACAATAATAGTATTAATAATAGTATTAATAATATTACTAATAATAATGTCAATAGCAATGATATTAGTAACAATAATGTTAACAACAACGTGATTAATAACAATAACATTAACAATAATATCAGTAATACCAACAATAATAATATTAATATTAATAGCAATAGCAATAATATTAATAGCAATAGCAATTAAGTTTTTGGATAATAATTTAATTTTAACAGAATAAAAAAAACAAACACTATTTAAATTAATGTTTGTTTTTTTAGTGTGTGTAATGTGTAAAACATTATATACACTTTTTTCATAATAAAAAGACATATAAGTTTAACCTTGATACAATGTAAGCGTCTAAACAAACACGAAAGAAGGATCTTATATGTCTGAACTAAATTATATTACAGAAATGTTGGAATTAAAAGATAATAATATTAAATTTTATGATATCTTTGATATTGAAATGCCAATGAATTGAAATATTAAAGATGCTGAGTATATTTATTATCATAATGCTTAACACAATTTATGTTTTAAAAAATATGACAAAATGGTGGTTTTCATTTTTTAAAGGTTACCTTAAAAATAGTTTTTTGATTTTCAGAATGAGCTGTTATTTGACCATTATGATTTATAACGATGTTTTTAGCTATAGCAAGGCCAAGCCCATAACGATTTTCTTTACGATTACGAGATTTATCAAGACGATAAAAGCGTTCAAAGATTTTTTCTTCTTCGCCTTCCGGAATTGGCTCCCCTTCATTGGTAACAATTAGTTCAACAGTATTATTGTTTTCACTTAAATTTAAGGTAACTTCTTTCTTAGGGAGCGAATGTTTAAGAGCGTTATCAAGAAGAATTTCGACTAACTGACGAAGGCTATTTTCATCATAAATCCACTCTATTTGAGGCATTATTTCATACTTTAAAGTGATATGTTGTTCAAAAGCACGGCCTTCAAAAGTCAAAAGAGCTAGTTCAATTGTTTTTGATAAGTTGTTTTTTTGCTTAACAAGTGTTTCTGCCCTTTCGCTGGAAGCTAAATCTAAAAGATTTTTTATTAAATTATTCATACGATCTGCTTCAATTTTCAAATTATTTAACCATTTATGTTCTTGAGGATTTTCCTCGTATGCTTCGACACTGGCAATAATTACAGAAAGAGGTGTTTTTAATTCATGAGAAGCATCAGCAATAAATTCTTTTTGACGTTCAAAACTTTCTTTAACTGGTTCGGTTATCCATTTGGTTATTTTTTTAGCAACAATAAAGATAATTAATTCTAAGAAAATGTAAATAAGTATCGTTATTAATAAATAACTTAAAAGAGTTTGTCTTGTTTCAGTATTATCAACAATGGCTAAGGATTCTTGACTAGTAAATTTATAAGAATATTTAGTTGTGTATAAAAAACCAATTTTAAGCGTTTGTGGATTAGAAGATAAAATATTCTGGGCAGTTTGTTTTACTTTTTCTTCCGAAATATCATTATTGGTGTGATTGATAATATCTTTGATGTTATTATCGTCATCAAGTAACACAGTATAAATGGTTAAATCCATATATTTAATATTATTAATATCGTCTTTGGGAGTGGTATCCGTTGGTTTATCATCTTTTTGCTCCGGCGGAATATCTGAAAAATTAAGATTATTTTCTTTCTTATCCACAAGCTGATTTAAACTATTTGTTATTTTAGTTTTTTGGGTTAGATACTGCTCAACATTAAAAGATATAATTAAGATTAAAATAGAAATGCTAAAGCTAAGAAAGATGGTATAAAATACTTTATTTTTTAACTTATTCATCTTGGACCTCTAATTTATAGCCTAGTCCTCTTAATGACTTAATCGTGACTTTGGATCCAATAGCTTTTAATTTCTTACGAATAAATGATAGATAAACTTCTAGGTTATTAGATTCGGATTCACGATCAAAGCCCCATATTTTATCATAGATTTGGTCTTTTGATAGAACAACATTAGCATTCGTTAAAAAATATTCTAAGATTTGGTACTCTTTGCAAACAAGTTCAACGCTTTCGCCATTAGTTAAACATGTAAGTTTGGAAGTTTGAGAATTTAATTCAATATCATGATAAGTTGTTTTATTAATATTTTCTTTTTGACTATCACCTTTTAACTGAATATTAACACGAGCCACTAATTCTTCAATATGAAAAGGCTTAGTTAAGTAATCGTTCGCTCCATTAGTTAAGCCATCTAGTTTATCTTCAATAGTACTTTTAGCAGTTAACATGATAACTTTACTTGATATTTTATTTTCACGTATTTCTTTTAAAATAGTAAAACCATCTTTTAAGGGAAGCATAACATCTAAAATAATTAAATCATAGATTCCGGTCAAAGCGTTATAGGACCCATCCATTCCATCCTCACTTATATCTACAACATATTTTTCTTTCTTTAGGCGTGATGCAATAACATCAGCTAAATTATATTCATCTTCAACAATTAAGATACGCATAAAATCACCTTTTTCTCGTATTGATAATATATTATATTTATTAAATGAAAATTAAATAGTTTCTTGATCTATCCACGCAAGGTATTCTTGGGAGCCAGCTGTGATGTCATAAGCTACAATCTGCGGTGTCTCATAACTATGATTAGCCTTGATAATTTGCTCTATTTCCTTAAATAATGCCTTCTTGGATTTCATTTGTAAAAGGTATTCGGGTTCGGTTACTATTTTTCCTTGCCAATGATAAGTACTATTAGTGGTACTTAATTGACAGCAACTAACTAATCTTTTGGAAAGTAAGAGATCTATAAGTTTTTTAGCTTCCTGTTCATTATTAAAAGTAGTCGTAATTAAAAGATATTTATTCATAATGTTCCTCCTTAATTTTTGATGTTATTAGTTAACAGTTAAGAAAAACTTTGCTCATTAGTAATAATTTTACAAAGATTTGTTTAATATTTACTTTTTAGATTTTCTAAGTACAGTTGATGATATTTTTGAATATTGGGAATAGACTTATCATCAATAATAAAGCCGGCAGCATTCTTATGGCCACCACCTTCCGGATGGAATTCAGCAGCAATTTGATTTAAATCAATCTCAGCTTTGGCACTTCTTAAAGAAATTTTGTTACGATTATAATTTAAAATCATCACAAAAGCTAACTCGGGATGCAATTGACAAATTCCGGCACCGATTATTGAACGATATTGTTCTGCAATAGTTACCCCTATCTGATAATTTTTATACGTCGTAATTAAAAGATTCTGATTAACTTGTGTAAGATACGCTTGCTGACGTTCCAAGTCTTGTTTATATAAATCATTAAAATACCTTGGCAATTGAAAAGGCTTTTGGTCATCTAGTGAAGAGATTAAATCAATGTAAGCGGTTGGTCCTATTAAAGCATGAATACTAGCAAGTAATTTAGCATTATAACTTTCTTCTTGAAAATCCCAAGTATCTTGTTCACGTGTAGCTTCAACTAATGTTTGATAAAAAGGATTATTTAAAGAGAAATTTAAAGTTAGTAAGTAATTATAAAATAACTCGGTTCCACAAGTTAGACGATTATTTAAAACTGAAAAAGCATTAACATAAGCTGGTTTTTCTTGTTCATAGCATAAATGATGATCAAAATGTTTTAACTTTCTTGTTAAGTCAGGCCGGTGATTTAAGATAGTAATAGTACAATTAAGAAGTGGTAAATCACATAAATAGATAGTTTCATAATTAGTAAAATCAAAAGAATTAAAAAGATCAGGTAATTCATCGATATCACTTAAAATATAATCAATTTGGTTATTATAAAATTGATTAGCTAAAATTACAGAACCCATTCCATCAATATCGGCAATATGGGAAATAATTATGTTTTTATTAGAATTAATCTTTTTTATCATGGTAAGTCTTCCTTAAATAATATAAAGATATTTTTTTAGTCTTTAGAGTGTTTTATTAACAGAAGAACAAGCATGGTCGATAGTTCCTGTAATCAGTTGACTAACTTCCGTAACAATTAGTTCAGGATTTTCATGCATTCCTTTATCAATCCAATCTAAAACAATAGACACAAAAGCATATTTATAAAAATTAGTTATAAATTGTTTATCCTCTTCTCTTAGACTTTTCCCTTTTGATTTATTAACTATCTCACTATATATAATAGGATAAACTAAGTGATATAGGTTGTTACGTAAAATTTCACTAGAAACAGAATGATATATATTTTCAATAAAGATTTTTTCTTCAGCCATTATTTGAAAGATAATTAAAAACTTATCTTCCCAACTTGAACATTCATTATTCTTATGTAAGATAGTATCTACTTCCTCGATACATATCCATTCAACTAAGTCTCGAATATCTTGAAAGTGATAATAAAAGGTTTGACGATTTATATCACATTTATTAGCTATATCATTAACAGTAATTTTATTAAATGGTTTTTCCTTTAAAAGATCTTTGAAAGTATATGCTATTGCTTTTTTAGTTGTTAGACTACTCATGTTATCACCTATAGATTATTATACAAAAAAAAATATGAAATAAATATATTTAATAAATATTTCATATTTAATTTTACTATTTAAATAAGCCACTTTCTTTTAAGAGAAGTTCTAAGTCAGTTCCTTTTACTTTTAATTCAAGAAGTTTTAAGAATTTCTTTTCAGCAAAATTTAAAGGAAGTTCGTCAACAGATTTTTTGTCAACGGCATAGTAACAAGCTTTTAATAGTTCGCGAACATCATATTTACTACCCCATACTTCAGGGACTGCACGATCAACTTTTAGTAAAGTGTAAACTGCTTCCATGCCAGTACGAATGGAGTATTCAGTGGTAAAGATTGTATCACGTGGTGTTTCAGCAAATTGGCCAATAAAAGCAAAGTTGATAGCTTCTTTAGGAACAACAAGAGGACGATCTTTTTCTTGACGAGGTTGGAAGAATGCATTGATGTAAGGCATATAACAGGTTGTAGTATTACATTTTGCGGCATATTTAGTAATTTCATTATTTGGAACACCAATATGATATAACCATTCTTCACAAACTTCTTTTCCTGTACATAATTTGATTGGCTTTTCGATATAATTACCAGTTTTATTAGTATTTAAGGCGTATACCCATACTAAAACACTGTTTTTATTTTGAGATTTAAATTGTGGTTGACGATTAATTGTCCATGATAAATACCAGTTGTCACTACTATCTTTAACTGTAACGATTCCACCGGTTGTGACTTTACCTTGACGCGGATCGCGTTGACATATTTTCATAATGTAATCAATTATGTTATTATCACTAACTTCGATTGTAGCACTCATCCAATTTGTTTTATCAACAGCATTACAGAACTTATCGGGATTACCAAATTCGCCATGACTGGCTTGAGCAGCAATGTTTTTCCACATATCCCAGGATTCCCCAGCCCCATTTTTAATATTGGATAAATCAGGTGCGGTATTTTGATCCCCATAACATGAGGTATCAGTACAACAACCATTAGTAATAAAAACTAAATCATCTTCAATCAAATCAATAGTCTTTTCTTGGCCCTTATTCTCATAAACAATTTGAGTAGCTACTTTTTTATTTTGTTTAGATGTAAAGATAACATTCTTTACATCTATGCCATATTCTATTTTGACACCATGATTTTCCAAGTACTTAGTAAGAGGAAGAATCATTGATTCATATTGGTTATATTTAGTAAATCTTAAGGCACTAAAGTCTGGTAAACCATCAATATGATGAACATAACGGCATAAATACCTCTTCATTTCTAAAGCAGAAGACCATTTTTGAAACGCAAACATCGTTTGCCAATAAAGCCAAAAATTAGTATTCCAAAAAGATTCTGGTAAAACATCAGATATTTTTTTATCTTCTAAGTCTTTTTCTGGGGTAATAAATAATTTAGATAAAGCCATAGCTGACTTACGATCTAATTTAAATAAATTATCAGTATGAGCATTTTCGCCACAATTAATAGTAGCACGACATAGTGAATAGTTTGGATCATGTTTATTTAACCAATAATATTCATCTAAGACCATTACATTAGGATTTTCAATAGAAGGAACACTTCTAAACATATCCCACATACATTCAAAGTGGTTATCCATTTCACGACCACCACGCATGTAAAAACCTTTGGTTACATCTTTACGACCATCACATGAACCACCAGCTAGCTCCAATTTTTCTAGCAAGTGAATGTGTTCACCTTTCATTTGACCATCTCTTACTAAGTAAAAGGCAGCAGCAAGACCGGCAAGACCAGTACCTATTATATAGGCGGATTTTTTATCAACTCCTTCTGGTTTTTCGGGACGAGCAAAAGCCTCGTAAGTTCCAGATCCATAATACATATATAATCACTCCTTCATATCATTCTTTAGGATTATAAGCTCTTTTTCTAATCTTAACAATAAACACTTTTTATGGTGTGTAAGGTAATAAGATAAATGATTAAAATTGCTTAATTACTTATATATTATTTACTTAATGTAGTATTTTTATACAAATTAATTATAATGTCTAAATAAAATGTTTCACGTAAAATGACAAACTAAGTTATTGGCTAAGAAACAAAGCTATTTAGAGTGTTGATAATATTTTTATAGAAGATAACTAAATTGTATTCATTTTTCTTTAAAGTGACAGCATAAAAAAAAGTATTATGATAATACTCGTTATAGCCTAGATGACATTAGCAAAAGATGATTTATAAATATTCACATTTTTAGAACATTACCTACTTCTTTTTAGGTTTCTTTATTAAGAAAAAACTAATTAGGCTTAGAATAATAGCTGGTAATAAAAATTCTAAACTTCTGACAATTACATTGACATAAAAAGGACTTGAGAAAGAATACCAAATTAAATATTCATAATTAATAATAATAGAAAATAATAAAATTAATAAAAGTGAAATAATTGGTAATATTAAGCCAATGATTTTTTTAAGACCTAACTTTTCTTTTTTCATAAACTTTTTAAAACAATAAGTTATTAAAAGTAATAAATAATCAAAAGAAAGATATATCGATATTAAGGACAAAATTGTCATTGGGGATGGAAGATGGTCAAAATGGTATATACAAAAAGTCCCAGCAAAGATAAGGGTTAAGATTAAAGCAACAAAGCTTAAAATTAAAATAATTTTTTTATTCACAACGTTTCCTCCTTTATAGATAATTTTTTATTGTGTTTTAGTAATGAAGATAAAACTTTAATAAATAAGAGATAAGAAAATAATAAATTTTAACAAAGTTGAATATTATTTTTTTCTGGGCTCTTCTACCCTACTAAGTATGGAATTTAGCATAGTTTATTTAACTTTAAGAACTTACTTTTTATTGGTTAGTTACTTTTTTATATAGGATATATTTAAGAATTTGAAGAATTAATACTTTGCGTATATTGACATTTAGGATAGCTTTTACAGCCTAAAAATTTTCCTCTTGAACCATCTCTTAGAACTAAATCATTACCACACAAGGGACATTTACCTTCCATATTACTTTTTTTAGCATCGATTATCGCCCTAGTCCTAACGATGTGTTCTTTTTTCGTTTTATAATCAGTAATATTGGCTTTTTTTATTTTTTCACAAAACAAAGTAGGATCAGAAATAATTTCTTGTTGATAGCTATTAATAATGTTAACTATATTAGTATTGCGAGCTACGGGAATACGGGATTTTACATTTACTTTGGCCGTGCTAGGAATACAAACAAGAGGAATAAATTTATCCATATCAAGGTTTAATTTTTTACTAAGAGCAACGACATGACCATAATTTTGATGCATCGGATTGTTGATATAAATTTTTTTATTCTTGACTTTTAAACACCAATTTTTATCGTATTCACTCCCCGTAATATAACCATTATATTGTTTAGTCTCGATAACAAAAATACCATGTTTGCTAATAACAATATGATCAATTTGATAAGTCTTATTATCGACATCAATCATAATATTATTTAATATCTTGTATTCTTTTTTATTTAATTTGGATAAGGCTTTCTTAGTCCATACTTCGCCCATAAAACCAACTATCTGACGATAGAAGGCCCAACTTATAAAAGCTATAAGTAGAAAAAGCCAATATAAAGGATTTTTTAAAGCTAATTTTTCAACTAGTCCTCAGCCAAAGTTGTTCATTTTTTTACCTCAATTCACTACTTTAAGATTATTTTAACATAAAGTTAGGCTTGAGATGTATTTTTTTTAAGTTGATATACACACTATTTTTTTAATCCAAACTAAGTTGGTTCCTTAATGTTTTAATAGAGCTTCTTTTAATTTATCATAAGTTTTAGTTTTTATTTGAGCTTGAGCCTTTAATTTTTCAAACTCAGTATTGAGCAAGATGAATTCTTCTTTAGCATTCATGGCATGATCGGAAATACAAAGTTGACCAATAAAGTTAGAGAACATAAAACGATAAATGAACGCACAAAGAGCTTTTTTATTGACGCAATTTTCATATTCACCTTTAGGAATAATTTCGTACCCTAGCTTTTTTAAAACGTCATACCCTTCAATAATTGCATCCATAATTAACAAAGAATAAGCTTTGTCCTTTTTTAATAATTTTAAATTACCATTTACTTGGTAGCTAGCAAAAACTAAAGGTAGAACTGCACATGCGTGTGTTTTAAGATAATCATTCATCTTATTTTCAATGATATCTTTTATTTTAGTTTGTTTAAATATTGACTTAATGAATTCATTATCAGTATCTTGACCATCCGTACGACCAATCATAATTTTATTTAAACAGATGGAACTGATATAACCATCCTCTTTCTTTCCAGCAGCCATAAAGAAAGCAAATAAAACATTTTTATGAGGAATGTTTTGGTATTTTTCAGCATTCATGTTGTTACCAACAAAAATAATATTTTGGCTTTTATTAGACTCAACTATAGGAACAATACTATCTAAATTAGAGAATCTTGAAACAACAAAGATGGCATCATAAATATCATCTTCCTTTAATTTATTAATTATTTTAAAATGATCGATGGTTTTCGAACCAAATTTATGTTTTATGATAAGTCCATCATTATGTAAAGCCTCATAGGTTTTACCACGAGCCAAAATAGTTATGTCATTTTCTTTTTTTAAAGAATGAGCTAAATTTGAACCAAGAACACCAGCACCAATAATTAATATTTTCAAGTAAATCATCCTTCCATATTTTTTCTTCGATAAGTTCTATATTCTCTCAAAATTATCATTATAATACTCAAGTGAAACTATTATAGCATAATCACAAAAATTATTATCATTTGACCACAATATATGAAAGGTTTGTTGATAGTAATAAGATATTTAAAGCTTTTCAGAACTTTTCATGTTAAAATTATTATAGAAAGGTTGTGAAGATGAAATAACTAAGATAGTTTTTGGAATTATGTTATCATTAGGAACAATTATATTATTTTTTATAGCTTTTAAATTCTTTTATAAATATTTAATTCAAGAGAAAAAATGTACTAGTAAAGTTAAAGGATTGTAAAAAGATATACTTTATTTAGTTATGGTGGAGAAAATAGTCCTATTTGCTTACCAGTTGTCTTTTATGAAGTTAATAATAAAGAATATAAAGTAGTTGGGCCAGAATATAAGGCCTATAAAATAATAACAAAGAGTCTTCCTAGTCATAGTAATATGGAATATAAAGAGGAAAAGCAAGTTTTAACCATAAGTAGAATAGCCAATTCTTTTGTTGATATTGTTAAAAATCCCCTAGTAGAATTATACCCGGTTGGGTCAGAAATAGATGTATATTATAATCCTGATAATCCTAAATTAGCTTATGTTTTAAGATATTGTAATAAGAAATGGGAATTTTGGTTAACTTTTTTGGGTGGTGTTTTGGTTTTAGTATTAGATATAATTATTTTATTTATGTGAGGAATGTTTATGGATAAAAATGAAGAAAAGTTAGAAACAAAGAATTCAGTTAATGAGATACAAGAAGATGATAAAAAAAAGGAAAAGTTAAGCTTACCCTTTCTAATATGCTATATCCTTAATTTGGGGATGCTCATTATAACAATTATTTCAGATATTGACTTTATCACTTTTGATGGAAATGGTAAAAGTGTGTTTAATAACGTTGTTGCTAGTATGGCTCTTGGATATTTTGCAATTATGTTTTTTGCAACATCAATTTTAATGATGATTTTGACAGTAATTTTAGGAATATTAAATAAAAACAAAATTACTAATCAAACTTTAAAAAAGAAAATCAATAAAATGCTTTGGGTGCTTGGAATTGGCCATGCCATTGTAATATTCTTATTTGTTTGGATGTTTTAAATCATTTAAATATCATTTAGACTATAATAAAAGGAGAATTATTTAATAGTTAATTATATAAAGTTGGCTAATTTTATTAGGACAATTCTTTCATATAAAAATCTTTCCATGAGTTTATGGAAAGATTTTTTATTTTAGATACTTAAAAATGACTCAAGTAATAAAACAAAATTTTTAACATCTTTTGCTACTCTATCATATTTTTTATCTACTTTTACCTTTGATAGTTAAAGTATCAGGATCAACATGGTATATTTCGACACCTGGCTTTTTTATATCACTATTACCATAAACTAACCAGATAGCATCTTTACTATTAGGTGGCAAGGTATCATAACCGTCAGTAAAAATTATTTTAATAGTAGATTTTTTACTAAAAGAATTTATAGCTGTGGAAAAATCAGTCCCACCTCGTCCTTTAATCTCAAAATTATCTAAATCAGCTACATTCCTGATATTTTGAAAGCCATAAAATTCAGTATCAAAGCACCCTACTTTCAGGCTAAAATCATCAAAAATATTTTTACATTCGCGTAAAAAAGCTTTAACAAGATTATCGTCAACACTACCACTTGTATCTATTAAAATTTCTACCGTAGGTTTACGAATCAACTCGTAAGGATACTTATAAATTCCTTCATCATCAAAGTAACCATTATATAAATTGTAGTCAGCAGAAACAACTTTTTTCCTTTTACGTTGTAAAATACTTTTCCAATCAAGGACCGATGAAGCTTCGCCAACATTAGCTATGTTATTTTGAAATTCTTGTTGTTTTTCTTGCTCAGCAACAAATTTTTGATTATCATCATGAATTATTTTTTTATTTATTTCAGTTATATTGTGTTCATTAATATCCGGTAAATCTTTTTCAAAATCATTAGTTTGTTCTTCATTCCAATGTTCATGTGTAGCTATTTTTTTAGTATCTTTTTTCTGGCGATACTTCGACATTATTTCATCACAATCTGGTCTGTTTTTAACAATATCATAGTATTCTTCGGCCGAAAAAGAGATGGCATCAGGACAATTAATAACCCCATCAATTAGAGGAAAGCCATTTTTTACTAAAATTTGATTAGCGACCGCGTCAGTAGCATAATTCCATATTTCAGGGTCACGATCTTGACGACGAGAAAGATGTTTTAAAGTAATATGCGCCAATTCATGGGCTATAACAAAGGCCTGCTGGTTTTTAGTTAACTTTTCAAGAAATTCTGAATTATAAAAAATAATACTTCCTGTCGTACAAGCTGTTGCAATACTCTTATCTTCAATAAACTTAATGTGCCCAATTAAAATTCTAAAGACTGGGAAAAAAATTAAAGTTCGATCAATGACAGACTCAATGCTAATCATCAATTACAACCAAAAGACCCAAAAGTTCTTTATCTATATTATCTTTATTACCAGTTACAACTATTTTAGAATTATTAGGTAAAGATATCGTTTGATAAGATTTATCTTTAATCATATAAGATAGTTTTTTTTGAATAGCTACATCAATATTGGTCGTATTAATAATGATAAACATTCTTTGAACATCACTATTATTATTGATAAATGCTTGTAACGAGTCACTAAATGTTAATCGGTTATTGCTATTTATTTCAAAGTTAGGATATTTTTTTATAATATCTAAAATAGCTTTTTCTTTTAAATATACAGGGCTATTATTTTCAACAATAAAGTGGATATAACGTTTTTCATTTTTACTTTCCATAACCATTACTCCTTTCTTGTAAAGAATTTTGAGCTAATCTAAGTTTTAGAATATCATCATCAGTATTGTTAATTTCAGTCCATCTTTTTTCAAATAAGGACTTATATTCATTTAAATTATTTTGTTCAATAAAGGCTAAAGCATTAGCGATTTCTTCTTCAGTTGTAACGGTCGTAATCAAGCAATTAATAATCATCTGAATACGATCGTGGGTTAAATCAAAGACATTAGGTAATGAATTACCTTTGGCAATTTCCTCAACACCAAGTTCAAAATACATGGAAATAAATTTTTCGAATTCGTCCAGATTTTTTTTATCCATATATGGTTCTAAATAAGGATAAGATTGTATTTCTCTAGCCGCTTTTAACTCTTCACTGATTTTTTGATCCCAACTTCTTGGAGTTAAACTTAAAGCATAATCATATTGATCATCTTTATCTTTAACATCTTGAATTATTTTATCAGGGAAATTATGTAAATAAGCTTTTACAATAGGATCAATATTATTTTTAGACGCCCATTTCAACCAATTGATGGCTTCGGCAGATACTTCTAATCGAGTTAATCTACTGGCAACTTCACCTGAAATATTGAAGGCTGCATCAGAATATTCTTCGGTATTTCCAGCTAAGATAATATCAACGTTATTAGGTATTTCCCACCCCGCAATAGTTCGAGGTTCATCTACAATACCATTTATAAATACTTGCATATTAGGAGTTAATTTATCAAATTCATCTAAGAATAAAATACATCTTTCAGAATTTTGACGGCATTTAGTGGACATTTCATTTAATTTAACATGCCATTCTGGTTCCGTTATTGCGGTACGGCCTTTTTCACTATGTTCAAGAGTTTTATTACCTTCTGTAGTAATTACCTTATCGCCCGGAACAATACTAGTTTTACCAGTAAAGGTGTCCGGGACAAAGGTAGCTATATTAAAAGATAGACAGTTTTTATTAATGCTTTTAGCAATTTGAGTTTTACCTATTCCAGGATGTCCGACTAAGTATGGAATTCTTTTACCACCCATTAAGATTCTTTTAATTTTTTGTTCAAAACTAAGTTCTCCTTTTTTTGCACCAAAAGGATTATTAATATGGGTACTTTTTTCTTGTTCTTTTTCTGGATGCACCCTCAATTCTTCTGCAAACTCATCACTTTCTAAAAAATTTGATAATGCTGATTCCTCATATCTACAGTGTTTTTTTTCAGATAAAAATAAAGGATTACTGCAAATGGCAATACCTGTTTTCCTGTCAACCTTCCATAAAAGTGGAGAAACACATCCTACAAAGGTTGCTTGAATATCTAAACTATCATCAAATGAACCATCAGCTTTTTTCTTCATGAAAACATATTCTTTTTCAGTTTGTTGATCTTTAAATACACGTAATTGAGTTTTCTTACCATCACTAGATAAAAGAATAGTTATTTTATGATCGGTTTCAACGATATTTCCCATCATAAGATCCATATTAATTTTTTGTAAATCATCGCTACTAGCAATTCGAGAAGTTAATCCTCGACCATACTGAATTTCGAAAGCACTCTCATCTTCAGAAATGATTTGACTATCATTTTTAATTTCTTCATAGTGTATAATTGGTAGAACCTGTGCATAATCATACAGTTCATCTTCTGCGACTTTCATACGTATCCTATAGCAAGCCCCTGCATTTCTACCGATATCATAATCTTTCAAGGTGATTCTAGTGGAAACATCAAGGTCAATTCCAAAATTTTTAGTTTGATCTAATGTAAAAATTGAGCTATAGTTCTTAATTTGGTTTACAATTTTCTTTATATCATCATTTTCAAGCATTCTTTTGCTTAAAATACTAAAAGCCATAATATAATGCACCTCCGTTATTATATTTGCTATTATAATGATAACATAATTTTGGAATCATTGTCGTTTTTTTTGAAAATTAGCGGAATTAATTAGATATTTTACAATTAGAAATTAGTTAATTTAATTTATAAGGTAGCTTTACTAGTGACAGTAAAACTTATAGTAGTTATAAATTGATTAAGAAGGCATTTACTATTATAGGTAAGGAAAAGACATTATTAAACTATTTAGGATATGATAAAAATAAGATGAATATTTTAAGAAAAAGATTAACTGAGAAAGATTGTTAATGGCCAATAATATGAGAAGAATTAAGAAGAATTTGTATTTTAACCACTTCAATTTCCCTATTTAGATGATACGTGCTATAATATCGACCCGAAGGGAGTTGAAAAAAAATGGAAAACAAAAAATTAACAAGTAGCATGAGTGTTATGCATATCCTAATGGCAATGTCTGATGGTAATCCTGGGGCGATGAATGTTATATTGAATATGATGAATGATTCACGTAGTTTTATGGATATTTTTCTTTTAGATTCATTAGGTATAAGAGGGGCAAAAATTTATCTTTTATTTAATGATTGCTGCGAAAAAAATAATGAAAAATTTAAACGTACATTAATGATGTTAAGAAGCGCTGTTTATTCCGAAAAAGAAATTAATGCCAACTTCGATTTAATAAAACCTATCCCATTTATTGATGATAGTATAGTAATTGAAGATGTACCTCCATATGGAAATGATTTTGGACCAAGTAATAAAAAATGGGCTGAATTTTGTGTGGAAAATAAAGAAGCATTTATATCAAAATTAAGTGAAGCTCTTGAACATCAAGCTGGTCAAGCAAAAGGACCATCAAAGATTTAAATTAGAAGAATATGGCTGAATAATAGAACATATTCTTTTTTTATGGGATTTATTTAAGTAAAAATTTAAAAATAGCCAGAAAAAAACAACCTTTTATAGATTGTTTAAACATTTTTAGGTTATAACTGAGTAGATATTTATTATAGATTGACTTTTAGAAGTCTTAGAATAATTTCTTAGTCGGTTCTTCTCCTAATGGAAAGAGTTTTTTGCGATTTTTTAAGACTTTCTTTTCGGATAAATTAGTTCCATTAGCAAATAACCACTTTTCGTATGCTAAAAAATCTTTTTTACTTTTAATAATAGCATCGCTCATTTCGTCATAATAAATATAGCTAATGGGAGTGATTCTTTGTTTATTACCAATTCCAACGATCATTTCACGTTTTATTAAGGAACTAGGAATAGCAAATTCTGGATAATATATTGTCTCAAAATATTGTAAAATACTATCTTTTAGTTCATTAGGAACGCAATTTAAATTATATTTTCCCAAACCAAAGTATTTTTTTAATAATTCATCATTAATATCACAAGCTATAATTATGGCATATTTATTGTAGTAGCGATCATTATTTAAAGCATCCATGAAAGAAATGGCAGAATCATAATAATAAAAGAAATGTTTATATTGGACATTAGTTTCATATTTAAAAGTATTTTTGCCATGAGGAGCATCAGTATAGTTAGGAATTCCTAGCATACAAGCAAGTTCAAGTTCGCTAATACATCTATAAACTATCATTAAATATTCCCCCTCAATTTATTCGTTGGATATTATATATCATAATTCGGGAACTTGTCAAAGTCTTTAAATATTGGGAAATA
Organism: uncultured Bacilli bacterium; assembly: GCA_934086145.1. Lineage (GTDB taxonomy): Bacteria > Bacillota_I > Bacilli_A > RF39 > UBA660 > Coprovivens. The sequence continues at coordinate 16,453 of CAKOHV010000012.1, forward strand.
CAAGGAGAAGACGAAATTTATTAGCTTTTTTGGAAAAAAAATCAGTCATTTAGACTGAAATATATACAAAGTCGTAAATTCATAGGATTTTGTTTAAAAATTACTACTAATAAAGGATTTATAATAGTTAAGTAAATATGTTACCTATTCTTTAATATTATTTGGTTAGTTGTAAAGAATATGGATTTATATGTAGTCCTTGTGTCATTTTTAAATCCATCAAACTTTCTTGTTCATCTAGCAAACTGAAGTCAATCTCATTATTAACATACTTCGTGATGAGGATATTATAAACATTTATTACTTTGGGTAATTTATTTACTTTCATATATCTAAATATGTTATGAACTATTTCTGGAGTTATGACAATTCCCTTACAAATCATTTTAGTTTCAACTAATTCGGTTTCATTTATAGGAGTCATTTTGCTAATATTATTTTTCTTTAAGTAACTACTAATTGTAGTATAAATACCTGTTTCATTGCCAATATTTCGCCAGATGAAATCTTTTAAAGATGAAACAAATTTAGCTTCACATTCTTTAAAAGGAACCCTTTTGTAAAACTCTAATAAATTAAATTCTGTACCATCTTTTAAATAACCAGTATTAATTCCATAGGCTAAACTTCTAATAGTCATCCCAATAGCAAAGACTCTTTTTTTATTATTTTCACTAATACATTCTTGATATTGTTTATATAAAAGTGGATTAAGAAATTGAATTAATTTTTCACAATATTGAAAGGTTTCACTATCAATGCCTAAACTCTTTAAAAAACTATTTTTTAGATAACTTTTATCATCTGTTAAGTAAGTTTTAATAACGTATTCAGCATATAAGTAATTTTCTAGATAATTGGTTTCTTTTAGAAGTTTTTCAACTTCTGCTCGATAGCGACTATTTTTTACTTGGGTATCAGTAAAAGAATTGATGGTATTACTGATAATTTCAAAGTCATTTAAGGCTTCATAAGCTTGAGAAAGTCTTGGGTCATTTAGCCCAAACCTATATAATAAAGAATACTTTTTATTAAATTCTTCTTTATCTTTAAATTCTTTGAAAACAATTTGAGCCTTTTCTTCAGTACTTAAGTCTGATTTTAAAGTTTGATAAATTTTATTTAAGGTAGCAACTCTTCTTTGTAATTCCTCGGCATCACACTTATACCAGTCGCGAAATAAACCTTTTTTTCTGAACTTTTCGTAAATATTTAAAACATTAATTACTTTATCGTTTATATTGAGTCTAGAAGCACTTCTATATAAGATGTAGTCTTTTAAATCTTTATAAGATATTATTTGCTCAACCTTGACAGACTTTTCTATATCAGATAAATCTGAACTGAAAATTTCTAATACTGAATCTAGTTCTTCTTCTGTTATATTTTTCTTTTTGAACTTTAAATATGACATAACTATGTATTCCTCTTTTCTTCTTTTGGGAGTAAGTACCTTGCTTCTAAGTCAGATAATTTTAGCTTAGTTAACTTTCCTATTGCTCAGCGAACGTTTTATATTATAACACCTTTTATTAGATGAGCGACTACCCCTTTTAACATAGTTTTATAAATCGTCATATTACTAAATAGATACTCTTCAAGATGATAGAAGGTCTTTATTATTTGCGGAGAAGACATGCATCGTATAAAAAAGAAATTTTTTCATAAAAAAAGAACCAAAATGATTCAAATATAAACATTAATGGTGCTTACGATGAAGTCTAATAACTTTTTTTTACTTGTTCGCTTGTCTTTAAATTTGTTTGATAGTATACTTTCTATAGGGAATATCAGTTGTTGAGTGTCTACCTCTAATCCTTATAGAGAGGAGGTTTGATAATAATGAAAAAAAGAGACTTTGTAATCAAAGTTCTTCGATACATTACTATCATTTTATTTCTCCTTATCATTTTGATAGTAGTAATAAAAAAATGACGCTCATTCGATAGAATAAGTGTCTGATTCAATCCAAATTGGGTAGACATTCAACTCGGAAAAACTGAATGTCCCCTTTTTTATTTTATGCAACTTCTCTTGTTAAATACATGTTATCACAAAAATAATATTTATGCAAATGTTAACAATTTTGTTATTTTTTATGCTTTCTTTAAATGTATGACTTATAACAATGATGTTTAAATTTTAAAGACATGCACCGTATTAAATATATTTTATTAGTATTGACATGTATCGCATATATACTATGATATTAGATACAAACAAAAGCTTTGATAAGTTCGAAGATTTCACACAAAAATTTTTAATATTAGTAGCAACGCAGAAATTTATATTTTTTTAATAACAACGTTCCATATAAATTAGATAATTAAACTATAATAAATAATCATAGAAAAGCTAATAATTTTTTTATTAAATTATTTATATAATTAAATTTTTAAAAATGACTATTTCTATGTTTTCAGCATATCTAAAAACTACGAGTGTAACTATTAAATTTTTTTCAACTTTAATGTACCCTTTATTTGTTCATTTCTTATTTTTTCATTGAACTCAATTTGCTCGATATTAAATAATTTTTCTTTAGCATAAAACAGAATATATGCATCATATATACTTAATTCAACATAATCTTTTTCTTTAAACTTTATATATGTTCTTAAATCTTCAATTGTTATTAAATCATTTAAAATTAGAGAAGCTCTTTTCTTTTCTTCTTCTGAAACACTATTATTTACTAAATTTCTTAAAGATGTATTGTGCATGTAGGCTACGACTTTATCATGTTCTTCTGGTGTACAATCTTTATTTTTATACTTAAGTAATAATTTATATAATTCCATTCTTTCTCTTAATTTCCAATATTTTTTAATTTTATCAATTTCTATCAAATAAAGTGGAATTTGATCAAGTTCATTTATATAAGCAATTTCTTCTTCAGAAAAATAACCTGTAAATTTTATCCATACGTTTAGAGCATTACTAATGTTAGCATAAGAATCACATGAAACACAATATGATAGTTTCGTAATTTTAGGTAATATAAATTCATTCATTTTTAACATCTCCATAATATATATTATACATTTTTTGGTATCAGTATAGGTATATACAACTTTTCACATAGGCAATTGACATTTGAATCAACAACTACATATATTCTATCATTAAAAAAAGTCTCAATATAATTGGACTTATTTTCTTTAAAAATATTATTTTTAATAATTACCAGTATCTTTTAAAGAATACCATAAATCATAGAAAGTTCCATCATTTTTGATAGCTAAAGTTGTAACACCATCAGAAGTACTTGATAATGTAAACTTATTAATATCACTTACGCCATTAATTTTACCATATGATACAACCTCGGCCTGTACATTATTAAACATATGAGCAATAGGAATATACTCTACAGTACCATCTTCTAGTAAGATAAACAACGTATCACCTGATGAACTTTGTCCCATTTCACCAAAGAAAATATCGACAATTTTATTATCAAAGTTAATCTTAGAAGTTGTCATATCATTTCTAGTGCTTGTCCAAGTTAATGAATAAAATTCTACAACTCTAGTTGGAGTAAAACTAAATGTTAATACCTTTTGCGTAGAATCTACTGTTATCCATATACCAGCATTTCCTTCACAAGCCAAAGTATAATTCTTTTCATTACTGTTAATTGCTTTAGTTCCATCAAACATAATTATTGAATTTGTTTTTGTTTCCGGAGTATTAGTATCTGTCTTATCAGTTTGCTGATCATTTACATTTTTTGAATTTGTATTATTATTTTCTATATTATAATCAAGACTTTTTGATTTATCTTTGTTTAAAAATATATAACCACATAAACCAATAACAGCAATTAATAGGATGATAATTATAACTATTAAGACAACGTTGTTTTTGCTTTTTTCTTCTCCCATTTTTATTCCTCCTTATGATGTAATTATAGCATTTTATGTAGTAAATTACAAACGCAAATTATCTTTATTATGGCAATCCGTGAATTTTAATTTGGATTTCCGCTTTTAGGTTAAAAACGGAAATAAGTCTTGTTATAATATATTATTAGTTTCCTTGCTTTGAAGGAGGTAATAAAAATGAAAGAATGGAAACATTTAACACTTGAACAAAGAAAGACTATTTCATCTGGTATATCACATAATTATAAATTAAGAGAAATTGGAGAAAATTTATTAGTTGATCCAACCAGTGTATCAAAAGAAGTGAAAAGGAATAGAATTGAAACTTCAGTTGGTTTAAAAAATGATTGTAAGCGCACTAAAAGATGGCCATATGTTTGTACAGGATGCAAAGAAAAATATAAAAATTGTCCTTATACAAAATATAAATACGATGTTGCAATTGCTCAAAAAAAAGCTGATATAAATTTAATTAATTCAAGAAAAGGAATAGATTTAGATTCAGAAGAATTTAATAAATTAGATAAAATCATCAAAGATGGCATTTCTGAAAATAAATCTATTTATCAAATCAAAATTGAAAACAACGATACTATTAATAAATCAGTATCGACAATATACGGCTATATTAATAAAGGATATTTAACTACTAAAAGAGTCGATTTACCCTACGCAGTTACTTATAAAAAAAGAAAACATAATAAAAAGTATGAGTATTCTGAAAATTAAAAAATTGACAGAACAGGTCATACTTATCTAGATTATCTTGCTTATTTGCATAAGCATCCAGGAATCTACGTCTGGCAACTAGATTTCCTTGGAGCTATCAAAACTGATAACAATAATATTTTAACATTTATTCTACCTAATTTGCAATTTACTTTATTAAATTTAATAAAAAAGCCCAATTCAACAAAGGTCGTTGAATTTTTTGATAAAATCGAAGATAAAATTGGAATTGAAGCTTTTAAAGAAATAATACCCGTAATTCTAACTGATAGAGATCCAAACTTTACTGACATAGATGGTATATGTTTTTCAAAAAAAACTGGAGAAGAAAGATGTAAATTATTCTTTTGTAATCCATACGTATCAAATCGAAAACCTAATGTAGAAAATATGAATAAACAAATTAGGTTATTCTTCCCAAAGGGTAAATCAATTGATAAATATTCTAAAGAAGACATAAAAACAGTCAATAACACTATTATTAATAAACCTTTAAAATCTTTAGATGGAAATACACTTAAAGAAGCCTTTATTAAAGTTTTTGATGAAAGTATATTTGACAAACTATTTTAGAACTATTTGTCAATGGCGAGACTTTAGTCGAGTTCACTTTGACCATTGACAAATTAATATTTTTATAATGATTTTAACAAATAAGGTTATCCTTTATTTGTTAATTATTAAATAAAAGCAAAGAAACAAAAAACTGCAATAAGTCTTAAAAACGGAAATAGCTTCCGTAATTTTGGTGTGGGTAAATTTTGCTAGCTTTATTCAAAAATGTAGACTTATTTCCGTTTTATATATTATTTTTCGGAAATAAGTCTTGTATTTTAAATATTTTCATAAAAAACGGAATTTAGTCTAAAAATTCACGTTAATTAAATAAATTAGTACAAATCATCCAAGAATCATAATTCCAAATACAATTCCAATCCCAATAATTAATCCTATAATCATTGATATTAATAAAACGTTAATAAATCCACCTGTAGAAGTACCTGAACCCATTGTCAAAGAAAGAACAGAACCAGCTTGAGACATTTGCATTTGAGAAAATTGTGCTTGCTGTTGCAAAAATATATCTGGGCTTATTTGAGGTGCTTGATATTGAATTTGTTGTGCGAAAGTTTGATCTATATTATTAATAGCAATCATATTATTATTTTCACTCATTAAGTTGACATTACATAGCACCTCACTTGATGATTGTGCTGAAGTAGGCTGAGCATTTGAATATTTCAATGGTTGTACGTGACGATTAGGTTGGTCAGCTAGCGTCACAGAAATTGTATTAATATTGTTTCTTCTTGAAAAGTCAATAACGGACGGTTCAAGCATTCCCTTTTTAAACTTATCTGAATATTCAAAATCTTGCGACAATAAAGTTTGAGGGGGTTGTCCTTCTTTCGCTGTTTGAATGGTATGATAACATCTATCTTGTTGTTCAGGATTTTTATAAAGTATAAATTGACTTCTTAAATATTCATCTTCTGGTTTGTTTTCTAATAATTTATTTACTTTTGTACGGTATTCTATATATTCAGGATCATCAATAGATGACAAAGGTGTATTAATTTTTTGTTGGATTATTTTTTCTCTTTGCTGTCTTAATTCTCTTAGTTCTCTTTGTTTTGGATCTTCTCTATAAACATCATCATATTTTGTTGAAGTGCAATCATGTGTTGGCTCATATTTATCTTCTTTATCAGCATAATGACATTCTGTCCAATCCCGATCGGTATCACTTTTCATAAAGAATCTCCACGATTTTAAATCATAATCATTTGTAAGATCTAAATTGTACCATTGTCCATCTACCTTAACTTGATTCCATTGATGACTATCGCCAGCAGTAGGTTGTGTATTTGCCCAACCACCACATGAAACAGCTTCTAATCCTTCATTTCTTAAAGCATGCTCTAATGCTTGTGCTATGCCAGAACAAACTCCTTTATGTTCTACCAACGGACCATACATTGTATTATTTACTAAATAGCCATTGCTTCCTGTTTGATGATTATTCCAATCATATTGAAAATCCGGTGGTAATAAATGTCTGTATATTGTTTCAACTTTTTCTACTTCGGACATTTCAGGCTTTATTAGCGAATGAATTTCCTCAAATCTGCTTTGTACTTTTGAAAATTGTTCAGGTGTCATTTTTGCTAAAGAATCGTATGACAATATAGAATTATTACCAAATTGCTTAGCCTTATCACTTGTTATTGAGTGAATGCCCCTGCCATAAAATTCACATTTTTTTATTCCTTCTTTTTGGGATAAATTTAGTATTGAATCAATATTAACATGATCTTCAGGTAAATCAGCCTTTATTTCAGATAAACTAGGACATTTTTCTAAAGTAGATAAATCACTTAAACCTTTTACCTCAATGCTTCGCAAATTAGGTAAATCCTCTATACCACTTAGATTTTCTATGTTATCTAATTTCAAATCAGTTATTGAATCTAAATCTAACTTTTTATAGGGAAAAAAATGTCCAAAAAATTTTTCAAATCGATAGTGTGTTGTTGAATAGTGTTGAGTTAAATAATCATATAATTGTGTATTCTCTCTTAATGCACTCATTTACTACCTCATATTTTGGTTAGCCAATCATCCTGTGCGTATTACAATATTTTTCAGCAATTTTTTTATACTTTTCATAAGTTTCAAAAGCATTTTGGGAATTTATAATTTCTTTTGTAAACTCATTAAATGATTTTTTATCTTGAATTAACTCAATCAAAAATTCCATTTTTTCATTTTCTGATACAATATTTAATTTTTGAAAATAATTAGATAAAGTTGTTATCCAAAATGGGTCTTTACTAGAATCAACAACATAATTTATTATATCTAAAAGATTTATTTCGTATGTCTTTGGTTCTATATTATAATCTTTACCTGTTTTTTCTTTCAAAAGTTGTTCAATAACATTTTTTATAGAATCATCTTTTGGATAAAGAAATTCTTTAACAATATAGTCAATTTGTTGTTCTTTTGATTCAAAACAATATTCTTTCTTTTCTATTTCATATAAGTTTTCTAATTCTTCAACTGATAAATCCTTACATCGATCTATTATAAAACTTGGTGCAATTGCCATATAATCATCCTCCTTTAACATTTATTTATATGTTTATGATTTTTTATAATCAATAGAATTTAAAATCTTTGTAATTTCAGTTAATGGTGTAATTCCATATATATAACCCTTTTCTCTCTTCCAAACTAAATTGCAATTTTTATCACTACCTTTCGTAAAAATTATACCATATCTTTTGAATATTTTCGTCTTTTAACATAAAATTTTGTATTATAATTCAAAATCATCTTTTTCTTTTTCACTATCTACTTTTTCACATTCTTTTTTAGTATTAAGTATTGATTTCATTTGATCTTCTTCTAAAATATTTTTACCATATAATTCATATGCAATTCCATAATATTTATCTCGTTTTTGTTTGTTTACCCACATCTTATCAATGAAGAAGTGAACTAAAGAATCAATCTTTTTCTTAAATTTTGCAAATAAATCTTTTACATTATCTAATTCATTTTCTAAATTTCTTATTTTACTCTTTAAATTATTATTCTCTTTTTTAAGATTATTATTTCTTAATTCTAAAGCTTCATTATTTTGTTCTAATTCCTTAACTTTATCTCTTGATTCTTTTAAGTCAGTATATACATTATTTAAAGTAACTGATAATTCTTTCATTGATTTATATTCATTATTTGTTTTATCTACTTTATCTATATAAGAAATTATTTTATCTTTATCATCTTTATCTAGAATATATTTATCTTTAACAAGTGGAGCTTTTTTTAAGCTATTAACTATATTTTTAACTTCATTAGATTTATTATCTAGTTGTTTTGATTTATCTTCAATATCTTCTAATTTAGACTTATTAGATTCAATTTGATTTTGCATTTCTGCGTAATGATCCATATCTCTAACATGAATATCTTTATTTCTTCCTGTTTGTTTTTCTTTAATAGAATTATTTAAATTATATTCTTTGTTAAATTCTTCTATACAAAGTATTCTCATTTTATTTTGTAAATTTATTAAAGATTCTTTAGTAAATACATCTGATTTACCAACTTGTAATTCCATACCATATTTATTTTTTTCTTTAACTGGTATTCCTACAATATGCATATGAGGAGATGTTTCATCATAATGAATTACAGCTGAAGCAACTTTAAAATTTGGTACTAACATTTCTAAGTCATCAACTTGTTTTTCATAAACTTTAGACATTTGTTTTTTAAAATTATCATCTTTTGAATCCCAGTAGGCTTTATTACCAAGTTCAATAATTATTTCACAAGCTAAATCTTTTTACTATTATCAGATACATCTTTCATATAATTTTTAATCTTACGATCATCTCTAGTTTGTTTTTCATTATACTTAATTCTAGATTTTTCAAATAGTTCTAAGTATAAATTTTCAGTATCTTGATAACACGAATTAGTACCTCTAATAATTTCAATATTATCTGTATCATTATCATATTTTCGATAATTATGTTTATCTACTTTTGATAATGTTTTTAAATTTTGAATAGCATTATTAGGTAGTGAAGTTGAACCACTTATATTATTTCTTGAATTTGTTTTTGATATATTCTTTTTATTTCTTCACTTATTACAAGTTCTTTAGTTTCTTTTTCTAGTATAATAATCACTCAACCTTTCTCAAATAGCACAAAAAAACTAACTATTTCTAGTTAGCAAATTTATTACTACTTGAACTAATAGTTCAAGTTTCACATCATACTGGTGCCTGTGGTGGGACTCGAACCCACACGATATTGCTACCACTGGATTTTGAGTCCAGCGCGTCTACCAATTCCGCCACACAGGCATTACATGACTAATTATAACACATTTTTAATAATTTTAAATATTTTTTTGAAATTTCCTGTAGATAAATTAGTCAACGATTTTAACATCTAGAATATTTATTAAGTCAATAGCTTGTAAGGAGTTTATTTTTAAGCCTTTTATTGAACGAGGAGCTACTCGAAGATTAGTAATATTACACTTACTAACATCTAAATTAGCTAAACTCATTTCACTAAATTCAGTTTTAGTAAAGTTAACGTTAAGTAATGATGTTTTATCCAAGGTAGTATTAAAGAAAGTACTTTCACTAAAATCAGAATCTATAATAGATAATTCTTTAGTCTTAGTATCAACTATGTTAAGATACTTGGCATTTGTATTTTGAATAGTTACTTTAGTAAAACGGCAATTATAAAAGCTTGCCCCAAGTAATTTAGAACTATCAATTATAATATTATGAAAACTACATTCATTAAAGGTTGTATTAGATAAGTCACAATTCAAGAAGGTAGTTTTAGAAAATAAAACATTATCAAATTTACTATCTTTTAAATTACATTTAGTAAAAGTACTATTATCAATAGATTTATTAGTTATTGTTAATTGGTCTAATTCTTGGTTAAGAAATTCACCATATTTTAAGTCTTCATCAGGAATAATCAGTAATTCTTTATTCATTTATATCACTTTTGTCTTCTTTATAAATTGATGTAAATAATTCTTTATCTTCGTCATCATCGTTTTCTACTTCGGTTATTTTAGGTAATGAGTTTAGGGAAGATAAGCCAAAGTAATCTAAAAATTCACTTGTTGTAGCATATAAGTTAGGGCGACCAGCCATTGTACTTTTGCCTGCTTCTTTGACAAGACCTTTAGCAACTAGTTTTCTTAAAATATGAGCACAGCTGACACCACGCATTTCATCGATTTCAACTCGTGTAATTGGTTGATTATAAGCAACGATTGCTAAGGTTTCAAGGGCGGCTTGTGATAAGGTGTTATTTTCAGGATTTTCAATTAATTTACGATAGTATTCTTTATGTTCTTTTTTGGTAGTAAGCTTAAAGGCATCACCTAAGTAACTAATTCTTATTCCATGAGCAGAGCTTTCATAAGATTGTTTTAATTCTAATAATAATTTTTTAGCTTCATCAACAGAAATTGATAAAATGTCGCAAATCTGATTTAGAGTAATTCCCTCATCACCAACAACAAATAAAATACCTTCTAAAACACCTAATAAATCCATTATTGTTCCCTCTTTTCTATAATGATAGGACTAAAATTATCTTCTTGAAGCAATGTTATTTCATCATTTTTAGTCATTTCTAAAATAGATAAAAAAGTAACAACGATATTTTCTTTACTAAATTCATCAAATAATTCAAAAAATTCGATTTTTTGACGATTATTTAATAATTTTCTAATACTCTTTATTTGATCATCTATACTCAATTCTCTTTTGGTAATTTTAGTCTTTAAAGGGCGTTCAAGTTTTTTTCTTTTTAAATACCCATTATAAGCATTTAGTAAATCATTTAAATCAAATTCACCCTTTGGTAATTTATCAACTTCAATATAACTTTTTAAAGATTCTGGTAATTTAGTATACACTTCCATACGCTTTTCTTCAAGCTCTGACAAATTTTTTGTTAATTCTTTATATTTTTCATACTCTAATAATTTATTGCGTAAGTCTTCTTCGGAATTGATACTAAACTCATCTTCATTTTCTTTATTATCTTCTTCATCGTGACGATTTATAAGTAACTTACTTTTTAAATGAATTAATTCAGCAGCCATTACTAAGTATTCACTAGCGACATCAATATTTTGTTCTTCCATTGAATGAATAAAGTCTAAATATTGTTCAATAATTTCACGAACATTAATTTCATAAATGTCTAATTTGGATTCTTTAACTAAATGAAGTAATAAATCTAAAGGGCCTTCAAAGTCAGAAACGCAAAAATTATAAGTCATATTTTATCATCCTAACTACAAGTATATCCAAGAGAGGTTATTTCATATGCTACAACTTTACTTTTTTCGTTATAACGGAAAAGTTTATATTGCTTTAAAGACGTCAATTTATTACTTTGAATTGTTTTCATATCAAAAATATTAGTTATGCTATAACCATCAATACTTTCAACAAGTGTTGAGTCAATTCCATCAATTTCTTTAAGTTTTGAAGAATATTCTCTGGCTTGATTTAATAAAGTATCATAATTAGAATCACTTAATTCATTACCATAACTATTTTCAATTTTAACTAATAAGTCATTTTTAAAGTAATAAGTTATTTTATCATTATCTAATGTACATTTTAGTAATTTGTACTCTCCCTCAGTATCAATTATTTCTTTTTTTGGATAATCGGCTATTGATTTTTCTACTAATTTAAATTGATTAGCTTTCTTATAGGCTTTCTCAGATATTACAACAGAAAATTCACGTGATTGTTTGGCAGCTAATATATCAAAAGATTGAATTAAAGAATCACTAATGTATGAGTCGTTATCATAAAATTCAATATAATATTTTTTATCAAAGTTATAATTATTTTCACTATCATTAATAAGTGTAAAATTTAATATATAATGGCCATCTTCCTGACTCATATTAGGATTTTTGATTGATAAATTATCAATAGTGGCACTATCATAGCCTAAATTAAAACTATAAAAAGGACTTTCATTTGGTTCCGTTTTCGTATCATCATCTTCGTCAGTTGGCTTGGTGTTTGGGGTAACAATTTGGGCTGGTAAAAAATATTTATTTATATATTTGTTTACGTAGCTACTAATAGTCGGTAAATTAACGGCAAAGCCAATAATAATAGCAAAAAAGACAATTACTCCAAAAGGATTAGCATCTTTTTCTGGTTTTATTTGATAGATAACTTTCTCTTCCCCATTAAATGCACTGGTTTGATTAGGAAGTTGTGTTTCATCAATTTGAGCATTGGTAGCCGATTGCTCAAGCGGTGTAGAAGTCAAAGTTTCATTACCTAATTGCCCATTTTCTGGACTAGTCATATTGTTACTTACTGGTGAAGTAACGGTATCTTGTGATTTATTAGCGTTATTATCCATATTATCCCTTCATTCTTTCATAGTAATTATAGCAAAAATTATCATATTTTAAAACAAAAAACTTGCTTAGTAAAACAATGTTCAAAGTTAACTTTTTTATAGTTTGAATTCTTGGAAAGCAATAAGTAGTTTTTTTAATATTAACTAATGATGGAACTAATTAAATCGACTAGTCTATGACCAGAAACAATGTAAGGTAAGACATATAAATTTAGTGGCTAAGTCAAAAATGATAGTATAATAATAGAAAATAATTTTTTTCATAAGAAAAAGTGTAATAGGCACTACAGTAATATAGTTTATTACACTTTGTTATTGGATACAAAAGTTAGTCTTTAACATTGAAAATTAGGGAGAACATAAAGCCAAAGAAGACAGCACTAGTTATTCCGGTACTAGTAGTTGAAAGTAAATTAGCAAACATACCAATGAAGCCATCTTTTTGGAATCCTTCAAAAGCAGCTTTGTATAAGGCATTACCAAAAGAAGTTATAGGAATTGAGGAACCAATTGTTGAAAACTCAGTTATATATTGATATAAGCCTAAGAAGGATAAAATTGCGCCAAGACAAACTAAGATTGAAGTTACGTGACCAGGAGTTAATTTAGTATTGTCTAAAATAATTTGACCAAGTAAGCAAACAAGACCACAAGTTATAAAAGCATTTACATATGTCATTTAATCACCTCGATACTTATAGCATGGGTTATGGCAGGAATTGATTTTTTTAAGTTAACCATTAAAGGATTATGTAGTGAACCTGTTGCTAATAAAAGGATTTTCTTATGTTTTTTTTCAGGTAGTAGTTTATTAAATAATATTAAAGGCATGACAACTGGTCCACTACCTCCTTGATTAGTGTTTTGGTCTTCTTTATATAGAATACTAGCAGCATCAAAGTAATTAGGTAAACTATAGTTATAATCAGTTTTGATTAAACGTTGAAAGATTTTACTACCTAAAAGACCAAGATCGCCAGTTACAACAACATCATAATAATTGATGTCTCTTTGTAAATCAGTAAGATGTTCATGAAGAGTTAAAGCGGCACTAGGAGCCATAACAGCTCCCATATTAGCCGCATCTTTGACACCATAATCGACAACCTTACCAATAGTAGCAGACTCAATTTTATAAGATGTCTTTTCATTGGTTAACAGACAAGCGGCACTTCCCGTTGTTGTAAAGGTTGAGTAAAGTTTACGAACTGCTCCATATTCAATAGGAAAACGATATTGGCGCTCGGCATTTAAATTATGACTTGAAGTAATACTAATACCATTTTTTATAATCTTAGCTTCAAGAAAGTTAGCCAATATTAAGATAGATTCATTAAATGTTGAACAGGCATTATAGACTCCTAAAAAAGGAATTTTTTTATTGGCTAAATTATAACTAGTAATAACTGATTGATCAATAAGATCACCACCAATAACTAAGTTAATATCAGAAGCGGTTAATTTGTTTTTTTTCATTAAATTACTTAAACAATAATTTTGCATTTTTATCTCAGCATCTTCAAGTGTTGGTTCTTCATAATAATAATCTTTGATATAATTAGGAAATTTGATATTACCTTCTTTTTCTTTTGGGCCAACAATTGTAGTATAATCTTTTATATAAACATCATTATAGCGAAAACTAGCCATTTAAAACAACCTTCACTAACGTTAGGGTTACCGCAAAAACAATTCCATAAAGCAATACAGAACCAGCTAACTTAAAGGCATTGGAACCCATGTTTAAGAACCCTTCTCTTTTATAATCAATGATACAACTAGCAACAGAATGAGCAAACCCAGTAATAGGAATGATTAAACCACATTTTAATTTACTAAAAAGATTATCGGCAAAACCTAGAGCTGTAAAAAAAGCCGTTATAACAATTAAGATTAGCAAAGTAAAGGAAATAGCCAAATCTTTTTGATAATAGACGAGCATTTTCAAATAAATGAAATTACTAACTAAACCAATAACTCCTCCGACGACAAAAGCAATTAACATAGTTGCCAATTTATTTTCTTTAGGAGTTAATTCTTCAACTAATTGCTGATATTTTTTCTTATTCATATTACGCCTCCAGTCTTATTATGACTAGGAAGCAAGATAATTATACATTTTATTTAAGCTCTTTTTTTCATAGCGAGAAACTTTTACTTGTGACAAACCCAGTATCTTAGCAGTTTCACTTTGGGTATAATCTTTAAAGTAACGATAATTAATAATTTGTTTTTCTTCTTGGTTAAGGACATTTAAAGAATCTCTAACATCAATCATATTATCTTTAGATATAGCATCATCATTGCTTATCATTTCATATAATGGTCGTTCTTCTTCTAAATCAAGACTCATAATAGTATTAGTACTTTGGTATATTAAAGCAATGGTTGCTTCAGGTATTTCTAAGTATAGAGATAACTCTTCACTGGAAGGAAGACGTTCTAATTTTTGAGCTAATAAATACTTTGTTTGTTCAATCTTTTTATATAATTTTAAGACATCTTTATTTAATTTGATTGAACGAAGGCTATTAGCTAATTCGTACATTTCCCCATAAATGTAAGGATATGCATAAGTTGTAAATTTACTAGTAGCATCTTGATGATAGTTATTGTAGGCTTTAATAAGACCAATTACCCCAGCTTGATATAAGTCTTCTTTAGGAATGTCATAAAACTTAGTTGTTAATTTATAAATAAGTTTTTCATGTAATGCTATTATTTGTTCTATTTCCATATTATCACCTGTTACATAGAATATAGAGTTATTTTAAAAATTTTTAAACAGGTTCGACAGAATAAGAAAAAAGAAGATGGCATAAATAAAAAAAGACTGTAAATATTATTACAGTACTTATTTAGTATCAATTATATAAGGGTTTTCTTTAGAGCCTTGGCCAGATACGGAAGTTGTTGATTCAATATTAATTACAGGACGAACATTAAGCGTTTGGGTAGTTGTTGTTTCAAGTAATTGACCATCAGCGGCAACATAGTATACGTAAGCACGATAGTTATAATACTCAGCTGGGCTCATTGTAAAGTAATCATAACCAGTATATAAATAGTAATTGTAATTAGCTATGCCACTCACACCGCCAGCAAAAGCAACTTCATCAGCACTAAGTAAGCCAATTTTTTCTTTGTAGGTTCCACCAAAGTCATTATTTGTTTCAGGGCAAATTAAGCTAGGCGCTTTAGTAGCGGTTAATCTTTGATAGCTACCGAAGTAAGTATGGTAGTTTTGGACCGTTGTTGATGAATCATTACATAGTGAAGAAGAAGCAACAAAATTATCAAAACCTTTAGCAACAATATTATTGTTATACCATTCTTGTAAATAGTTAGAAATGTCATTATTAATGGGTTCATTATTATAGATATATTTTAAGCCAGTATAATCAATAGCTGTGCTATTTTTACTATAAATAGTAGGACCAATTGAGTTATCTAAGACAAGACGAACAGTTTTATCACCATTAATACGGACAATACGCCATAAGTTGTCAGCAAATAAAACATAGTTGTTTTGAACATTACCACGATAATAATATACTTCCCCATCGTTATCTGTGGTTTTATTTAAGCCTTCGTCTAAAGTAGCTACAGCAGCTAAATTAGGAGCAGCTTTATTATCATCAGGACGATCATAGGATAAAATAGTTTCACTAAAAGTTGGTTTAATTGAAGACTCAGTATCGATCAATTCAAATTTAGCATTAAAATACTCTTCTGGTTTAATATTAGGAGTTTTCTTTTCATTAAACCATAATTTTATATTAGTTCGGACTGTTTCATTAGGATTTACTTTTACTAAGCCAATTAATTTACTCATTTTAATATCGGGATCAGTTGTTTTGGTACTAGTGAGACTATTATAGCTTATGACATTTTGTTCAATATTACCGCTAGCCGTAATAGTAAGACCATCCGTATTAATCGTATTTTGGTTAGTTATATTTAAACGTAATTGTAATTCTTTAGTATTAGAACAAATATTGGTTACAGTAATAGTCATCGGACTAGTTTCTTTACCATCCTCATTTACTAAGGGTTTGATGCCACTTTTTGCAATAGTATCACCATTTGAAAAATATATTTTAAAGCAATTAAGGGTTTCGGATTGTAATTTTTGCTCTTTTCTAGTAGAAATCCATAGACCATAACTGGTTGAAACAATTAAAGACAAAGTAAACATACAGCCGATAACGACTAAAGTTATAATATATTTTTTCTTCATTCTATCGGCTCCTTACTATCATTATCTTATGTAATAAATATAATATATATGATTTATAGAGTCAATAATTTGTAAATAATTACGATAATTTTAAATTTTAACTTGACAGTTATCAAACAAATTGACAACTTGATTGACGTATTTTGTTCGTAAAAAAAAGCCAAATATTATTATTTGTCGTTAATTCTTAACATTTGAATGTCTTTAATAATATATTTAACACTGGCCGATATAAATTCAATAATATCATTGGTATTAAAAACAAACGTTTTTTCAGTTGTCGATTCTTTTATAATAAGACTCAATTTATCAATTAAAACGGGTAATTTATTAATGGGAATTTCCGTAATATTACTTTGTGGTAAAGAATACTCATTAAAGAAAATATCCAAGGATAAATTGTAATGTTCGATTAAATCAATGTTAATATTTGTATAATCATTGTAAATAACACTGCGAAGAGCCGAATATGTTAACGTTTTTTTGTCTTTATCATGTGTATAACGAGAAATATAAGCGTTAATATAATCTCTAAACCAATATTTATCACTAAGAAGATGAATTAAGTAACCCATTGTAAATGGATTGTGTAAGTCTTGACGATACTTTCGTAAAAAATGGTCAATATTAGGTAAATCATCCTCACTAGAATGATCAAGAAAATGAGAAATTTCTTTAGTTTCCCCAAGTTCTTTAGAAAGATCAGGAGCAATAGACCCTAGTAGAAGAGCACGCTCATCCATATGTAAATATTTATTAACTTCCTTTGCAATACATAAATGCATAATTGCTGATGCCATATTATCACCTAATTCATTATAACATAGTCAGAACGATTTTGAAAATCAATGATTTAACTTAATTAACTTAACAATTTCTTTAGTAGAAACTAACTTCCCTTCTATAGCCAAATTATCATTTATAAATAAACTGGGATATTCTTTTACTTTATATTTTTTTATAAGATCAGTACGATTAATATTAATTATCGTAACACCAAAATCAACATTATTAGCTGCTAATAAAACACGTTTTTTTAATTCTAAACCTTTTTCCGTATTGGGATCAATAATCTTAATATAAATTTAAACCACCTTCTTTATAACTTAAGTAATAGTATTACTTGTTTATGAAGATATGATGAAATTAAAATGAAATCACATAGTTATCAAAGCAATATTAGTATCACTATATTTATTTTTAGAAATAACTAAATTATTCAAGTAACTTAAAGACTTAGTAAACTCTTTGGTTAAAATATTGAGTTTTTCTTCTTGTTCAAAATATAAATTTAAAGTACGAGATATATCTGGGATATAACAATTTATAAGATCTTTTATTTTAATAAAATCGATATTATTAAATTTCATAGAATGTAAATCATTATTTTCTAAGTAAGTTAGGTTTTCACAAGCAATAAAGTTTTTGATGATTAGAAGATCTGTCTCTTTATGAATTTTATTGATAACTATTTTACCTAAGGTACGATAATAAGCGACTTCAGCTAAATAATTAAAATAGTCTTGGTAGGATATTTTACAATCATGATTATTGTTTTCTAAATAGGCAAAACTAAGAGCATATGGCAAATTATTTAAAGTAGCACCACAAACTATAGGAGAGCCAAATTTTTCAAACCACTCAGGGTGTTCTTTTTGAATATTATTTAAAATTATTATTTTAAGGGCTAAATCTTTTTTGGTAGCATATAAAATAGTTCGATCTTTATTAATGCCATTGTGACTAAGAGCAATCATTTGATAAGAAAGATTATTATTAATACATTGATAAATATATTCTTCAAGAAAAAGACCAGTTTCTTTGCTATTAGGCGTATTTAAAGATATTTTTAAAGTAAAGGCATCATCACGATAAGTAAATAGGTTATAATTATTAATTCCGATATTTTCTTTAGTAAAATCAATAGTTGAGAAAGCTTTGGTTAAAAAATAATATATATGATAATTAATATTCAGATTACTAATTATTTCAGGTTGATTCTGCCCTTCTTTTAAGGCTTTGATAAAGTTAAGTAACTGTTTTAAATCAAGATTTTTTATTGTTTCATAATCTTCATCAGTTAAATTAAAAGTTAAATTAGTATTTAAATCTTCAAAACAATAATTATTTATTTTATCAAGGTAAATGGTTATGACTTTTTGTAACAAACGAGCTTGGGATTGATAGTAAGTCATTGGTTCATCTTTATCTAAAGGATTTTTTTCATTAGGTACTGATAATTCTTGAACTTGAAAATAACCATTATTGAAACGATATAAAAGTAATGATTTTAAAAACAAATTATTTTTTAAAGGATTAGAAAAAGCGGCTAGTAATTTTTTAGATGATGCTTGCTTATTAGAGGCATTGGCTAAGTATTTTTTTATATCAAAGTCATAGATGTGTGATAAAAGAACTAACAAACGTAAATAACGTTCTTTTTCTTTTTCTGCTAAGCTATCTTTCTTATTTAAGTAGTCATTTAACATTTTATTAAATGATTTAAGATCTGTATCATAACCTAACTTGGCTGTTTGTTTTTTTATTCTAAGCACTTCTTTATTAGCTTTAATTCTAATAAAATTTAAATCTAATTTATTAAGATTAACTAATTTAACTAAGTCATTGTAATAATCTTCTGATTCCTCATTCATTAAATAATAACAATACTTAATAACTAGATTACCCTCAGTTTGAGGATTTTTTAATGATACATAATTTTCGAGTTCCTGGCGTAAGTTAATATCATATATTTCAGATAAGGTTGCTAAGATATATAAAAAATCTTTTTTAGTATTCTCGGCTAAATTATCTTTTTGACTTATATAATCTTGAAGCATGTTATAAAAAGATTCAAAATCTACTTCATACCCTAATTTTTCAGCTTTTTGTTGTAACTTTTTAATATTTTGTTTTACTTTATGAGATAATTTATTTAAGTCAATGGCTTGTTCTTGGGCCATACTTTGTAATTTCTCATATTCTTGGTCATTAGGCTGAGAAGCTAAATAATATAAATATGTTTTTTTTAAAATATCTGTCATCTATTATCACCTATTTTTAGTATAACAAAAAAGATAACTTATTTTAAGCTATCTTCGATTTTTTTTATAATTTTTGAAACAATTTCTGATATTAAGTAATCTTCTTGAATATTAGTTTTTCTTTCCTTTAATTCAACTTTGTTTTCATTTATTTTTTTACCAACTGTAATACGTAGAGGTACACCAATTAAATCTATATCTTTAAATTTAACACCGGGACGTTCTTCGCGGTCATCATAAACAACATCTATTTTATTTTTTAATAATTCCTCATATAACATATTAGCTATTTTAGTTTGATTTGGATTGTTCATATCTATTTGAATAATAGCTACCTGATATGGGGCGATATTCATTGGAAAAATAAGACCATTTTCATCATTTTGTTGCTCTGCTATACTAGCTAAAATACGGCCAGGGCCAATGCCATATGATCCCATTGTTACGATTTGTTCTTGATTATTTTCGTCAAGATAAGTTAGGCCAAGTTTTTGAGCATATTTTGTACCTAATTTAAATAAATTACCTATTTCAATACCTTTTTTAAAAGCTAATTTTTCACCACAACAAGGGCATAAGTCGCCTTCTTGAACATTTGTGATATCTCCTACAATATCGTATTTTATATCAGTAATATTGGCATTAATATAGTGGTAACCTTCACGATTAGCACCGCAACAAAAATTTTTCATTTTTAGTACTTCATTATCAATAACAACTTTACAATTTAGTTTTATTGGACCAGTATAACCTGCAACAGCATTACTTTGAGCAATTAGGTTATCATCCGCAAATTTTATTTCTTTAACATTCAATAATTTGCAGACTTTATTTTCACATAGTTCACGATCACCACGAATAAAGAAAGCAACTAATTCATTATTGACATCCATTAATAAAGCTTTTATTGATTTCGTTACTTCTAAATGGAGGTAATTGCAAACATCAGCAATTGTTTTTTGTTCTGGAGTACTTACCATGGTTAATTTTTGGGGTTCTTCAGGAGAAGTTAAAGAAGAAACAGTTTCGGCTATTTCTAAGTTAGAAGCATAATTACATTTAGGACATAAAACTAAAACATCTTCACCAATATCAGTTAAAGCTTGATATTCTTCAGACAGAGTTCCACCCATAGCCCCATTATCAGCACGAACAATTTTATAATTTACTCCAAGACGATTATATATATTATTATAAGCATTTTTCATTGCTTGATAAGATTGGTCTAAGCCTTCTTCATCTTTATCGAAAGAATAAGCATCTTTCATAATAAATTCTCTTACTCTAATTAAGCCGTATCTTGGACGGGGTTCATCACGAAATTTGTTGGCTTGTTGGTAGATGGTAAAATGTAAATTTTTATAACTTTTAACCATCGCTTTGGCGGCTATAGTAAATAGTTCTTCATGAGTTGGACCTAAAACTAAGGACTTGTTATAACGATCGTGTAAATTAAACATATCATCACCAAAAGCCTCAACACGACCACATTTTTCATAGTATTCACTTGGTATTAAACTTGGCATTAAAAGTTCTTCAGCACCAGTCCTATCCATTTCTTCTTTAACGATTTTCATAATTTTATCTAATACTTTATATCCTAAAGGTAAGTACATATAAATGCCAGCGCCTACTTTTTTTATCATGCCACTACGAACTAATAAGTTGCCACTTAAACTTTCTTCATCCTTAGGTTTTTCACGTAGAGTGTAAAAATAACTATTACTTAATTTCATATTTCCTCCTAAAAAAAAGATGGTACTTAAGGAGTGCATGAGCACGGTACCATCCTTTATATTTTACTTAATAATGATAACGGATTTTATCCGAAGGATTTTCTTCCTTACTCCAGGGTAGGAATAATTAAACATTAATACTTAGTTCTCACTTTCCTAAGCTCCCTTTGATTAAGAGGTTTAATTATTATATCCCTATCGGCGTTTTGATGTTAGTTAATATAACTTAGTTTAATTTAAAAGTCAAATTATTTTTGACTTTCATACATTTTTTCTAAAAGAGTATTTAGTTTTACTTTGAAGTCTTTTTCTTCTTGGTCTTCTAAGCCTAAATGGTCAATACGAGCAATTTGTGTGTGATCAAACAATAAGGCTTGATCTGAACTTAAAGAGCCTTCTGGAAATAAGACACCAGAATAGTCAAAGATTTTTTGGGGATTTTTAGGATCAATAGCACAGAAACCATTTATCATAACTCTTTTACTTCCATTTTCTAATAATACAACACTACCTATTGGTAAATATTTTTCTTTCATAATTTTCCTCTTTTCTTATTATTTATATAATATCATAATCAGTGACTTTTGTTTTCATAACACGAGCAATCATATCACTAGGGATGCTGTTTTTGGCTATATCACTTGGAACAGGAATCTTTGTTGTAAAGATATCTTCAGAAACAATAACCATTGGTTTATACCATTTTTCATAAGTGCGACTGCCTAATCCAGCACAATTCAAACTAAAAGGGCTATTGTTAGTAAGACTTTTTTGATACAAAAGGCCTTCAATAGTTGGATCGAAGTAATAATATGAACCATATAACTTGATAAGGTTAGCAGAATGATTTTCATTTTGAGTATTACCTCGTAAACCAACCACTAAAGCATCAATACCGACTCTTTTTAGGATTTCTCTTTGAATTATACTATCGGTAATATCCTTGTGTTCATTTTTGATTAAACCTAAATAGAGTTCATTTAAGAAAAAGTTATCTATATTATAGTTATTGTTAGCCGGTGTTGGAGGCTGTGATTTAGTGCTGGCCATAGCGATGTACTTTTGAACTTTACAAATGTTACCAAGTTGCACGTATGGATCATTATCATTTGATAAAGCAAGTTCCTTAATGATGTTTGTTATTTTATCGTCGACAAGTTGCTTTTTTTCAGCAATAGTTAAGTCTTGCTGAGATGTTTTTTTCAAGGATGAATTGTCTGGTGATGATAAAACACTAGCTTTTTTAGAAATAAAGATTGTATTACCAAACTGTAGATTACTTATCATAAACAAGTTATCTTGATTTAAGAAAGTAGTATATGCTTGCATAAAAATTGCATCATTTCTATAAAGCTTTAAAAGCTTAATGGGAGCTATTTTTTCATAAACTTTATCACCATATTTGACATATATCTCTGTTTCATTTACCCACTTTATAGTAATATCTTGCATTTTGTCACCTCTTTATTTTAGTTAATTATATCATTTTTTTAATCTAAATAAAATAAAAAAAAGCTTTTAAAGCTTTAATTAGTACCATATTTATAAATATAGTTATAGAAAGAATTATTATTGTAATTATTACTATTATTATAAACGTTATTTTTATTACTTTGTTCATAATCTTGAAAAGTTGTAGCCATACAAGAAGCCATCTTTTGAGATAAGCCCGTACGGGTGTGCGTTTTATTAAAAAATTCATCAGTTTTATTAAAATATTTATATTGTTCTTTAGCATCATCCCAAGTTAAATCAACGTTATAATAGCCATCAAGTTTAACGATGTTCCAAGCATGAGCTTCTTTAGCAAAGCCAACAATATAGTAACATGGAATACCTAGTTTAGTTAATAATAATTGAAAGGCTTTAGCATAGCCAGCACAAACAGTTTTTTTATTAACAATAGCACTATAAGCACTTTGATTATTAGGAGCTTTTTCATCATAAGTAACTTGATTTATTAAAAGATTATGAATATATTTTTCTTTTTGATAAGCAGTATCTAAACTATAGGCCCCTTTTAATAGTTCATTTACTTCTTGATTAAATTCTTGTTGGGCTTCTTTAATTTCAGCAATAGTCATATTAAAATTAAGGGTTATTTCGACAACTCGATTGTCTTTTGTATACTTATAAGTATAGTCATTACCTAACCAAAATAATTCAGGGTGATCATAATAAATAGCATCAATAGTTTCATCGACCTCTTCAATATTAACATTCTCACTAACAGAAAAAGTTCTATTAAGCGTTTTAGCATTGGCATAAATTTGTTTATATAATAAAGTTTCGCGACTATTTAAAAGACTATAGTAAGGATAGTATAATACATTAAAATTATATTCCTCACCCGTTAAATTAGATGAAATCAATTCAGAAAATGCTTTTTCGTCAATCAAAGATCCATTAGAATCTTGGTTAGTCTTTTTTAAATCAATCGTCCCTGTCGATGAAAATAAACTTTCAACACGGTTAGTTAAAATATCACTAAAATTGATAGATTTAAGGGAAAAAGTAAGAATGACAATGACACTAACTACAATAATAACTAAGAAAAAATTGATTTTTTTTGTTTTCAAGATAAAGCCCCCTTTTTTATGTCGTTTATTTTATCATAAATTGAAAAAAGACGTTAATTTTCCTAGTTTATTTGATTAAGCTTTGTAAAAAAGTAAAAATTCTTGTCATCGCATAAGTATTAAAATGGACATATTTTTTTAGACTTTGATGTAACTTAGAACGTTCTTTAGAAGGTAATTTAGCCATTTTTAGATAATTTAAAGCTGCTTCAGTATCATCATGAATAGATAGAACTTTTTGGTAAGCTAGCTTTGGTTCATTAGGAAATAAGGCTGATAAAATATCCTTAAATAAATATGAGCCATGCATAGCTTGACAATAATAATCATAATTGTAAAATGGCGTCATTAAATCTTGAAGATGAGCAGAAATATTTAAAAGGGCTGCGCTTAAATCTGGATATAAGTTGGCTAATTCTTGAAGTATTTCTTTTTTCAAGGAAGAATTATAAGTTAACAAACAACTATTAAGAGGAATGTTTTTTACTAAAGACTCGGCTAACAAGCGCTGAGGCTCAGCGGTCGACTTACTTAAATAATCAGTATAGGTAAAATCGTTTAATTCTTCGTTTAGAGAAGCTAATGAATATTGAAATGGCAAACGTTGATAAGGTTTGGTATCTTTGTATAAAGGAACGATAGTTTGAAGAGATGTAATATCAAGGAAAAATAATGGAGATGATAATTCATTAAGGAAATTAGTAAGATGTTCTTTATTAATATAAGGAGCAGCATCATATAACTCATAATAAATTGGTAGTTTAAAAGTAATATTTAAATTGGTTTTTAAAAGAACCTCATAAGTATATAAACCTTGTTGATACAATTCTATTTTACTAGAGGCGGATAAGCGACATAAATCAAAGACATTGTTTTTTTGTAAAAAGGAATGACAAGATTGAAAATATGGACACTTGCTTGGCGTCAAACATTTTATATCGAGATCAGCTAAAGGCTCTTTGGTTTGTTTGAAGTAAGTTTTAAAGTAACTAAGGTTATTTTTTACTTCATTTAAAGAAGAAAGAATTAAATATGTGCAGTCTTCAACTTTAAATAACTTATTTAAGCAAAGGTTTGACGTTAAAGTATAGTCTTGATTAATGTAAAGAAGACAGATATTAGATATATTATAACCTAGTTGATGTAAAATATAAGCTTGATATTTTAACTCTTCAAGGTTATTTTCTTGAGACATAGTCGTTTCTTTGACAGCGTATATGGTAACATGATTGTCTTCTTGATGTAAAAGATCAATGGTACATAGACAATCATCATACAAAAAAGTGGCTTCAGCAATGGTAGAATTGCCAGAAGCTAGATATTCCTTAGTAAGTTGAAGACGTTCAGGTAAATCTGATTGGTCAGATATAGTACGACAAGAGCCAAAATAAGCTATCCCAATTTCCGAAAGACAAAGATTATTGATGATATTACTTGATATTTTCAATGATTTGTCAGCCAACTGGGGAAAGTTATTGTCAAACCAGACTTTTTTTGGACATTTTATGGCATCACAATATTTTATATTTGACAAGTTCATTGGCATCACCTTTACTACATTATACTACTTGGTTAAATATAAGTTTCAAACCATTATCAGCTGTTACTTCGTATTTATCTAAGAATTCTTCTAAACAAATCTCATTGTCAAAGATTTGTTGAATATATTTTAAGATTTCTTTTTTTATGGCATAATTACCATTACTATAAATGGCATAAAGTTGATAGGCTTTTAAAGTTGAAGAAACATAAACAGTCGCTTTTTCGATATTTTCTGTAAAAAAATTAGGATCTATGGTGTTTTGGCATAAAGCTGAAATACTTCCTTGTAAGCTTTTTAAACGGATGTTAAGATTAAAATCATTATAAGCAGTATCTTTTAAAGATAATAGTTCTAAAAAGATACTTAGAACCTCACTATTAACAAAATAGCTGACACTCCCCTTTTGACTATTTAATTGTGTATGAGTTAATTCATGAACATAGGCAGCGATGCTATGCGGTGTGATACAATTACTTAAAAAAATACCTTTGAATAAAATGGGCGCTTTTCTTAAATATTCGACATTTTTTAGGAGAAGATATATCTCATAAGTTGCACCATACATAAAATCAGTATTTTCTAAATATATAGGCAATTGAAAAGGATTAATAAAAGAAAAACTATTTAACTTTGTAAGCATTTCTTCACTCGTATCGAAGGCAAAATCTTCTAAATCTTTAAACTCTTCATCGCTGATGGTTCTTACATCATGAAAACGAAAATGATTACTTAAAAAAGCCTGACCTTCCATAACAACTCTATTTATGTCATAAATTGGTAATTGAGTTAATGGCAAAGACAAATTGGCAACAATTTCTTGGAATTTCAAAAGATTTTCAGAGCTAGCTATGATATCCCCGCTTAGTTGATAGCCACGTAAATATTTAAGGGCTACCCATTTTTCTTCATTTGATAAATTTAGTTCATCCATTATATCTTCCATACAATCACCTTTTTTGATAATAACTTATTATAAGGGATTTTCTTAGATATTACCAGTAATTATTCGCTTTAAATTGCTAAAATATAAATTAAGAATATTTTGTTTTTTAATATCTTCATCAAGGGATAAAGGGACTTTCTTAATGACTTGGTTATTATTGTCAATGATCGTCAAATCACCAACCTTATCGCCTATTTTAAGGGGAGCAATGGCCTTAGTCGTTTCAATTTGGTAATGATATTCTTTCTTTTCGTTTTGCTTTAAAAGATCAGTGGCTTCTTCCATAGTAATTAAATTAGCCTTTGTTTTTTGGCCTTTTAAGATATTAATTGTGCCAACTTTTTGATTTTTTTTAATAATAGTATTTAATTTATAAGTATTGAAAGCATAATTTAATAAACTAGTGGTATCTGCACTACGATGTTCACTAGTATCAGCACCCATAACAACAGTGATAAAACGAATATTATTTCTTTTAGCAGTCGATGTCAAACAATACCCGGCTGGTTTAGTGTATCCTGTTTTTAAGCCATCAACGCCGTCGTAAAAACGGACAAGCTTATTTGTATTAACAAGCCAAAATTTAGTGCCATCAGGTTTGTTTAAATAATCTTCATATAATGAGGTATATTTTAAAATTTGTTCGTGCTTTAATAATTCTTTAGCTATCATAGCCATATCATAAGCACTTGAGTAATGATTTTCAGCATCTAAACCATGGACATTAACAAAATTAGTATCTTTTAAACCTAATTTTTGGACTTTTTCATTCATCATATTTATAAATTCATCTAATGAGCCACCAATATATTCAGCAATAGCAACTGCTGCATCATTACCACTAGCCAGAGCGACGCTTTTTATTAGTTCTTCTAATTTAATACTGGAATTTTCTTCTAAAAAAACCTGACTACCACCCATACCTGAAGCATTTTTACTAATCGTAACAGCATCATCTAAATGGACTCTACCATCATCTAAGGCTTCCATTGTTAATAATAAAGTCATTAATTTAGTCATGGAAGCTGGCGGACGACGTTCATGGATGTTTAATTCATAAAGAATTTTATTAGTAGTTGGTTCGATTAATAAAGCCGAGGCAGAATACTGCGTTAATTCTAAAGCTTTAACAGATAAAAACGGTATCATCAAGATAAGAATTAAAAATATTATTTTTTTCATATAAATCACCTAATTAAATCTATGAATAAGTTAATATTTTATACAAAAATAATATATTTTTTAAAAATAAAATTATTTTATTCTATTAATTTTTATTTATGATAAAATTAATTAAAGAATAAAGTGTATTTACAAAATAAAATGCACATGAAAGGATGTGGATAGTTTTATAATAGTTATTTATTTTTTTAGAAAAGGAGTTTTATTGTATGAGTAAAGAAGAAATAGAAGAATCTTTACCAAAAGTTAAAGATGATGGTAATACTAGCGAAGTAACAAACGATAGTGTTAACCAAATAACAGTTAATGAAAGTGGAACATCTACAAATACTGATGGTTCTACACTAGAGGGGAATGGGAAAATAAATAATAATGCTAGTGTTAGTAGCACAACTACTGATACTACTTATACTACTAATAATTCAAGCAATAGTACAAATGGAAATAAAGCGAATAAATTCCAAGAAATTATCCAAAATGTAACTAACAAAGTTAAAGAATTTAAAGGTAACAAGAATGCCTTAATAGTTGGGGCCATAGTACTTGTCTTAGTTATATTATTAATCTTTAGAGGAGCAACTTCATCTCCTAAAAGTGTCTATAAAGGAGTCATTAATAATTTTTATAACGAAGTTCACTCTTATTTAAAAGATGCTGATAAGTTATATAAAAAGTATGACTTAGAAAAAAATGCTATCAATGCAAAAGGGAACTTAAAGTTTGATACTTCTATCAAAGATTTAAAAGATTATACTGGTTATAAATATGAACTAAATGGCGGTTTAGATATACAAAACAAATTAGCCAAAGCAACTGTAACTATAAATGGAAATAAAGATAGTGTTGATGGAACTATTACAATAGTAGATGATAAAGCATACTTTACAAGTACCTTATTTAGTCAAATCATAGATGTGACTGAAGAAATGGATATAGATAATGATACTTTTACAACAATAACAAAGAATTTAGAAGAAAATGATTTTGAATTTAATATAGATGATTATGATTATGTTGTAAAAACAATCAAGGATGCTATAATCAAAAACTTAGATAGTAAATATATGAAAAAGAAAAGTGGTTCATTTGAAATTGATGATAAAACAATTAAAGCCACTAAAATAACTTATACTTTAGATGAAGATTCAACAAAAGATTTTATAAAAGGAATATGTGAAGAATTATTAAATAACGATAAATTCTTAAAAATCTTAGCTGATACTTTTAAACAAGAAAAAAGTAATATTAAAGAGATCCTAAAAGATTTAAAAGCTGAAGTTAAAGAATTAAAAATGAAAGATGATCTTGAAATTAACATCTTTACGAAAGGTCTTTTAAATAAAGTTGTTGGTTTTAATATTTCAATTGATGATGATGAATATGTTTCATTGTACAATAATAATAAAAATTTTGAATTTACTTTTAATGACCATAGTGAAAATGATTTAGTAGTAACTGGTGTAAAAAATAAAAATGAAACTGAAGTAAGTATAAAATATAATAAAGAAAAAATTGGTACATTAAACGTTAGAGAAATCAGTAGTAAAAAAGTTGACTTTGATTTCAAAATTAATAGTGGTGATGAAAATATTAGTGGAAATATTTATTTTACTATTAACAATAAGAAAGATGTTTACTCTGGAGAATATAAGCTTTCATTTAAACAAGGTGACGATGACTTAAGTATTAGTGGTGATTATAGCTATGAAATTGGTGGCGAATTAACTACTATCGATACTAAAAAAGCTGTTACTTTAGAAGATGTCGACTTTGATGAAATCGAAAATGCTATTGAAGAAAAATTAAAAAATGATGATAATTTGAAAGAACAGGCTGATAAAGCATTATCTAATGTTAAAAAAGACACTTTAGATTTAAACTATTATGGAATGATTGATATTTATTCTGATGAGGAAGCTTTAAAAGTTTTAAGTAAACAAAAAGCTACTGTATTATATATAGGAAAAAGTTACTATTATGATGATAGTAAATACAATCTATTCTCTATATTAAAAGATGCACAAAAATCATTAGATTTTTATAGTTATCATTATTATGAAGATTCTTTAAGCGATGAACTTAGTGAAAAATTAAAAGATGTTGCTTCATCTTGTTCTGTTGTTAGAACTGTTACAAATTATGACGATACAGATAATGATAATAAAGATGATGCTGAAAATGATGAAGAAACAAATGGTGATGATACTACAACAAATGAGGATACTGCAACAGTAACAACTACTTGTGATGAATTACCTGTAATATTTTTAATAAAAGATGGTAAAGCCGTTAAAGCATTAAGAGAAAATACTACTAAAGAACAATTAATCGAAGCTTTAGCAGAAATTGGAATAGACTAATAAAAATAATAATAAAATTGATTAGCTGGCAAAAGTTAATCTTTTTTATTTTTTTATCGACATAAATATGATATGATTAGGTCATAATAGAAAGAAGTGTAAAAATGGATAATAATTTTAATCAATTTGATAATCAAGGCGGATTTCCTCAAACAACAACACCTCCTACTCCTCCGACGCCACCTGATTTATCAGCAAATGCAGGGTTGGAAATACCCGCAATAAATATGGGAAATGCAAATAATAGCACAATAGCAAATGGCATGATGACCAATAGTACTACTCCAAGTATGGAAATGCCAAGCATGGCCCAACAAAGTACGCCGACTGGTAATATACCTAGCCAAGGAATGGGAGGACAAAATATTACTAACCAACCTACTCCTACACAACCGGTTATGCCTCAAAGTATTAGTCAAACAAATTCAGAACCACAAAATTCACTAACTGGTTTAAATAATACTAATCAAAATACTTTAAATAGCATAAACAGTTTAAATAGTACTACTCCAAGTACTTTAAGTACAAATGAAACTAATGCTTTAAATACTACAAACAATTTAAATAGTGGAAATATGGTCAATACGCCTAGCGTAAATAATCAAACAAATCAAACCCAAACTACTCCACCAACTGAAGGTTTTGTTCCAAATACTCCTGCTAGTAATGGAAAAGAAAAAAAGAAAAGTAAGAAACCATTAATAATAGGTCTTGCGGCTACCCTCATGGTAATAATACTAGCTATCTTTATAATTTTACCAATGGTACAGAAAAAATTTATGAGTAATCCAAAAAATGTTTTTGATACAACAATTAAAAATGTAAGCAAGAATATGAATGAATTTATTGCTGATGTTAACTTAGAAAGTTTCCTATTTGATGTTAATTTTAAATATGATACTAATATTGAATCATTAAAACAATTTAGTGGTTATACATATGGTATTAAAGTTGGATTTAATACCAAAGCAGAACTTTTGGAAGGTTCTCTTTACATGAACGATAGTAATAATAAAAACTATGGTTTAAATACATACTTAAAAGATCAAAAATCATATATGAAATTAAGTAATAATGATACTTTAATATATCTTGGTGAACAAGATCAAAGTGAATTAGCTTCTACTTTTGAAGAATTAAATAACTTTTTACAAAATAAAGTATCTAATTCTGAAATTAGTTATTTAGTAGAAAAAACTTCATCTTTAATGATTGATTCTATTGATGAGGAAAGATTAACTAAAGAAGATGGAACATTTAAAATTAATGATGATGAAATTGATGTAACAAAAAATATTTATAATATAAATAAAGAGACTTTAAATAAAACAAAGGAATTTATTATAAATGGTTTAGTCGAAGATAAAAAAACTGTTAAAACATTAGCTAAGCTATTAGAGGTAGAAGAAAGCGAAGTTAAAGATAGTTTAACTGGCGATGATGATGACACTGATAATGATGTTGATGATGATATTAACATTGACATGATAATTTATACAGAGAAGAAGAAAAATGATGTTGTCGGTTATGAATTACAAGAGAATAAACAAAGTGTAATACGATATGCTTTTAATGATAATGGCTTTAATTTAACTTTAGATTCATCTGATGAAGAAGTTGATGGAATAGAAGTTGATGAAGATGCTAAACAAGTAGTTCAAGTAATTGGCATTAAAAATGGTGACAAAACAAATGTAGACATCTTATATAACGATCAAAAATATGTTACTTTAGTAGTATCACAATTTGATGATAAAGCTATTAAATTTACTTATAAAATCAGTGCTGAAGATGTTAATGTTAATGGTGATTTTGATTTAACAATGAATAATAGTAATTCTGGTAATGATAATAAATTAGCATTATCTTTGAATAGTGGTTCTGATAAAATAAATATTAATTTAAATTTAGCAACCAAAAATAATCCTAAAATTGCTGATATTGATGTAAGTAATGCTAAAGAACTTAGTGAAG
Source organism: uncultured Bacilli bacterium (assembly GCA_934086145.1). GTDB lineage: Bacteria > Bacillota_I > Bacilli_A > RF39 > UBA660 > Coprovivens. The sequence goes on from CAKOHV010000012.1 coordinate 48,634, forward strand.
AGGAACTTGATAAAGTTCTTAATGATTTTATTGTTTCTTTAAATGATACCCCTGTCGGTTATTTATTTAGTACAACTGGTGGTCTTGTTGATAAGGATACTTATGATCAATATGATGATTTAGAAATGTAAAATAAATGATAGTAAAGTTATTAAAAATGTAGATATGGTTAAGATAAACCTCGTTTCTTAGAAGTAAGAGAGACGAGGTTTTTATATCGTAAAATTACTTATGAAGATAAAATAAATTCATATACTATATACTGATAAAAATGCTAGTAAAAAGAAAGTAATATCGATATGAAGTCTATCAAATAAATACAAAGTAAGGAAAAATCAATAAAGATAACTATGTTAAAGATAAAAAGAGTGTGTAAAAAACTTTGTATAAAGATACCAATGAGAATGTAAAAATTGATGATTAAAGTAACAGAAAAAAGAAACCAATTAAGGTTTCTAATTATCGTGGTTAGATTCCGCTTACACAGAATTTTGGTTCTTTGCCAAGTTAGTTGATTAGGCTAAAATTTTGAGACGAAGTAGTTCAAATCCACATCGTCCGTACATCTGCCTTTTAATAACCTTAGTTTTATTATTA
>CAKOHV010000013.1 GCA_934086145.1 uncultured Bacilli bacterium
AAATTTTCTGTTTCTATTTTTTCTTAAAATATCATAACCATGCTTATCTATTAATCTAGTTAAATATTCAACATTAGCATGTAATATTTTATATTTTGAACACAATGATGAAATTGATAATCCTGATTTTCTATCATTATACAAATTTATTTTATCTTCAAATGATAATTTTCCCATATAAAAACCTCGTTTCTATTTTGTCCAAGAAACGGGGTTCATATCAACATCTTACATTTTTTTATTTTCTTCGTATTTAGCTAAAGCCTTTTCAAGAGCACGCCAAGGAATTGTTGCACAATTTTTTCGATTTTGTTGTTTATATATTTCATCATAGCAGTTGGCTTCTTCAAGGACTTCTGGATTATACTCTTTTTCATCAATCATATTATAATAATTAGTAATTAAATTTTTAACTTCATCAACAGTTTTGCCAATTAATAATTTTATCATGATGGAAGTAGCTGAAGTAGAAATAGCGCAAGCTTCGCCTTCAAAATGAACATCTTTTATTTTATCATCTTCAAATAAAACGTATAAATCAATGTTGTCGATGCAAGTTTCGCTATTTAAATTTACTTTGATATATTTTTCATCAGTTATAACTCCCCTATTTAAGGGATTTAAATAATTTTCCATGATTATTTCTTTTTTTATTTCTTGATTCATTGTGACACTTCCTATAGCATTTCATTTAATATTTTATTTTTATCTTTTAATAAGTCAACGACTTGGTCTATTTCTTCATAAGTATTATAAAAATAAATGCTTAGACGAACGGTATTTTTGGCACCAACTTCATTTTTTAGAATTTTAGCACAATGGTTACCAGCACGAACACAAACGTTATACTTGTTTAGGTAAACTGCAACGTCTTGGGCAAAGATTCCTTCCACATTGAAAGCAATAATACCACTATCACTTTCTTCATTAATAATTTCTATATGGCTAATATTTTTTAGTTTGTCATAAGCATATCGACGAAGTTTTTGCTCATAGGCCGCAATATTATCCATACCAATGTTACTTAGGTAGTCAATTGCTGCTCCAAGGCCAATTGCTCCCTCAATATTAGGAGTTCCAGCTTCAAGACGAGTTGGCAATTCTTTTAGATATACTTCATCAACGGAATCAAATGATTCATTCATACCACCACCTAGATTAGTCGGTTCCATCGCATTTAGAAGTTCATATTTACCATATAAAACACCGATGCCAGTTGGGCCACACATTTTATGGCCAGAAAAAGCTAGAAAATCGCAATCAAGTGCTTGAACATCAATTGGTATGTGGGCAACACTTTGAGCCCCGTCAACTACGACGAAGATATTGTGTTCATGAGCAAACTGACATATTTCTTTTAATGGACGTAAATCGCCGATGACATTCGTAATTTGGGCTAAACTTATGACCTTAGTACGAGGTGTTATACTTTTTTTTAAGTTATTTAAGGTTACGTAATGATTATCATCTAATTCACAGAATTTAACAACCGCCCCATTGGTTTTAGCTAGACGGAACCAAGGTAAGACATTAGAGGCGTGTTCACTTTCAGTAATAATTATTTCGTCATTTGCTTCTAGGTTATGGCGAAAAAAGCCGTTGGCAATCATATTTAGTGAATCAGTAGCACCACTTGTAAAAACTATTTCTTGACGACTTTTGGCATTAATAAATTTTTGAACCTTATCACGAGCTCCTTCATACTCCATGTCAACACGCATCGAAATATCATAATCTCCGCGATGCGCATTAGCAGTATATTGAGTATAATAAGAATTTATTTTTTCAACAACAGAGATTGGTTTCCATGTCGTTGCACCATTATCTAGATAAATAATGCCTTTTTTAAGCATTGGAAAATCTTCACGATTCATATTTTTCACCTCCCAATTAGTTCTTTAATTGTTTCTTGTTCAGATGTAGGTAACTCTAAGTTGTTTATCAGAAAGCCGTTTTTAATCAAATTAGAAGATGCTTCACGGCTTAATCCTTTACTCATTAAATAAAATAATTCATCCTGCTTTAAGCCACTTAAAGTAGCCGCATGGTTAACTTCAACTTCATTAGAAGATACTAAAAGATCAGGAATGATTATGTTTTCTTCATTATTTAAGATAAGAATTCTTATATCTTCTAAGATAATATTTTCTTTCGTTTTTTTTACAGCATCTGAAGTACAAGCAATTTTTAGAGAGCCTTTTTTTTCTGTAACAGCTCTAATGTCAATATTAGTATTGTTATTATCACCTTTTATATTACTATTAAAAGTGATGGTTCCTTTATCATAAGCAATAATTGAATAATTAAAAATGGCATTACTATCATTTCCTTGGTTAATAGTTATATTACTATTTATTTTATCAGAAATAAGAAAACGATTATAAAGTAAGGAACTATTTTTATTTAAATTAATAATTATTTCAACATTATCTTCTGTAGTGTTAATAATTTCATTTACTAAAACCTTTCCGGTTACTTCAATAACAACTTTGGCAGCTTTGATTTCTAGGTCAAATACGTTGTTTGCTAACTTTATTTTTTCTTCTTTTTCTACTATTATTTTATTCATTTTTCCCATTCAGTCCTATTCGTTTGTCTCGCTTAAATTGCTAAAGCCATTTTTTTCAATAAGATTAGCAAGGCCTTTGTCACCAGTTTTAATAATTTTTTTATTTTTGATAATATGAATATAATCAGGTTCTAAAATATTTAGTAGTTTAGGATTATGAGTAATTATTAATATACTACAATTAGTTTCTTCATGATATTCTTTTAAAGAGTTAGCAACAATCTTTAAGGCATCCACATCTAAACCAGAGTCAACCTCATCAAGGATTAGGAAAGATGGTTTAAGCATCCATACGTGAATAAGTTCATTTTTTTTGCGTTCGCCGCCACTCATTCCATCATTAATATTACGATGAAGGAAGTTTTCAGGAACATTTAATTTTTCACAGATAGCTTTAGCTTCTTTATAGAATTTGAAAATATCAATGTGTTCGTTATTTTTTTCAGAAAGAGCCATTCTAAGCATTTCAGCATTAGTAACACCTTCAATAGCAATCGGATTTTGACTTATCATCATAATTCCTAAACGACTAATTTCCGTTGTGGTTAGGTTTGCTAAATCGGTATCTTTATAGATTATTTGGCCTTTTTTTACAACATAGTTAGGGTCTTTTAAAATAGTACGACAAATAGTACTTTTGCCAACACCATTTGGTCCCATTAAGGCATGGACTTCACCATCATTAATATCCAAGTTAAAATCTTTTAATATTTCTTTATTTTCTGCTTCAACAGTTAAATCTTTTATTGATAACATAATTAATCACCTCCATTATTTTAGCATCTTTCGTTTTAGAAGTCTATGAATAAAAAAAGCACTTAAAGTGCTTTATTCCCAGCTTACTGGCTCATTTTGGATAATCTTTTTGGCTAAGCGTAAATATTTTTCATAATATTGAGTTTCATCTAAGTAAGCGGTAATAAAATCATCTTTAGTAAATTCTTGATTTCCATAGGGAGTTTGACCCTGAATCGTGTCATGAGGTTTTGTAACGAAAGATAAAAGATCATCAATATCGAAAGCAACAAAGTATAAGACTTCATCATCAATACTTTGTAATTTTTCTTGGGAAAAATCATGATCATAAATATGCTCATAATGAAATTCTCTTATAATATAATGATCATTTATGATAACGTTAGTTTTATGCATCCCTAAGTAATGTAATTGGTCATATGAAACATCTATTGAGGATTCTTCTTTTATTTCACGAGGGCCATCTTGGTAAGTTTCCCCACTAATTAAATGACCACCAACAGAAATATCTAATTTATTTAGCGAAGATACCGGATTATGGGTGTTATTTTTATATTGTAAATAGACTAAGTTTTGCTTGGAATCTATGAAAAGGCAAGCAAATACTTGGTGCCAATAACCTTTTTCATGGACTTCTTTTTTGCTTTTTGTTCCTAAAAATTGATGGTTTTCATCAAAGATGTCGAGCATTTCCATTAGCTATTTTCCTTTTAACAAAGTTATCGGCATCTTCATACATATCGTCAAATTCTTTGCTCATGTTTAAATTATAATAATCAGCCATTTTTAGGACAATAATAAATACTTTTACTATACGGTCTTTAATAAAGGCATTAATATCGGCAAAATTAGTACGATCTTTTGAAAAACGATAGCCATATTTTTCTAGTAAGGCTTCTGTTAATTGGCCAAAAAGAATGCTTAAGCCGTCAAGGCGCGAATATTGATAGTTTTGGTATTCATCTAGAGAGTTTAATTCAATCTTTTCAAGGTATAGTAAGTAACACAATTGAAGTAAGACATCACTTAGTTCATCGCCTAGGTTATTAATAGGACGATTTATTTCGGTGATGTCTTCATCATGATTAAATGTATTAAAGACGTGGCCAATTTGAACATTAAGTTCTAATAAGACAATTAAACTATTCCATTCTTTATTAGGTAATTTGCTAAACTCATTAGATAAAAGTAGCGCTTTTTTATATTCATTAGTTAAAAATAATTGTAAATTATTCATTGCTTTGCTCCTTTAAAAAATTAGTGGTTTTGAGTTAGTAATGGAAGAATTAAAATGAATATCATCTTCTTGACGTTTTTCAATAGAAATTTTATAACCTAAAATACGAGTTAAATAAGCAGCATCAGGAATAGTAAGTTTACTATTTTTTACGATAATATTATTATCTTCTCTAACTAATTCAATTTCACTGTTATATTTGCCTAAACGTTTGATTAAATCAAAAAGAAGTTGGTCAACGTTTTGTGGTTGATTCTTTTGGAAAGTACGGCAACGCTTTCTTTGTTCGGGAGAACAATGGTTATAATTTTTACATTCAAAGGTACCAAAATATTGAGGGCATGGTTCCTCTAAAGTTTGAGCTAAAGCACAATAGTTAGTTTGAAAAACATTTTGTGAATGTTGATAGTCTTTGAAGAAAAAATCATAAGCTTCATGAGGCCAAATACTAGAGGCATTTATGCAAGCTTCTGGATTAGTTTTAGCCAGTGGTAAAAAATCTATTTTATCTATAAAGTCAGATCTTAGTTTCAAACCAGTTATTACAGAAACACTGGTATATTGATTAACAAAATCTAACATTTCTTTTATATTTTTAGCACTAGAGTTTTCTTGAAGAAATGGTCGATAATAGTGAATTATTCGGATACCTCTAGACGCTAAATTATAGAAATTAAGTTTGATATTTTCATAGTCTATGTTAGGTTCATATTTTTTACCTAAACCAGAAAAACTCAAATAGACAACTATTTTAAACCCCTTTTTTGTTAGTTCATCTAAATAATCAAGAATGTAATCAGGAATAAGGCATTTAGTTATTATGATAATAGGATTGGAAACATTCTTACTAGCCAAAATTTCTAATAATTCTTTCATATAATGAGCATTTTTTTCGTTTAGGAAAGCATCAGTTCCTGGTAATAGACAAAGTGGAATGCGTGAATCATAGTATTTTGAAGAAAGTAAATAAGATATGGTTTCACTGGCACTTGCCACTATTTTAGGTTGCGATAAGTTATCACCCTTGCCTTGAAGGAAGCAATATTTGCAACCGTTAGTACAGCCTTGAATTGAATCAATAGATAACCAAGTATCATGCATATCAATGATATTTGAGATACTACATTCCATATAAATCACCCTTAATTTCTTTTCTATAATAGCATATTTTTGTTATAATTTATAATATTTAAAATTCATCTTTGATATAATTTTTAGTTATAGTTGGCTTTTGCTTTCAGTAATAACATTAATAAACTCTTTAGTAGACGAAGTCAAAGAAATTTCATCATATATGATATTAATATCTTCAGAAGGAAGACCATCACCTAACTCAATAATTTGTAAGTTTGGTTGGTTTAAAGCCACTTTACGTGGTAAATACCCTATTCCACAACCATCCATTGTGTAGCTTAACATCATTTCTGTAGTTTCAAGTTCCATAATCGGATTAGCATTGATAGTTTTTTTATAGAAGACTTCTTCAATTTTCTTACGAGCATTTGATGTTTTTACGGGTAAAAGTAACGGATAATTAGTTAGATCTTCTAAAGTTTTTACATCAATATTTAAAGAAGATGGATTGTAAGCAAAGCAATATTCATCATTAGTTAGTTTTATACACTTTAAATCTTTAGGAGCTTCTTCGCCGGCAATAATTAATAAGTCTAAGGTATGTTGTGTCAAAAGATTAAGCAAAGCTTTATTATTATTACTAGCCATTTTAATAATGATATTAGGATGTTCTTTCATAAAGAGTTCAATTTTGTCCTTTAAATAATAAACACCTAAAGAAGATGTAATTCCTATGGAAACTTTACCTTGCGTTAATTCTTTAGTTTCTTGCAATTGCTTTTCGCCAAGCATTAGAAAATTATAAGCTTTTTCAACATATCTTAATAGAGTTTTAGCCTCAGGCGTTAATTCAATGCCACGATTGTTACGATTAAAAAGAATGGTATTCAACTCGTATTCAAGATTTTGAACATGTTTAGAAATAGCCGGTTGAGAAATATGTAGAACCTTGGACGACTCGGAAAAACTCTTAGTTTTAGCAACAACATAAAAGACACGATATAAATTAAGATTTAAATTTGTACAAGGTAATGATGACATGGCGTTCCCCCCTCTTGTTGTCGTTTATTATAAAGACTATATTTTTTTTGTCAAGTCTTGATATAACTAATAAAAAAATGACTATAATTTTTAGTTATAGTCATTTTTTTATGAATTAGTCTTTAACCATTCAGTAAATTCTTCAGTACTTAAAGATCCTTCAGTAGCTTGGGCTACAGCACCATTTTTAATAGCTAATAAGGTTGGCGTTGAAGTAAAGGCAAAATAATTACGTAAACGATTAACTTCTTCCGTACTCATGCTAGTTATGTCTAAACGATAAGCAACTTGATTTTGAGCTTTTAAGACTTCATTGGCGATTGGTTCAAAAGTAACACAAAAATAGCAAGTTTCACTAGAAATTAAAGCTGTTATATTTTCTCCTTCAGCAATTTTAACTTCAAAGTCATCAATAGTTATGTTTTTAATATTTGAATACTGAATTTGATCATCAGAACTATCATTTGAAGCACTATTATTGTTTCCATCAATAGTTTCTATCTTATTATAATTATCGGTATTAATAATCGTTGTGTTATTTTTATCTTCAGCTTGCGCCTTTTGTGTATAATTAACACTATATATAATACAACTAATGATTGTTATAGTAATAGCGACAATTAATATAATGATAATATTGCGATTAACAGGACTGCGTTTAACAACTTTGTCTTTTAAAAGAATATTATCTTCATTTAATTTATTAACTACTTCTTCAAGATTTTTACGTTGCGTACCATCAAAAATCATGGTTTTTTCAAGTTGAGAAGAATTTTCTGGTACTTCAGTAGTTAAATTCTCGTCCTTAGGAACTTCTTCCTTCTTTTTAGGTTCTAAAGCTACTTTAGGAGCGTTCTTCTTAGCAGCCTTAGTAGGTTCATCATTTTTTTCAACTTTGGAAGTTGGTTGCTTAGAAGGAGCTTTTTTAGGACTAGGAGTTGGTTTTGGCGAAGAAACTTTGGTTGAAGTAGTTACCTTTTTTTCTTCCTTAGTCTTAGCCTTTAATTCGGTATTTTTATGTTCTTCTTGTTTTTTAGGAGCTGGGGTTGACGCTTTAGCTGGATGATTAGTTGCCACTTTAGAATTTGAACCATTATCTTTTGGCAAATTGGTCTTGGTTACTTTGGGAGCATTTTTCTTTGAAGGAGTGGCGCCAGAATTCTTTTTTACTTGAGCAGTCGGTTTAGTCTTAGGTGAAGTTTTAGGATTTTGCGTATTTTTATGAGCTGTTTTTTTATTATTATTGTTTTTAGTCGTTTTATTTACTTGATTTTTTTTCTTTTCTTCCATAGATTCACACCTTATTTTCAATATATAATATATTTTAGCATTTTTTTTACATTAAAAAAAGACCTTTTAGTCTTCTTTAATAATTTCAATAAATCTTATGGAATGAATTTTTTGTTCTTTTAATGGTTTATCCTCTGAATCAGTTGCCACATTAGCAATTTTATCGACAACATCTAAGCCGGCAAATACTTTACCAAATGAAGCATATTTACCATCTAAGTAAGTTGAATCTTTTTGAACAATAAAGAATTGGCTTGAAGCTGAGTTCATAGTTTCAGATGTTTCAGGACTACCACCACGGCGAGCCATCGAAAGAACACCACGAGTATGTGAAAGACTATTCTTTACACCATTTTCCTTAAATTCACCTTTTATATTTTTGTCTGATCCCCCAGTTCCGTTACCATTAGGATCACCTGTTTGAATCATAAAATCTTTAATAACACGATGGAAGATTAAGCCATCATAGAAATGATTTTTTACTAAAGTCTTAAAATTTTTGATTGTTATTGGCGTATCTTTATTGCTTAGAACGGCCAAAATTATATCTCCATTATCCATTTGAATTTTGATTCGATCAGTTTCTTCTTCCGTTTCTTTAAATTTATAGCCGTCTACGACACCTTCTTTGATATCTTCTAACACGATTTTTTCCTCACTTTCGTCATTTTGATTATTTTCCTCTTCTTTGTTTTTGCAACCAATTAATATAGTACTACTTATAAATATTATAAGAAGAACCATTATACTTTTTGGAATAGCTCTATGACCATTTTTCTTTAACATTTTATCACCTTCATAATCATATCAAATTTTACTAAGTATTTAAAGTCTTATTTATTATAACTGAGTTCAGGAATATATTTTGGTATTTTTTAACATTGCAATATAATTAATATTTTTTTATAATGATACCAGAACTTTTGTTCGTACTTTGTGAGGTGATTTTAATGAATGATAACTTACATCCTAAGCGAAATATTTTAAGTATTGATTTAAAAAGTTTTTTTGCTTCATGTGAATGTGTGGCTAGAGGACTTGATCCATTTAACTATCCTTTAGTTGTGGCAAATCCTAAACAAGGAAAAGGTGCTATTACATTAGCGGTTACCCCCTTCTTAAAGAAGAAAGGGATAAAATCACGTGGTCGTTTATATGAAATACCCGATAATGTTAAGTATGAAATTGTTCAACCAAGAATGAGTTATTACATAGAAATGAGTAAAAAAGTTATTTCGGTTTATTTAGATTTTGTAGCCAAAGAAGACTTATATGTTTATTCAATAGATGAATGTTTTTTAGATGTGACATCGTATTTAAAAATGTATGGTAAAACAGACTTAGAATTAGCTGAAATTATTTTAAATAAAATTACCGAAAAAACTGGACTAACAGCAACATGTGGAATCGGTCCTAATATTTTACTAGCTAAAGTAGCTATGGACATTGAAGCTAAAAAGTATAAGAACGGGATAGCTAAATGGAATTATCAAGATATCGAAAAGAAGTTATGGTCAATAAAACCACTTAGTAAAATGTGGGGAATTGGTTCACGAATGGAAAAAAGACTAAATGCCTTGGGAATTTACACAATTGGTGAATTAGCTAATTATAATAAGAACAAGTTACGAAGTACTTTTGGTATTATTGGTCAAGAATTGTGGGAACATGCTAATGGAATAGATTTAAGTACGATTGGTTCATTAAATAAGACAAAGCCGATAGATAAATCATATTCTAATAGTCAAATTCTATTTAAAGATTATAATCAAAATAATATTTTCATCATTATTAGAGAAATGGTCGATGTAGTTAGTAAAAGACTGCGTACTAGCAATAAACAGGCGGCGGTTGTCGGATTGGCAATTGGTTATTCTAAAACAATTGGCGGAGGATTTTATCATGTCATAAGTCTTGATACACCAACGGACTCTAGTAAAGAGATTTTAGCAATATGTGAATTACTATTCAACAAGTTTTATAATGGTAGTCCAATTAGGAAAGTTGGGGTTAGCTTAGGCAAACTAAGTACAAGAGATAGTATTCAGTTAAACCTTTTTGATAACTTAGATAATGTTACTAAGGAATTTAATAAAGATACAACTATTGATTTAATTGCTAATAAATTTGGTAAAAATAGTATTTTAAGAGCGTCATCTTTGTTAACTGATTCGACCATTAAAGAAAGAAATAAAAAGATTGGGGGTCACAATGCCGAATGACAAAACGTGAATGTGTAAAATGGCAACCATTTAATGCCTTAATCCCAGGTAGCAAAATGGTTAATGATGTTTTAAAAGAAAAGAATAAAATTCCAATGCCTTCGCTATCAGATGATCAAATAGCTGATTTGGAAAGTCACTTATTAGAAGCATATTACAATCAAAACGTAATTAAACTTAAATTTTATCGAAATGGAAGGTATTATTTAAAACAAGGTCGAATAAAAAAAATAGATAAAAATAATAAAATTATTACTCTAGAAGACGATTATCAAATATTTTTTAAACAAATTATCAATTTTTATTAAAAAAAGCTTGCATACGGCTAAAATATATGGTATTATGAGATTGTTCTTGGGGAATTAGCTCAGCTGGCTAGAGCACCTGCCCTGCACGCAGGGGGTCGCGGGTTCGAATCCCACATTCTCCACCAATGAACAATTTACTCCGAATCTTCGGAGTTTTTTTATGGCTAGTTAAAATAAGAACACTTTTTTAACGAAGCTAAAGTCAATATTCAGTTGTAATTTAAATAATTAATATTATAATAAAGGGCTAAGTAATTTAAATATTTATAAATTTAGTGAGGAAAAGAAAAAATATGGTAAACAACGAAAATGATTTACAAGAATTAAGAAAGAATATTAACGAAATGAAACAAGGCGATTTTAATCAAATGGCTTTAATCACCTATTATAGCTTAGGTTCATATTTTAAGTCTTTAGTGGCTTTTGGCAGAAAAAATCCAATAACCAAGGATAATCTGCAAATAATAAAGGAAATGTATCAAATTATTATAAAAGAAAGAAAATTATTAAATTTTATTCTAAAAAATATTGATGAGATAGATGTTAGTGAGGCTTTAGACGCTATTTATATGCTTGATGAGTTAAATGATGAAACAGTTGCATACTATTATGATGTCATTGAGGATATTGAAGCAGCTTGTTATATAAAGGAAGAACATCGTGGTATCCGTAAGCAAAATAATACCCCTACTCTTTTAGAATCTGATTCTTATGCTATGAAAATTATGGCTTTAGCGGAAAATGATAATAGTTTACGTGATTTTTTGAAATTTGATGATAATTTCTGGCAAGTTGCTAGTTCTAAGACTTTAATTAAAGATGAAGAGTTAGGAAATTCAGAAACAAAATATTATGTCAAAGCAATTTTAAATGAGTTTGACTTGGTGACTGATTTTAGAATCGTAGTTCCTAAAGTAATTAATTTAGAAACAGCTTTAATCGCTATTAAGGTTTATAAAGAAGCTTATAACATATATAAATACATGGGTAAGGTTTATGAACCATTTAGTGAAGAGAATGCCTTAAAAGCGCAAGAAGAATTTAAAGAAAATTATTTGTTAAGTAAAGCCAAGAAATTATAAAAAGTTAATTTAGCATCCTAAATCCTTAGGATGTTTTTTTATAGTAAAAATATTTTTAATTTCCTAAAAATTAACTAAATTGTTTAATGGTTATAGGTATCTTACTAGTTATATAGAGAGGACATTAAATAAAATTGTTTCATAAGTACAAGATGTGATATCATAAACAATCCTAGAAAAAAGGCAAAAAAAAGAGGAATGTTCAATTCCTCCTTAATATTACTAACTTAATTGTTCAGCTAATTCATTTTCGACAGATGATTCATCATGTGATTCCATTGCAGCAACTTCCTCTTTAATGTCTTCATCGTCAATAAATTGTTCTTCTAAGAATTCACTTGGTTCATCACTCATAAATTCTTTTTCTAGTTGCATTTCAATATTACTATATTGTTTTGCACCAGTACCAGCAGGAATTAATTTACCAATGATAACATTTTCTTTTAGTCCACGTAATTCATCAGTTTTACCTTTAATTGCAGCTTCTGTTAAAACTCTTGTAGTTTCTTGGAATGATGCAGCTGATAACCATGAGTCGGTCTCTAATGAGCTCTTAGTTATACCTAACATGATAGGACGGCCTGTTGCAGGTACTCCACCATTTAAGATAACTGGCTTATTAGCTTCATTGAAGTCATGTAATGATACAGATAGACCTTCAACAAGATCAGTATCTCCACCATCAACGATTTTCATCTTAGAAATCATACGGCGAACGATTACTTCGATATGCTTATCAGAAATATCAACACCTTGTGATTTATAAACTTTTTGAATTTCTTTAAGAATATAGCTTTCAGCAGTGATTGGGTCAGTTACAGCAAGTAATTCTTTTGGACTAACAGAACCTTCTGTTAATTGTTCACCTGCAACAACTTGTTGACCAATTTCAACACGAACTTTAGCATTATATAATGTTGTATGTTCACGAGCTTCAACATCGTTTTCAACAACAATCTTGTGTTTTCCATTAGAAGCCTCAATACTAACAACTTTTCCTGAGATTTCAGCTATTGTTGCTTTAGCTTTTGGATTACGAGCTTCAAATAATTCTTCTACACGTGGAAGACCTTGTGTGATATCGGCATCACCACCATGGGCAACTCCACCAGAGTGGAATGTACGCATGGTTAATTGGGTACCTGGTTCACCAATTGATTGAGCAGCCATAACACCAACAGCTTCACCTGTTTCAACAAGGTTACCAGTTGCTAGGTTACGTCCATAACATTTTTGGCAAACACCATATTGGCTCTTACATGTTAAGGCACTTCTAATTTCAACTTTCTTAATACCAGCATTGACAATTTTCTTAGCAATGTTTTCATTAATCATTTCATTACGATCAATAATTAATTCTTTGGTTTCTGGGTTAATAACTTTAGTAGCTGTGAAACGGCCAATTAAACGATCTTCTAATGGTTCAACAACAGTTCCACTCTTTTCATCAATGAAGTCACTAACTTCGATACCAGAAATAGCGCCGCAGTCAGCTTCTTTAACGATAATATCTTGCGCAACATCAACTAAACGACGAGTCATGTATCCTGAATCGGCAGTACGAAGAGCTGTATCGGCAGATCCTTTACGAGCACCATGGGTACTTAAGAAGAATTCAGATACGTTTAATCCTTCAATGAAGTTAGATTTAATTGGAATTTCAACTGGTTGACCATTTGGCTTAGCCATACAACCACGCATACCGGCAAGTTGAGTAAAGTTTCCAGCGTTACCACGAGCTCCAGAATTCATCATCATGAAGATTGGGTTCTTGTGATCGCCACTTGAAATTTCTTTTAACTCAGCTTCAACGTCATCTTTAGTATTATTCCATACTTGAATAACATTTGAATATCTTTCTTCTTCAGTAATTAAACCTCTTTGATATTGTTTATTAATTTTATCAACTTTAGCTTGACCTTCAGCAATTTTTTCATCTTTATCTTTAGCTTTTACTATATCAAAGGCTGAAACAGTAATACCAGCAATTGTTGAATATTTAAAACCTAAATCTTTCATTGCGTCCAAAACAGCTGATGTTTCAGTAGTCTTGTAACGTTTAAAGATTTGAGCAATTATTTGTGATAAATTTTTCTTTACAAATGGATCAACTGGTTTCATTTTAGCTATTTCAGCTTTAATATCAGTACCCATACTCAAGAAAAATTTGCTTGGAGTGATATTTTCAATATTCTCTTTACTTGCTTCATTAATATAAGGGAATGAATCAGGCAAAATTTCATTGAAGATTAATTTACCAGCAGTTGTAACTAAGTATTTATCTTTTTGTTCATCAGTAAATAATTTATATTTAAATGACTTAACAGGAATAACAATTCTTGTATGTAGAGTTATTTCTCTTCTTTCATAAGCCATTATAGCTTCGTTAGAATTTTTGTAAGCTTTGCCTTCGTTTTCTTCACCAGGTTCTTCAATTGATAAGTAGTAGTTTCCTAATACCATATCTTGAGATGGTGTAACGATTGGTTTTCCTGATTTTGGATCAAGGATATTTTGAGCACCAAGCATTAATAAACGAGCTTCAGCTTTTGCTTCTTCTGATAATGGAACGTGAACAGCCATTTGGTCACCATCGAAGTCGGCGTTAAATCCGGTACAAACTAATGGATGCAAACGAATTGCTTTACCGCCAACTAGTTTTGGTTCGAAGGCTTGGATACCTAAACGGTGAAGTGTTGGAGCACGGTTTAACATTACTGGATGTTCAGTAATAGCGTCCTCGACAACGTCCCATACACATTCATCACGACTTTCGATTAATTTTTTAGCTCCTTTAATGTTGTGAGCTAAACCACGTTCAACTAAGCCATGAATTACATGTGGTTTAAATAACTCTAAAGCCATTTCTTTTGGAATACCACATTGATACATTTTTAGGTTTGGTCCAACACAAATAACAGAACGACCAGAGTAATCAACACGTTTTCCTAATAAGTTTTGACGAAAACGTCCTTGTTTACCTTTTAACATACTTGATAATGATTTTAATGGACGATTACCAGCAGCGGTAATACTTCTTCCACGACGACCATTATCGAATAATGAGTCAACAGCTTCTTGAAGCATACGTTTTTCGTTTTGAACAATGATTGTTGGAGCACCAAGTTCTAATAATTTTTTCAAACGATTGTTACGATTGATAATACGACGATATAAGTCATTTAAATCAGATGTAGCAAATCTACCACCATCCAATTGAATCATTGGTCTTAAATCTGGTGGAATTACTGGTAAAGCTTCTAGAATCATCCATTCAGGTTTATTACCAGATTCATCAAAAGCAACTAAGCAATCTAGTCTTTTAACAAGTCTAATACGTTTTTGACCAGTACAATTTTCTAGTTCTTTTCTTAGTTCTTCGACTTCTTTATGAACGTCAACTTCTTGAAGTAATTCTTTAATTGCTTCAGCACCCATACCTACTTTAAATGTATTGCCATATTTTTCATAGTAAGCACGGTATTCTTTATCAGATAGAGTTTGTTTTTTCTCTAAAGGAGCTTGTCCTGGATCTATTACAACATAGCTAACAAAGTATAAAACTTCTTCCAAGTCTCTTGGAGACATGTCTAGAACTAGGCCCATTTTTGATGGAACGCCTTTAAAGAACCAAATGTGTGAACATGGAGAAGCTAGTTCAATATGTCCCATACGTTCACGACGTACTTTAGAACTAGTAACTTCTACTCCACATTTATCACAGACAACGTTCTTGTATCTTAATCTTTTATATTTACCGCAAGAACATTCAAAATCTTTTGATGGACCAAAGATTTTTTCACAGAATAGTCCATCACGTTCTGGTTTTAATGTACGATAGTTAATAGTCTCAGGTTTTTTAACTTCACCATAAGACCAACTTCTTATTTTTTCAGGAGATGCAATTCCTATTTTGATACCTTTAAAGCTATTAGCATCTATCATAGTTCTTCACCGTCCTCTTCTTCTATATCAATATTTTCACCTGGAAATTCGATACTATCTAAATCATCTTCAAATTCGTCATCTTCGAATTCATCATCTTCATCGTAAGTCTCAGGTTCAGAAGGTGTATCTTCAATTAAAGTTTGATCAATTTCATTGATTGAAACACCATCTTCATCTTCTTCATCTTTTTCTAAATCTTGGATATCTACTAATTCATCATTTTGATTTAGAATTTGAATGTCTAAGCCTAATGCTTGGAATTCTTTTAATAATACACGGAAGCTTTCTGGAACGCCAGCTTGATTTACAATCTTACCTTTAACAAGTGCTTCATAAACTTTAACACGACCAACAACGTCATCAGATTTAACAGTCAAGATTTCTTGTAGAACATGAGCAGCACCATAAGCATATAATGCCCAAACTTCCATTTCTCCGAATCTTTGACCACCGAATTGAGCTTTACCACCTAATGGTTGTTGTGTTACTAATGAGTAAGGTCCAGTTGAACGAGCATGTAATTTATCATCAACCATGTGGTGTAATTTGATCATGTACATGACACCAACAGATACTCTATTTTCAAATGGTTCACCAGTACGACCATTGTAAAGGATTGTTTTACCATCTGGGTCCATGCCAGCTTCTTTCATTTCTTCTTGTAGGTCTTCCATAGTAGCTCCATCAAAGACTGGAGTAGCATAATGAACACCTAGTTTTTTACCAGCCATACCTAAATGTAATTCTAGGATTTGACCGATGTTCATACGTGATGGTACACCTTGTGGATTTAAGACAATATCAACAGGAGTTCCATCTGGTAAGTAAGGCATATCTTCTTCTGGAAGAATTAATGAAATAACACCTTTATTTCCGTGACGGCCTGACATTTTGTCACCGACTTGAATTTTACGTTTTTGAATAATGTATACACGAATAACTTTTGAAACACCAGCAGGAAGTTCATCAGAGTTTTCTTTAGTATAAACTTTTACATCATGAACAATTCCGCCTGCTCCGTGGTCTACCTTTAAGGAAGTATCACGAACTTCTCTTGTTTTTTCACCAAAGATAGCATGTAATAATTTTTCTTCGCTAGTTAGTTCTTGAACACCTTTTGGAGTAACTTTTCCGACTAGGATATCACCGTCTTTAACTTCAGTACCAATTCTAACGATACCATTAGCATCAAGATTTTTACGAGCTTCTTCACCAACATTTGGAATATCTCTTGTAATTTCTTCTGGTCCTAATTTAGTATCACGGCAATCGATATCGTAGTGTTCAATGTGTAACGATGTATAAACATCTTCTTTTACTAATCTTTCATTTAAAACAACAGCATCTTCATAGTTATAACCATTGCATGTCATGAAAGCGATTGTCATATTTTTACCTAAAGCTAATTCACCACGATCAGTTGAAGGTCCATCAGCAATAACTTCACCAACGTGTACTTTGTCACCCTTCTTAACTAATGGATGATGGTTTACGTTAGAAGCGTCATTACTTCTTTCGAAATTAGCTAAGTAATATGTATCTGTTGCTTTAGCATTTTTAACAATTATTTTTTTACCATCAGCGTATTCAACAACACCGTCAGCTTTACAAATAATAGTTGATCCTGAATCACGAGCAGCAATATATTCCATACCAGTTCCAACAATAGGAGCTTCAGTAGTTAATAATGGAACAGCTTGACGTTGCATGTTGGCACCCATCAAAGCACGAGTTGCATCATCATGTTCTAGGAATGGAATACAACTAGTTGTAATAGATACAATTTGGTTTGGTGCGACATCAACAAAGTCGACTTTTTCTTTAGCTATCATGACAGTATCGCCATTTAAACGAGCAATAACTTTATCATCAACGATTTTATTGTCATCATCAATATTTAAAGTTGCTTGAGAAATATAGTAGTCAGCTTCTTCATCAGCAGTTAAATAAACGATTTCATCAGTTAATTTTGTATCAATAACTTTACGATATGGAGTCATAATGAAACCATATTCATTAATTTTAGCATAAGATGCTAAAGATGTAATAAGTCCAATATTTTGTCCTTCTGGAGATTCGATTGGACAAATACGACCATAGTGGCTTGGGTTAACGTCACGCACTTCCATTCCAGCACGTTCACGAGATAATCCTCCTGGCCCTAAGCAAGATAAACGACGTTTGTCAGTTAATTCTGCAATTGGGTTGATTTGGTCCATGAATTTTGATAATTGGGAACTACCAAAGAATTCTTTTAAGCAAGCTGTTACAGGACGAATGTTGATAAGTGTTTTTGGTGTTACAGCATCAAGTTCTTGAGTAGTCATTCTTTCTCTAATTACTCTTTCCATACGAGACATACCAACACGGAATTGAGTTTGGATTAATTCGCCTACTTGACGAACACGTCTGTTTCCTAAATGGTCGATTTCATCATCAGTACCAATTCCATATTGTAGATTTAGGTAGTATGAAATAGAAGCATAGATATCAGAAATTGTTAAACGACGTGAATCAATTGATTGATCATTACCGATAACTTTATGAATTTTTGTTTCATCATCTTTGTCATAAACAAGAACTTCTTGAACTTTGTTATATTCGTCAAGTTCTTCATTTATTCTAACTTCTTTTAAGCCGTAACCATTTTCAAATAATGGACGGATTTGTTCTAAGATAGCTTTAGTTATAATGGTTCCTTCTGGAACGACAACTTCTTGACCATCTTTAATGTCTTGGGCTATTTTTTGTCCTAATAGTCTATCTAAGACATTTAATTTCTTGTTAAATTTGTAACGACCAACTTTTTGTAAGTCATAACGGAATTTATCAAAGAAACGAGTAATTAATTGGTTTTTAGCTGAGTCTAATGTTGCCGGTTCACCTGGTCTTAATTTTTCATAAATTTCAATTAAAGCTTCATCAGTGTTTTTAGTACTATCTTTTTCTAAAGTATTTAAAAGATATTGATCTTCACCAAAGGTTTCTAGGATTTCTTCATTTGAAGATAAACCTAAAGCTCTTAAGAAAGCTGTAATTGTAACTTTACGAGTTCTATCGATTCTTACGTAATAGATGTCTCTTGCATCTAATTCGTATTCTAACCAAGTTCCTTTATTTGGAATTATTTCGCCAGATACGATTTTACGACCGTTCTTATCTATTTCTTTTTTGAAATAAACAGATGGACTTCTTACTAGTTGAGAAACAATTACACGTTCAGCTCCATTTATGATAAATGTTCCAGCTTCAGTCATTAAAGGTAAATCTCCCAAGAAAATTTCTTGTTCTTTTACTTCACCTGTTTCATGTATAAAAACACGTGCTTGTACTTTTAATGGTGCAGCATAGTTTACCATACGTTCTTTTGCTTCTTTAACTGAGTATCTTGGTTCTTCAAAGTAATAATCTCCTAATTCTAAAGAGATATTACCAGTGAAACTTTCTACAGGGAATAAATCTTCAAATACTTCTTTTATTCCCACCTCTAGAAATCTTTGATATGATTTCTTTTGAATTTCTAATAAATCTGTCAATGCTAAGGTGTTTTTGATTTTAGAGAATGTTCTTCTTTCTCTGTGGTCACCAAATTTTTCTACTTTGTATGCCATTTGTGTTTCACCCCTATACCTATTTTTTAGTGTTGTTTCGAAGAAAAAACAATACGTCACCAATTTATAATTGTATATGATGTAAAGTTTCTTGTCAACTTTTTTTAGCCTTTTTTTGGGCCTTTATTATATAAAAGCCTTTGTTTTTTGTGACTATTTCGCAATCATAGTAATTTTCAAGGTGCTCCTTAGTGCTTTTAGCACCTTGATTTTTTCTGATTACGCACCATAATTCTCCATCGTCACTTAAGTATTTTTGAGCATCATCTAGTATTTTATATACTACGCTCTTACCCGCTCGAATTGGAGGATTAGTGATTATTAAATCAAACTTTCCATCAATATTTTTATAAGTATCGCTATTAATAATTTGAACGTTAGCTTTGTTTAATTGAGCATTTTTTTGAGCTAAATGAAGAGCACGATCGTTAACATCGCACATGGTTACTTCATAGTCTAAAATTTTAGCTACAGATATACCAATAAGACCATAGCCACAACCAACATCTAAAGCCTTTTTAGGTTCGCCATCATTCAGTTTTTTGTAAGTAAATAAAGTATCTAATAATAGATTGCTACCATAATCTATTTTATCTTTTGAAAAAACGCCATTATCGCTATAAAAAGTAAACTCATGCCCTCTAGTTTTATAGATAATAGTTCGCAACTCACTTTTTAAATTGGGATTGTTAGTAAAATAATGTTCCAAAAAATCACCATATTTCTTTTTTTTCGACAATAATATGAATATATTATATTTAATTTTATTGGTAAAGTCAATAAAAGTAGCATTATTTTAATGCAAAGTTTCTAAAAAAGCAACAAGAATTTTTATATTTTTACTTTTTCTTTACTATTAACTAATAAATTTTTTATTTCATAAAAAAAACTAAGATTATCTTAGTTTTAAGCAAATGGATTTGTATTATTAATAATGTTGATATAGTTATTAATTTTACCCGTCCAAGAGTCACTTGGACTTCCAACATGACCGCTAACATAGATTGAGGATAAAGCGTATACTGATGATGGCGTTGAAACATCAATTTGATATCTTTCGCCCATATTGTTTAGTGAAACAACAAAACCGATTACGCCGGCTTCTAAAGTAGGATATTGTAACCAACCAGCATATCCTCTTTGACCACCAATGTTATTACTTATAGAAAATAAGCCACTTGTCATGCGACCGCTTTCTTCATAGACGATAGCTAAGGCTAAAGTTTTATCAACGTTATAAATTTCACACATTTTAGCTAAAAATTGTTCGAAAGTTAAGCCATTATCTAACAGAATGTGGCCGGATTCGTTATATCTTCTTATGTTACTAACCTCTTCACTAGCACGAATTTCAGGAATGGAGTAACCAAATTTTTCAGGGTAGCGATATAATTCTCTAACAAATTCAACAGCACCAGCTTCCGCATTGATATAAGGTCCAAAAAATGAACGAATATTGGAAGGGGCAATAATAAATGTTTGTTTATATAATTCGTCTTCATAATTATTAGTTAAAGAACGAGCTATTTCAACAACTTTTGCAACATTTAATTTAAATTTAGTAGCATAAAAAATTATTGTATTATCAAGTTTTCGTTTATTAATGTTTTTTGAAAGGTCGGTTACAAAAGTATTTTGGCTCAAAAAGCCAGGATTATCATCATTTTCATTTATAAGATTTTCAGAACTCACCTCGGGAGTTGTTACAACTTGAGCTAAGGAATTAGTTTTATTTATAATAGCGATAATCGCAAAAACAGCGATTAGGACAGCAACAGGAAAGCTTATCATAACCCATTTACGTAATTTTCGCTTAGTTTTTTTTGTGTCTTGCATACAAAATTCTCCTTTGTATGTCTATAATTTTACTTTATATTTTATTCTAAGTCAAATAACAAAAAAATATACGCTTTTTTGGGTGTTAATTAACACTTATTTTGACGTACATTTTTTTGCTCTTAGAAGAAAGTAATTGATGATTCATCAGTCATTCTTTTTAAATTAAAATTAATTAATTTAAAAAGAGTAAATATAAAAAGATCAATGAAACTCAGAAAATAAAGAACTTTATTATTAAAAATAATAGCTAAAAAAGGCAGAATAACTAGAAAAAATGAGAAGATTATTTGATTTTTGTTATCTAAAATTAGCAAAGCACATAACCAAGTACTTATTATGGT
The DNA here is from genome assembly GCA_934086145.1 of uncultured Bacilli bacterium. Classification (GTDB taxonomy): domain Bacteria; phylum Bacillota_I; class Bacilli_A; order RF39; family UBA660; genus Coprovivens. The sequence continues at coordinate 21,319 of CAKOHV010000013.1, forward strand.
AAAAAGAAAATCGTTGATAAAGTTAGAAAGAAAATTTATCTGCGTATTTAAGGTGATATAACTTAGATACCATAAAATAAAATTAGTAAAAATTCTATATAAGAGGAGTAAGATGATACTATAACTTATCTTAGATATAAAAAAACGATAACGATGTTCTCTAAGAAGAATTTCATTTCTCATACTTTGAAGGTCAAAATTGATAAATTTATAAGTGGTCAAAAAGATAAAAGATAAGTTATATATTTTAAATAAGAAAGCTAAGTTATCAAATTTAAATAAAGTTTGGTAGCCAAGCACCGTTTGGTAAAGATAATTTTTATCAAGATTTTTATTGTCTAGTAAGAATAGATAAAGGGTTACTAAAATTGCCATAAACAAGAAAAAAATTTTTAAATTATCTAAGAAACTCTTTTTCATCAAAACAAATTGATATTTTCTCATAACAAATCTATCCTTTTCTCTATTAAATAATTAATAAAATATAATATAGATAACTGTATGCAAAATGCCAAGCTAAATAGCAATACATTAGAAAATCCTATATTATTATCAAAATATGAGGTAAAAAAAAGTGGAAATTCCTTAAGTGAATTTATTTCAGATAGAGTCCTCGAAACATCGCCAAAGAAAATCATACTACAAATGCCAAAGTAAACTGCAAACATAATCTTTTTATTATATGTGTATAAGTTGGCAACAATTTTTGTTAAAATATCTAAAATCAAAAATATTCTTAAAAATTGAAATGGAATAGTGACAAAATAGCTAACATTAAGTACTGGATTAAATATTTCTTTGACTTTTCCAAAACTCATAAAAAATATAACAGATATCAGCAGACATATGTACATCAAAAATATTATTTCGTTTATAGTAGTAAATTGCTTAAATAAATTCTTTTTACATTCGTTTTTTCCCTTAAAGCGACTTATAAACATATATTCATCATTAAACATTGTATAATATTTGATAGCATTAAAAACGAATATGCTAAATATTATCACATTTATTACACCACTTGACGAAATATATTCTATATTGAAGAGTGCATCTTTTGTTGTTATAGTTCCATATGTAACAATAATACTCGCAAATAAAAGAATGCAAAAATAAACTTTAAATATCGAATTTTCAAGGAAATATTTTCGATATTTAAAGTAAAACATAGGGCGTCGACTAGTCACTCTGCAACTCGACCATTTTCCATGACATATGTAACATCGCAAAGAGAAGATATTTCTTCTTTAATGTGACTAGTGACAATTATAAGAACATTTTGTTGTTTTAGTGATAATAGTTCGTGAATAATTACTTGTTTAGTTTTTTCTTCAATACCATTAAATGGCTCGTCAAGGATAATCACTTGAGGTTTTTCCATAAGAACACTAATAATACCTAATTTTTGTTTTGTACCTAGTGAGTATTCTGAATACTTTTGGTCTTTAATATCGAGCATACCCATTTTTTCAAGGTAATTTAAAATGGTTTCATCAGTTATTTTATTTTGAATTTCAGCTAATAATTGTAAGTTTTCAAAGCCGCTAATATTAGGAATAAAAGATGGTCCTTCAATGATTGCTCGTAAGGAAGGCGGAAATTCTTTGTCATTACTATAATCGTGACCATCAAATAATACGGCGCCTTCAGTTGGCTTAAAAAAGCCGCAAATTATTTTTAATAAAATACTTTTACCAGAACCATTATGCCCAATTAAACCATAAATTTGACCGCTCTCAAAAGTTAGGTTAATTTGTTCAAGGACTTTCTTTTTAGCAAAAGACTTGGAAACATTTTTTATTTCTATTTTCATAAATTTTCTTTCTCCTTTGGACTTTTATCACAATCAATAAATAACTTTTCTTTATTTTTATACACCAGGTAAGCAATAAGACCACTTGATAGACTTAAAAAGCCAGTAAATATTAAGGAAGTCAAGTATGAGTTAAGCCCTCTAAATTTATAATAGTTTAATAAGTCGTAATGATAAAATGGTACTTTAATAAATATTAATAAAATATTATTAAAAGCAACTTCAATTAGTAAGTCGAGGCCGATAAAAATTAAGAAAGACTCAATTAAAACAACCAGTATATTTTGATTTTTTCGAGCTACTATTAAACCAATATTTACAAGAAACAAGGTATAAAGATAAATATTTAAAAGATATGTAATTAAAAATGTAAATGGTGAAGTTTTAAAGCACAAATCATCTAAACCATTATCAAAAATAAAATTGTAGCTATTATCGAAGTGACCAGAAACGAGATAACTTATTATAAATGCAATTAAGCAAATTAAAGGTATAAACCAACTATAACGATAGGCTTTTCTAAACAATTTTCTAAGCATAGTATTATAAGATTCACGATTACAATAAAATTTAATAATTTTACTTTTTAAGAAATGACATATCGGTAACAAAGATGGTAATATTACTAGGAAAATTGTTCCATAAACTAACAAAGTTAGATGTTCATTGTCCATTATATTAACAAAAAGATTTATCGTACTTGGTTTTAGATGTTTCAATTTAGAATAATTAAGACAATTTTCGGCAACCGAAGCTTTATAATCCGCTAAGCGCTCGGCTGGGACTTGGTCAAAAGGAAAATCATTATTAACACATTTAGTTTGTTCTTGTTCTAAGATTTCCGTTTCATAATTAAACTCTTTTACTTCATCGAGGATAGCTAAACTAAAAGAAACGATGAAGATTAGGCAAGTAATAATAAATAGAAAATTTTTTTTGATTATTTTCATAACAACACCCTACTCTAATCATTAATATACCATATTCCACTATGGCTTGTTTTTAAAGCTGAGAAATCATATCTACGTAAAGTCAAATAGTAATCATTTGGTGATGAAAAAGAAGTAGGATTTTTTAACGTTTTAGTTTCTCCTGGCTTCATATGGTTTTCTGTTGTAAAATCCCCTTTAGAAACCGTATAAATTCTTACCGCCACTTGGCAATTTGAACAATTTTGACTAAGAACAGTGTTTGCATAATTATTTTTGTAACGTTGAGCTGTCCAAGTTGTTTTAGTTTTATTGCTTGTCTTTACTGATTGATTGTTTTCTGGTAATTCAACTACTACTCCAACTTGACTCGGACTAGGATATGCTATAGATAAAGTAGATGACAAGATAAGAGACAAAACCATTAAGCCAAAGGCTATTTTTAAGTATTTCATTTTATTCTCCTTTCTAAGTAAGCAAATAAACATATGCATATACGTAAGCTGCATTGTCTCACTATTTATATAATACCACATTCTAGGTAAAATGGTACAAAAAAAAGGCTTTTTTATAAGCCTCTTAAACAAATTCTTCCGTAAAATTACCATCTTTAAAAATAGCTATTTCTTGACCATCTTTGGTAATACCGGTGATATTTAAATCCTTTGTCCCAATCATAAAGTCAACATGACTATCACATTGATTCAACTTATTTTGTAAAAGTTCTTCCCTACTTAAACTTGTTCCATCTTTTAGACATTCTGGGAAAGAAGCCCCAAGGGCTAAATGACAAGCCGCATTTTCATCATAAAGAGTTTCTAAAAAAGTAATATTAGATTGAGATATAGGGGAATTATACGGAACAAGAGCTACCTCACCTAAATAATTGGAATTTGGACATATTTTTATTAATTCTTTTAAAGTTTCCTCCCCTTCAGAAGCATGAGCCAAAATGGCAGCGCCATGGGAAAAAGTAATATTAAAATCTTTAATTAAAACATCCTGGTAAGCAAGAGGTTTTGAGCTATAAACAATGCCTTCGGCACTTGTATAATCAGGTGATGTAAAGACTTCTTCCGTCGGAAAATTAACAAGAACATCTTTATTATTTTGTAAATGTTCAGAACCGGAAGTCCAAATGTGGTTAGCTGGTAAATCAATTGTAAAATTGGTTCCATTAGAGCTCTGATATCTTAATGTTTTAAATTGATATGAATTTAATTTTTGGGCTCTTTTGTGCAATAAAGCGATTTTTTCTTGCCAAATTTCAGCAACGTTATCTTGATTGATACTACAAATTTCAAAAATATGCTGCCATAATTCGTGGACTGGATCCGGGGAAGTTGGGAATAATTCTTGCGCCCAAAGTTTGGTTGGAGCAACAGCAATACACCAAGCTAGAGCTGATTTATCACGTAAAGCATTAAATTTTTGACGAGTTTGATATGAATAACTAGTTAATTCACTCATTTTCTTAGGATCAACCTCTCTCATCAAGCCAGGCATTTCAGAAGCTAGCATTAGAAAAGCAGCATTTTTCTGAGCATAGATATCCCAAATACTTTTATCCCAATAAGACATTTTCTTAAGATCATCAACAGGTAGATTTTGCAAAGCAGAACGTTTTAAGTAAGGATCAGTTAGATCATAATAAATGTCACTTATTCCTTGCTCATAAGCAACCTCCCCTATTATTCTTACAAAGTCATAACATTCCACATTAGCACTTATAAAAAGTGGTTGATTTTGTTCAATTTTTAAACATGTATTTAATAATACTTTTGCGTATTTTTCCATTAATTCATTCATTTTTTAACACCTCGTATATTATTATACCATCATTAAGATGTTTTATTATGAAAGTTTAAAAAAACTCAAGAGCAAAGTCTTGAGCAATTTAATTAATGTAGTTTATTTTTAATAGATTTAATATTTTTGCGAACTTTAAGTTTTAAAGCTTCTTTTCTAAAATTTAGAACTTCGGCCTTATGTTCTGTAAATTCAAGCGTTTTATTAAGTTTAATTATTAAAGTTTTATGGTCTTGGCTTAAAGAATAACTTAAATTCATCTTAGTAAGATGATCTTCATTATCTTGAAGTATAACAGATTGCATAGCAATTATTTCGGCAATTAAACGTCTAGGAATTTCCCCTAAGTTAGTAAATGGTAAGCCATTTCTTGGGGTAATAAATACTTCTTCAGGATTTAAGCCACGTTTTATTACATAATCAAGAGAAGTAACAGGGAATGCAGCTGAAGAAACGTTATTAGCAACACTTGGTAAATCAAGATTTTCAACCAATAAACGATAATCTAGAATTTCCTTTAAACTAGCAATTACATAAGTATATTTTTTTGCTTTATTTAAAACATTACGAGCTTTTTCTGGACTTTGACAATCTTTAACACTATCTTTTAAAAGCATTGTTTCGACTTCGGAAGTTTCAATGACTTCTGCTAATTCTGTAATATTCATTGCATACACTTGGGCAAAATCAACAATCCACTCCGTTTGCAAAATTTTTCTAACATCATCAGGATTAGATAAACGAACAAAACTCTTGTTACGAGTCGTCTTTTTAAAGACCATATCTTCATACTTTTCGGCAGTTCTTAAAGCAGGACTTTCATTAATAGGAAGTGCTGCATCAAAATCACAACTAAATTCATAACCTTTTTTTAAACATTCATTGATATCTCTTCTTTGAACATAAACTACTTCTTGACCATTTTCAATATTTTTTATTTTCATAAATTAGCCCCCTTAAATATGTGTCATTATAGCATAAATAGGAAAAAGAAAAAAATTTTACTATGTAGTAAGTGGAATAAATGAAAGTTTATATGCTAGGTATAACACGAAAAATAAGATTTTCAATATTCTTAAATAAACTTTTTATATATAAGCCTTCTTTATCCATTAATATAATCATGGATAATTTTTAGCTTTGTTAAAAGTTATTGATTTCTTGGCAATTGCTGTACTTTAAAAGTTAAAGTTTTGACTAAAAAAAGCAATTGTAATATAATATAGTAGAAAATTACAAAACTAGAAAGGAATAATAGTAATTAGCGCCAGACCATTAAATTGGTGACGAGGAAGTAGTTATCGAAAATTCGGCGGATGCTACTACGGTTAAGTGACCCGTTAAGATATATATAAAAAGCAAAATCAAGATTGTAACAAAGAATATATCACACATACTTATTATAGAAAGAGGTAAATAATATGTGTGGTATCGTTGGATACATTGGTAAAGAAAATGCCATTGAGGTTTTAATTAATGGCTTAGAAAAATTGGAATATAGAGGCTATGACTCTGCTGGAATAGCCTTCTTAACAGATAATATAAAAATTTTAAAAAATAAAGGTAAAATTAAAAATTTAAAAAATAAAGTAAACTTAGATGAGAAATCTACCTTAGGAATAGGACATACAAGATGGGCAACGCATGGAGAGGCCAATGAAACAAACGCTCATCCTCATCAAGTTGATAAAATTACACTAGTTCATAACGGAATTATTGAAAATTATGAAAAAATAAAGAAAGAATTAATTAATAAAGGCTATACTTTCAAAACTGAGACCGATTCAGAAGTTGGCTGTGCATTACTTGATTTTTTATATCAAAAAAATCAAGATATGATTCAAAGTATTGAAGAATTTAAAACTATAGTAAAAGGTTCATATGCTTTAGGAATTATTTGCAGTGATGATAAAGATACTTTATATGCAATTAAAAATGCTAGTCCTTTAATAATTGGAGTTGGTGATAAGGAAAATTTTATTGCTAGCGATGTTCCAGCTATTTTAAAGTATACAAATAAATATATAACTTTAGATGATTTAGAATTTGCTAAAATAACCAAAGATAAAATAGAATGTTACAATAAAAAGAATAAAGTAATAGAAAAAGACATAAAAATGTTTAGTGGAGATGCTATGGATATTGAAAAAAATGGCTATGAACACTTTATGTTAAAAGAAATCCATGAAGAACCTAGTGTCATTAAAAAAACATTTGATAAGTATATAGATAATAACAAAATTGATGATAAGATTCCTGATTTATCAAAATATAAAAAAATAACTATTGTTGCATGTGGTAGTGCGTACCATGCTGGATTAATTGGTAAAAATTTAATTGAAAATTATGCTAATGTGCCAGTAGATGTTGAAATAGCTAGTGAATATCGTTATAAAAAACATTTCTTTGATAAAAAAGAATTAGTTATTGTTGTATCACAATCGGGAGAAACTGCTGATACTCTAGCATCTTTAAAATTAGCTAAAGAAAACAAAATTGATACTTTAGGAATTATAAATGTAAAAGAAAGTTCTATTGCTCGAGAATCAGATATCGTTTTATATACTGAGGCTGGAAATGAAATTGCTGTTGCTACAACCAAAGCCTACTCAGCTCAAGTTGCCCTACTTTCTTTGATTAGTCTTACTATTGCTAGTAAAAACGAGCTTTTAAATAAAGATGAAAAACTTGAAATATTAAAAGAAATAAAATTACTTCCTAATAAAATTGAGCAACTAATTAACACCGATAACTACCAAAAAATAGCTGAAGAAATTTACAAAGATGATGATATTTTCTTCCTAGGTAGAGGTATTGATTATGCTATTGCTTTAGAAGGATCATTAAAATTAAAAGAGATTTCTTATATTCATAGTGAAGCATATGCGGCTGGGGAACTTAAACATGGTACTATATCTTTAATTGATAAAGGAACTCCTGTTATTGCTATAATAACTGATAATAATATCAAAGATAAAACTATTAGTAATGTAAAAGAAGTAAAAGCACGAGGGGCTAAAACTATTTTGATATCAAATGAAAATTTAGATAATAGTTGTTTTGATAAAAAAGTTATTATTCCTAATGTCCATCCTTTGCTTCAACCTTTACTTACGGTAATTCCTTTACAGTTAATAGCTTATGAGGTTGCCAAATTAAGAAATTGTGATATTGATAAGCCTAAGAATTTAGCCAAATCAGTTACGGTAGAATAAAAGCTCACATAATGAGCTTCATCAGACTATTGACAAATATTTTATTTGTTAATAGTTTTTTTATTTTTATAAATTTGGTTTATAATTAATGGGAAAGATAACTCATTGTATTCGAATTTTAAGTCGTATAATCGCGCATTTTTATGGATATGAGATAATGTAGTTGAATACAATGATAATATGATAAATAGACAATGACTAAAAGATTAAACAAATAGTTTTCTAACGAATTTATAAATATGAATGAAAACATTGCTATTGGGATTTTGCATATTATAAAGTTGAAAAACTATATTCTAAGCTTGCTAGAAAAAGCATAGATTCTGTATTTTAATTAAAATTCATATATTAAGATACTTTCATTCTTATAAAAAAAAGACAAAGAAGTCAAAATATAGACCTATTTGTCAACAATTTAAAAAATTTTACACTTTTTATTTTTGGTCGTATTCGTCTAAGAAAGATGATTTTTGACCATCTTTGTGCCAACCTAAAATACAATTCATATTGACATTAGAAAAAGCACGGAAGATATTTTTATCAATTTCAGGATTAGTTTGTTTTAATTTTTTAATTAATTCTTTTAACTCTTTACGTTTACTTGTTCCATCATTTATTAAAGAACAACCTTCGGTAAAACGGCAAGCACAGTTAATGAAGGTTAATTCATTGTATTTACGCCATGAGATAATAGCATCTTCTTTAACTAAGTAAAGAGGTCTTATTAATTCAATTCCTTTAAAGTTATCGCTATGTAACTTAGGAAGCATGGTTTTGATTTCAGAGGCATAAAACATTGATAGTAAAGAAGTTTCGATAACATCATCAAAATGATGACCCAAGGCTATTTTATTGCATCCTAATTCTTGAGCTTTATTATAAAGGTAACCTCGACGCATTCGAGCACATAAGTAGCAAGGACTTTTAGAATCAACTGTTGAAACAACGTCAAAAATATCTGTATTAAATATTTCAATAGGAACATTTAGCGTTTTAGCATTATCAATAATAAATTGACGATTATATTCATTATAGCCAGGATCCATCACAACGTATCGAAGATTAAATTTAACTTTACCATGTTTTTGAAGTTCTTGAAGACATTTAGCAAGTAAGAAAGAATCCTTTCCCCCACTGATACAAACCATGATATTGTCATTTTCAGCAATTAGTTCATAGTCCGTGATGGCGCGGGTAAATTTTGACCAAATGTCCGTACGATACTTGGTTATGATACTTCGTTCAATTTTTTCATAATTTTCCATTAGGCGACCTCCTTATATATTTGAGCAAATTGTTTTAAGAATTCAGCTACCTCCTCAGAAGTTGTAAGATGGGATAAACTAATTCTAATAGAGGTTATAGCTAAGTTTTTATTTTTAGTTAAAGCATAAACAAGTTTAGATGGCGTATTTAAAGGGCAACAGCTCGTCTTACTAGAAATCATAATATAACGTTCATTAAAAAGACTAACAATCAAATCAGATTTGACCCCACTAAGGCTAAGATTAATAATCGATGGAATACTTTTTTCCGTGTTATTAATCGTTACTTTAGGATATTCTTTTAAGTTAGTAATTATTTGGGTGTAATATTTTTTTATAATAGCATTTCGTTCATCTAAATTAGTAATTGCTTTTTCTAGAGCAATAGCAGTCGCAGCAATTAGATTAGTTGAAGGAGTTCCACTACGATAAATAGTAGTACTTTTACCTCCTAAAATTAAAGGAGACAAGCTAACATTATGTTTTTTTACTAAAATAGAAACACCATTTAAGCCATAGAATTTATGAGGCGCAATTGTAATAAGGTCACAATTATGATAGTCAATAGTTACTTTGCCAATACTTTGGGAAGCATCAGTATGAAAGACAATATTTTCGTACTGTTTAAGTAACTCGGCGATTTGTTCAATTGGTTGGACTAAGCCAAGCTCGGAATCGACTGAACAGACACTTACTAAGATAGTATCTGGGCGAATCATTTGTTTTAAGCAAGAAATATCAATAATTCCCTCTTTCGTAACAGGAATTAGTTCGATTTCATAACCATTTTCTTGTAAGGCTGTACAAGACGAAATAATAGAATTATGTTCAAGGGAACTTACTAAAATATGTTTACCACGATTTTTATATCTTAAGGCAGTGCCACGGATGGCTAAATTGTTGGACTCAGTAGCCCCACTTGTATAAATAATTTCATCCGGTTCGACGTGGAGAAATTCAGCTATTTTAGCTGTCGCTTCATTAATTTTATTAAAAGCTTGACGTCCTAATTCATGATTCGAATTAGGGTTAGCATAATCTTCTTTAGTTACTTTTACAAATTCATTTAAGACATCTTCATCGACTGGTGTTGATGCTGCATAATCTAAATATATCATTTTACTCACTTACACTTTCGGACCTTGCCAATTACTAAATTTGGCCTTTAAATCTTTTAGCTGGTTAGTACCAATTGTAATCTTTGTTTTATCCTCTTTCTTATCGGTAAGACCAATAGGATTACAACCACCAGCAACTAAGTTATCTAAATCATCAATAGCAAAAGTATTACCACAATTCTGACATTGAATTTTGTCGCCGACTTGAACAAAGTAAGCATATGGCGAACCGCCACAACTTTGACAAGTATTTACAACAACTTTGACATTGCCTTTGGAATCTTTAACAGCTATAAGACCAATGGTAGTATCTTCATATTCATAGCTAATATAAGTAGCTTTTTCGGTAATATCACTTTTGTTAATAACAATATTATTATTTTTATCTAAAGTAGCTTCAACTATATTATCAGTTACTTTTTTTAAATTGAGGGGCGATGATGATTGATTAGAACTTGTTAATTTAGTATTTTTTTGTTCATTATTATCACACCCGGTTAAGAGTAGAAAAAAGCTAGCAAAAGCAAATAATAAATAAACGAGTTTTTTCATTATGCTTCCTCTACTTTGATTACTTGATAATCTAATTTACTAATTTCTTCTTTAATTATAGCATCATCAACCGAATCACTGTAAGTTATTAAAGCATATTTAGCTTTTAAATCAACCTTTACTTTAGTAATATTAGGAATATTTTGTAAAGTTGTTGTTACTTTTTTAGCACAATGTTCACACATCATTCCTTCAATATAAATTTTTTTCTTATTTTTTTTATTAAACATTTTTATCTTCCTTCCATTTTTTTAATCTAAGGGCATTTAAAATAACCGTTGTACTTGATAAAGTCATAGCTAAGCCTGCTACCATCGGATTCATCGTAATATTAAGTGGTTCGAAAAAACCAATTGATAAGGGAATCATACAAACGTTATAGAAAAAAGCCCAAAATAAGTTTTCTTTAATATTAAGTAGTGTTTTTTTACTGATATCAAATAAATTGTAAATACTTTGAAGATTATTATTCATAAGAATTATGTCAGCAGAATCACCAGCAATATCAGTTCCAGAATTGAGACTGACGCCGATTGAAGCTAATGATAAGCTTGGAGCATCATTAATTCCATCCCCTACCATCATAATTTGTTTACCATCGGCTAACAATTTTTTCAAATTGGCTGCTTTTTCTTTAGGGGTAACATTAGCTATGACCTGCTTGATTCCGATACTCTCAGCGACTAGTGCGGCGGTTTTTTCATTATCGCCAGTTAGCATAATAATTTCTTTGTGAAGACTTTGAAGTTTCTTTATAACTTGTTTAGTATTATCTCTTAAATTATCTTTAACACCGATAAGAGCAATAATTTGTTTATTTTCAATAACGTAAACAATGCTATTTCCTTTTTTAGATAAATCATCTTCGTCTTCTAAATAGTTATTTTTGATTTTTAGTTTATCTAATAATTTACTATTACCAACATAGTATTCATGTTTGTTTATTTTCCCGCTTATTCCAAGACCTGGAATATTTTTAAAAGCAGTAACAGCTGGAGAAAGCTCCTTTAAGTTGGTTGGCTCATTTATAAAAGCATTCGCAATAGGATGCGAAGAAAGAGCTTCGAGGGAAGTTACTATTTTTAATAGGTCTTGATCTTCGTATGAAGAATAATTATTTATCTTTGAAACGCTTAATTTGCCATTAGTTAAGGTGCCGGTTTTATCAAAGACAATAGTGTCTATTTTAGAAACATTTTCTAAGGTGGCACTTTTTTTAACTAAAAGACCATGTTTAGCACAAACGCCTTCGCTAACAACAAGAGCCAAGGGAGTTGCTAAGCCTAGAGCACAAGGACAGGCACAAACTAAAACCGTAACAAAGTGGACTAAAGAAACACTCACGCCATGACCTAGTAAAAGATGACCAATAAGGGTACAAATGGCAATTAAAATAATAGTTGGAACAAAAATACCACTTACTTTATCGGCTACTTGAGCAATTGGAGCTTTCGTATTGGTTGCTTCAACAACTAAACGGACTATTTCAGAGATTGTTGAGTCTTTACCAATGTGTTCAGCTTGATATTGGACAGTACCATCAATATTAACGGAACCAGCGACAACACGGGAATTCAAAGTCTTTTTAACAGGAAGAGATTCGCCACTTATAAAAGATTCATCTACATGAGTTTGACCATCAATTATTTGACCATCAACAGCAAACTTCATTCCGGGTTTAACTAAAAGAACATCACCCTTCTTTATTTCATCAAGTGATACTTCAACCGTTTCATTTTCAATAAGCTTTAAAGCTGTTTTAGGAGTAATTGTAACTAAACCTTTAATAGCTTCCTTAGTTTTTTCTTTACTAATATTATCAATATATCGACCTAATTTAATTAGATAAATGATAATACAAACACTTTCAAAATAAAGATTTTCCACATACATTGTTGAACCATTAATAATTTTAAACATATTAATAGTACTGTAAATAAAACTTGATAATACACCTAAAGTAACGAGGGTATCCATGTTAGGTGACTTATATTTAATATTCTTAAGGCCACTATAGATTATATCGCGACCAAAGAACATAAAATATAGACTAAAAAGACAAAGAGTTACCGAATAGTTAATGGGATGTTTTAACATGTGAAGAAAAGGAATAACTGGCAGATGAACCATATGAGACATAGAGATATAAAAAACAAGGAAAGCTAAAAGACCATTGATAATTAAAGATGGCAGTTTATTTTTTTCTTTAGCATTATTATTTTCATCATATTCTCCTAGGGATATAAAACCAGCTTCTTTAACATAACGATTAAGATCGGTAATGGTTAATGAATCATCATAAGTAATACTAGCAGTAGCCATCACTAAATTAACTAAAGCATCTTCAATTCCTTTTTGTTTTAATAAATATTTTTCTAAACCTGATGAACAGGCACTACATGTCATACCATCAATTTTTAAGATTATTTTTTTCATTTTTTCCTCCTTTAATAATTTTAATAAGCGCATTTGATTAGCCTTATTTTTTATATTGTTAATATTTTTAGGATTACAATTTATTTTACTCATTTACTAATTTGTCATTTATTATAGAATTTTTATAGTTATGAGTTAATTAACTTAAGAGTTTGTCGATTACAAAACGATTCTTATTTACTTTCAAAATATGATTTATCATCAATTACTTTAATAGTATTTTTAATCATATTCATCCAACAATTCATACTATAATCTCCTACTTCATCAGGTGTAAATTCAATGATGTTTTCCCCTTCCACAAGTCTTTTTTTGATATTGTATTCATTTATTTGAACAGTATCATTACAACCGGTAAGATATTTTTTATCAACATCAATTATTAATTTTACCTTGAGACTTTTTTGAACAATGATATCACCATAATTATTATAACTTAAATTAATATGAACTTCTTGGTAGTCTTTATAGATTGTAGTCGCTTGATAATTACCATAATCGCTAGATGAACTAATTAGGTTAATTCCCATTGTACTTAAACCACGTTCAAACATAATTAAGGATAAGATAAAAATTAGAACGATGGCAATTTTATTTAAAATTATTTTGATGTGACCTTTAAAAATATTAAAAGCGACACTAACAAAAAGCATCAAGGGAACAGTACCAAGACTAAATAAGAACATTGATAAGAAACCTTTGAAAAATGAAGCAGTTGAAAGAGCATATAATTGCATAGCTTGAAGAGGTCCACAAGGCATAAAACCATTTAATAAACCAATAACAAATGAATTGTTGGTCGGCTTTTTTAATTTGAGATTAACAAAACGGGGGATTTTTATTTTAATAACGTTTAACATATTTAAGGACATAAGGAGCATAAGTAAAGCGGCCATTATGATAATCAAGCCATTGATAGTTTCATTAATACTAATAACTTTACCTAAGAGGCCAACAATTCCCCCAATTAATGAATATGATAAAACACGACCTAAGTTATAGAAAAAAGCTCTTTTAAAATAAGGAGTATTTTCTTTATTAGTAGTAACAATTAAGTTAATAGCACCACACATACTTATACAATGGATGCTAGTTAATAAACCAGTAAAAAATAACATACCATATGTAATATTAGTATCAATATTAGGAATTATATTAAAGATATTAAAATTAAAAATTTTATTTAAGGCATAGATAACAAGAATAATCGTTATAAAAATAAGTAAAAATTCCTTTAGGGTTACTGGTTTGGTTAAATCATCTTTATTGGAACTTATATATTCTTCCTTGGTAAAATAGTCTAAATTATTAATCGTAGTAATTATTTTAGTCTTATTTAATTCTCCTGTATAATTTATTGTAGCAACATCTTTAGGAAGACTAACCTCCTTAATTTGCTTGATTTTTAATAGTTCTTTAGTTATTTTATTGCGACAATTATCACAAGTTATTCCTTTTATCTTAACGTAGACTTGCGCCATTAGTTTAATCTCCTAATTAATTCCATAACTTCATCCATCACGTTAGGATCATCATTTTTGATATCACGAACGACGCAAGTCGCTAAATGGTTTCTTAATATTTCATTGCTAACACTTTTAATTGATTTATTTATGGCTAGTAATTGAATGAGAATATCATTACAGTACTTGTCTTCATCAATCATATTTTGGACACCTCTTATCTGCCCTTCGATAGTTTTAAGACGTTTATTAATTTTTTTCTTAGTTTCTAAGTCACGATGGGTACTCTTTTCACAGTGGTTACAATGTTGGCATTGGCTTGTCATAATATCATCTCCATGAAACATTATACACCCCCTGGGGGTATTAGTAAATATTATTTTCATAAAAAAAACAAAGTTCTATAAATAAGCTTTGAACTCTGTTTTTGGAATTCTATTCTTCTTTTAAGTACTCTTTCAAGATAGGAATAAGACGTTTGAATTCTTTTTGAAGAGTAGAAAAATTTTTCATAATATAGGCTTCATCATTAGCTTTGGCTTTCATTTCATGTTCGTAAGATATTTCAGCTAGTTTGGTAAAACCAAAATACTTAGAATCACTTTTTAAAGAATGAACTTTAATAGCATAATTAGGTATGTCATGTTGTTTTTTTAATTCTTCTAACTCATTAAATTTATTTTGACAATCTTGGTACCATTCAGCTAACATCTCTTTATAAGTTGCTAAATCACCAAAGTTTTCGATTCCTTTATTATAATCGATACCATTACTTAATAAGAAAGTTTCATTATTCTCTGAATTACTTTTTTCGAAAAGTGTGACATCAAAAGTCGTCGTATCACTAGGTAAATCAGTAATTGAGTAAGCAGGAACTTTACTCCAATCTATTCTAGATGAAGTTTTAGTAGAAGCAAAGATGGCGTCTAATTTTTCTTTAATTTGGTCTTTGCTAAATGGTTTAGAGATGTAATCAACAAACCCTTCACTTAGATATTTTTCCTTAGCTCCAGCAATTGCATCAGCAGTTAAGGCAATAACTGGGGTATTAAATTCTGGATTTTCTTTTAAAGTAGCAAGGCAGGTTTCACCACTCATATTAGGCATCATTATATCCATAAGTATTAGATCGTATCTATTTCCTTGATTTATTTTATCTAAACACTCTTGACCATCGTAACATTTATCAATTTCAAAATGGAAATCAGCTAAAGCTTTGGTTGCTACTTTGATATTTAAATCATTATCGTCAACAATTAATACTTTTTTGTCTTGATATGTTATAGGAGCATTAACATTTTTATTAGGATCAGATAGAGTCTTGGCATTTAAAGGCTTAATTAAAGAACTGATCTTTTGAGGAAGTTGAACTACAAAAATGGAGCCTTGACCATATTGTGATTGGACATTTATTTTGCCACCCATCATTTCAATTAAAGACCTAGTGATAGCAAGGCCGAGCCCTGTTCCTTCTGTAGTCGTATTTTTTTCGACGTCTAAGCGATCAAACTTATTGAATAAACGCTTTATGTAGTCAGCTTTAATACCTTTCCCGGTATCTTGACAAGTAATAATGATTGTTGAAACATTTTGATCAAGATCATTAATACAATTGATAGTTAATTTTATTTGACCTTCGTCGGTATACTTTATAGCATTAGTGAGTAAATTATTGATAATTTCTTTAACTTTGCCTTTATCCCCTATTACTTCATAAGGTAAGTCGTCAGCTATTTCAAGATTGAAAATGACATTTTTTTCACCAATTCGGGTTTGCGTTACCTTACACATATTAATTATTTCATCTTTAAGAATATATTTTCCTTCAATAAGTTCCATCTTGTTAGCTTCAATTTTGTTGATATCTAAAATATTACCAACTATTTCGAGTAAAGTTTGGGATGCATTTATAATATCTTTAGAATTTTCAATTACTTCATTAGGAAGGCGATCTTGATAATTTAAATTATCTTCAGATAAACCGACGATAGCATTTAAAGGAGTACGTATTTCATGTGACATACTTGATAAAAAATCCGATTTAGCGCGGTTGGCACGCTCGGCTTGTTCTTTGGCCAACTCAGTTTGACGTAACAGTTTGATATCGGGATTTTCGATAGTAAATAGCATAATAAGATTTACAAAAGCTAGAACAACCGAAATAACAACTATAGTTTTATCAATTTGATTTAGAGCAAAAACTAAAATGAAAAATAATATTAATACATATAATGGAGTTAATTTTTTAGAAACAGCTTTTTTAATATTTAAAAGTAAGCAAATAATAATTGCAATAAGGTAAAAAGCGCATCCATACATAGTACTAGTAAGAGCTGAACCATCGCTATACATGTTATTTCCAACGATGTGAACATTAACCTTCATAAATAGCAGCATAACCATTAATAACACATCAAATATAGTAGTTAAAGCAAAAAATAAATTATAATTTTTGACCTTTTCTTTTTCATTTTCTTTGGATGTTACGTAATAAACATATAAAAATAAATTACTTGCAAATAGGATATACATAGCATAATCTATTTTATTTAAATATTCTAGTAATTTGATGTTAGTAGGTCTAAATAGTGCCAAATAAATTATGGTTACCATTAATAAACTATCAATTAAACTATAGATTAATTCTCTAGAAAAAATAGCCGTTTCTTTATTTCGTATACGTTCCTTAGAAAAAAATACAATATTACAAATTATGGCAATAATTAAACCACATATCGGTAAATACAAGTTATAAATACCCTGCATAAAAAACATCTCCCTACTCTAACTATATTTATTATATCATTTTTTCAAAAAAAAATTGAGAATTTTATTTTAATATTTTTCTCAATTTTGACTTCTTTTCAGTAATTCCTGGAATTAAATTTGCTTCCGAATTTAAAGTATATTCATTTTCATGAGGTTCATTTTCGAGAAAAAGTAAATACTCTTGCTCTTTTTGTGAATCATACGTAAAACCTAAGGCTTTAAATTTTTTAGCATAAGTATGGTTAATGTACATTATTGGATCAATGTTTTCTAGGCTTTCTTTTTGAATATTATAATCTTTCCATATTTTTAATCTTGTATCTACCATTGCCGTTTTAATTATTTGAGATTGTGCAGGTAAAGTATTGTTAGGGTCAACGATTATTGGCTTTCCAAATCGTATAATACATTTATCATATAAACGGGCATCTGAAGTAATTAATTCATTTTTTTCAATATACTCAATAATTACAGGAATAATTGGAACTTGCGTGATGATTGATATTTTAGTTGCTCCATTTTGAATATTGTGCATAGGTAAAGTTGGATGCAAATTCCATGTACCTTCACCAAAAATAAGACCATCCTTCCCTGATAATAGTTTGTTAGCTAATAGTAATATTGAATTACTTCGTTCACTTTTTATTCTTCGGTCTAGTAAAGTAGCATTTGATGCTTTAAAAATTTCAGTTGTAAATGGATTTAAGCAATCAGTAGCTACCATGACACTGCCCTTTCGATTAAGCATAGAAAATAATTCATAAGCCGTAAAAATGTCATGAGAAGTACTATGATTAGCGACAAACAAAACGTTTGAATCACAGGGAATGTTTTCCTCACCTTGTATTTCAATTTGATAATTTCTTAGCCAAGGATAGACTTTTTTTATAATACTTTGTCCGAAATGAAATTGATTATTTTTTAAAGAAAGACATTCTTTTCTTAATTTTTCATAGTACTCTTTTTGTTCATTAATAGTTAATTTATTTAGATTAAAAGTTTTGTTTACTTTATAGTCAGATTCATCTAACATAATATCACCCCTACTACACACTCTTCACTTAGTGAATTCATTGTAGCATATGTACCTGATGTCGTCAAAAATAAGCATATAATTGTTCCCAAATTACTTTAATTTATGTAGAAAAGTTCCAATAAAGTTAAAAAAGTAAAATTATAATCTTACACGAGTTAATTGTTATTTAAATATTTAGTTAATTTTTTATAAGCATCAGTATTCCAAACATGACATCTTTCTTCATCTGGGTAATTTCCCATTGTCTTATTATAGCCATCAGGAATAAAAATAAAATCCCAGCTCCAACCATATGTTCCAGATTTTTCTTTAGCAATTGTTCCTTTGGTTATAGACTTAAATACAATAGGTTCTTTTCCGTATTCACAATATGCAAATGCTTCAATAAAGCAAGCCTTTCTATTTTCAACTCCTTCAAGTAGTTTTAATAAACCATCTTCGCCAAGCTTTTCATCTACATAGTGGGTATATGGTCCTGGAAAGCCACCCAAGGCTTCAACATATAATCCGGTATCATTTTTTAATACTGCACATTTTAATTTATCACTGGCTTCTTTAGCAGAGTGCATCGCTACTTCTTTCACTGTATCAGCTTGAATTTCTGTTGTTTCCATTTTCACATTGTCAACTTCTATTCCTAATGGTTCCAATATATTTTTAGCACTCATTAGCTTTGACCAATTTCCAGTTACATAAGTTAATTTTTTCATAAATGTATCTCACTTCTTTCATTAAATAGTGTATATGTTAGAATATATAAAATATCCAGCCATATGTGTTCGCTTATGAAAAGATGAAGATTTTAAAAAGATTTATTATGATAATGTAATTGCTGAAATTAAAGATTCAACATATCACTTACTACAATAATTTTACCATATTATAGCCTTATCGACAACGTGATAATTAGGGCATTAAAAAAAGCCTTTTTTGAAAAGCTTTGATTAGTTTACTTTTTTTGAAATGAAAAGACATCTTCTGATTTTACTTCATTTTTGTCGTGATACATTGTATCTATAACATCTTGGATAGTAAAACCATAACCACATCTATCAACTATTTCTTCTTGAAATCGTTCTAGTGAAATATCTGATACATTTTTCCTTTTTTCAACTCCATTATAATCCCAAACTTTATATTTTTCAGTTGCTAGTTTGTCCCTTAATAGAGCTGTAAGTTCTTTGGTTTTTATTCCTTCAACTTGACTCATTTGAATATTCTGACCAATACTAACTAGGAAGTTTTTACGGTATTGTTCAATAGCAATAGGAACAATATCTGCACCGGTTTGCTGAGCCATTACGGAAGCTCCATCATACAATTTCATCACAGGTAAATTTTGCGTTATGTTCCATGCTCCTTCAGGATAAATCAATAAATTACCACCATTATTTAAAAGTTCAATACTTCTATATTTGGCAATTTTTCTGTCATCCTTATTATTTGTTTCTAAAGGAATTACCCCGTTTAAGAATAGCAGTAAGCCGGCGGCATCTCTATAAATAACCTTAGGGTCCCCTAAAAATAAGTAGGCAGGATCTTTGATAGCTTCAAAAGTTCTATGAATATCATTCCCACCTATATGAGTACAAGCATATATTTTAGCATTGTCAGTTTTTATTCTAGCATCATTTATTACTTCTAAGCCTTCTTTAGATAATAGTCTATCAATTTTAATAATTAAAACTAATAAATTATGTATTTTATTTCTAAAAATTATATTTTTTAAAGGAACACCATTATTATATTCCCACATTCTCTTTTGCATATAATACTTGGATAATTCTTCAATACTAAGTTTTCTTAATTCTAATAAATTTTTCTTTGTAAATTCCATAACCGTCACTAACTCACTTAATGGCCTGTATTCTAGCATTACTTTTATTTTTTTGTCAATTGAATATATAGACTTTTTTGTTTAAAGAATAAGTTAGTGCTATAATACAAACTACATTTATTTGAGAGGTGAAAAATATGGTACAAAGTGAACAAACACTAACTTTAGAAAAGAAGATTTCTATATTAAGTCAAATTGGTAATTATTATGCCAAAACTGATAAAAGCAACAACAAAAAAATGAGAAATGGCAAGGCTCTAAAGCTTTTGTCAACCATAACAGATGAGGAAGCTCAGGTAATATTTAATAATCCGACTATTCAAAATACTATTTTTAAGATAGATAATACCGACATTTTAAGAGCAATTTTTAGAAAAGTTCCAGCATTTTTTCAAGAAAAAATGTTTAATAATGATAAAATACAAGAAAAATTGATAACCCCAAGACAATTTCTAAAAAAGGAAGAATTATTTCAAATTTATAAAACTAGTGACATTGTTTTTAGTGATGAAGAAATAAAACAATTAGAGAACTTTTTGCATTCAATCAAAAGTCCTAAGATATGTGAAGAAATAGTTGAAAATAAATTCTTTCAAACGATTATAGCATTATGCCTCAACAATCAAGTTAAAAGTTCTTTTTTCAAAGGAATTGATGAAGTAAAAATATTTAATAATATTATAAATGATGATGAAATATATAAAACAAAAATGGCAAGAAGAAAAAATATTCATACAATATTTAATACTGCAAGTAATCATATCTTATTAGCTGATGACTGCGCTAACGTAGTCAATTTAACAGAACTTTGTCAAAACAAATGGCAGCGTTTCATGTTTGATAGCCGAAAAATCATTGTAGATGAAAGAACCTTGATGTTAATGCCAACTCTTTTAATAGAAGAACTTTTAGAGAATAACTCTGACAAAGATTTTATAAAAGCAGTTCTAGTTAAAAATTTACAAGAGAGTCTTCGAAGCGGTAATTATGATTTCGACAAAATATTTGCCTATTTATTTAAATATAGATATAGAGTATTTAATAAAGTTGATTATTTGTATTTTAGGGTAATTATTGAAGAATGCCAAAATAATGAAGCTTTAAAAGATGACTTTGTTGATTTTATTTATAAAAAGTCATGTCCAGAACAAGAATTAGATGAAAATGAAACAAATTATCTAAAAGATTGTCTATACAATAGAATAAAAACGAATAATGTTCCTGAATCTGAATACAGAAATGTCTTCTTTCAACCAAGTTTGCTAAAAACGGCTTTTTATTTAAAATTTGGTAAAATTGCAGACCGAGTCAATTATCTAAACGGGATATCATTTGAACAGTTAAAATGTTTAAACGTTAAACATGTTAATCAAATAGTAAAATCATTAAAATTAGAAAATGAAGATGAAATATCAAACATTTATGGCATAGCAATAAAGTTATATTTAACTTTCGGGTTAGAAAGAAGTTTAAAAATATTAAATGGTGATTACGGCGAATTAAATAGAACCTTTTTTGATAATATTAGTAGTTTAAAAACAAAAAAAGTTACTTTTACAAAAGAGGGAAGTAAATACTTACCAAATATCTCAAGTGAGTTTATTGGTTTTATGTTTGCCACACAAAAAAATAATCACTTTACGTATCTGCTTAATAATCCAACTAGTTATTTTGGTAAATATTGGTATTATTTATATAATGACTTTGATAAAATAAAAGAAAAATGTCATGGCGTTATAACTCTAAAAAAATTAAACATACTTCTTCAACAATTTTCTCCATCTCGCGATATTAATGATATTTCCCCAGATAATTATCGTTTGAAAGAAAATGATATTTTAAATGATATTTGTCTTGGTAATAAAACAGAGCTTTCTAACGGAGAAATATATAAGAACGTGTTAGATATTTATGAACAAATGAAAAAAAGAACAGAATCTAGTATCCCTTATGTTAAAGGAAGCTGTTCTAATGGTTATTCTTATGAAATGATGAAATTAAATGATCCGATTGCTTTTACTTTGGGATATAAGGGAAATTGTTGTATTAGAACCAAAGATATTGCTCATGAACACTTATTACATGCAACATTATGTAGAAATGGCAGAATCTTATTAATTTACAATGAAGCGAAGGAAATAGCAGGATTTGTTCCTTTAAAGAGAAATGGCGAAGTTTTAATTGCTAATAGTATAGAATGTGCTCATAAAATTAAAGATGAAAAAGCTATTGCGGCTTTTGAAGATGCGGTTAAAGAGATTGTTAATGTTTCGCAGAAAAATGCAGAAGAGCAACATCCAATTAATTTAGTATGTATAGGGGCTGAAGCTTATGCTAGGCCAAAAGGAATTCCCTTTCCAAATAACATTGTAACACCGACTATTTATGAGAAGAATGAGGAAACATATAAAGATACCGACTGCTATCATACGTTTTTAACAATAATATATCAAAGTCCAACCTTGGATTTAAATAATATAATCTATGAAAATCCACGTTGTAGTTATAAAGAGCCGCGAACAAAAATTTCTTCATGTGATTTTAACAAATCAACTAGTACGGAACAAGAAAAAGCTTTAAAAATCATTAATGCAGTTAGGTATGCTAGTTGTAAAGAAAGTGATAACTTTGGTGACTTAGAAGAATTCACATTATTGTTAAAATATGGTAATGCTTGTTGTGTATATAATGATGATTGGTATATTATAGGAACAAATGAAGGCAACATTTATAGTGATTATTTAAAGAATGATGAAAGAGCAATTGCTGAATACAATACTGCTTTAGAAGAATTTAAAAAACATTTTAGTAATAATCATCAGCAAAATGAAGATGGTCCAAAATTAACTAAAAAATTATAAGAAAAAATGGCTTAGTTTTTAAGCCATTTTTTATTTACATAGTCTTTTTCATATCTGTTAAGAAATTGTTATAAAATTAAGTTAATAAAATGCCAATATAATAGCTACTTTTTAGATAAATGAACAAATTACCTATTATCAATAGCACCCTACTTTATTGATATTTTACGATACTTTGGATATCTGAAATATCTAACCAATTTAATAGTCTAATAAGAAAATAACCATCAGGAATTGATTCGCCAGCTTCCCATTTTTGATAAGTTCTTACACTCGTGCCGACGGCATCAGCAACTTGTTTTTGCGTAAAGCCTAATCTTATTCTACTCTCTTTTATAATCTGATAATCAAAGTCCATATTTTGAGGGCCAGCATAAATTTGATACCAACAATCTTCCTTTTCATCTTGATTATTATAATAATTTAAAGCATGAATTACTGTTTTAGGAGTAATAATAACTTCCAGTTTGCCACTGCGAGATTTCTTACAATTACAGGTTACACTTTCTATATTGGTAGCTTTTAAGCCGATCCATTTCATGATTGGTTCATTATTTTCGTCTACTAGAAAAATTCCCTCAAAAATAAATTTTCTTCCATCACGGAAAAATGGCGTTAAGATGTAATAGTCACTTATTTCATATATTATTGGTTGTAAATTACTTTTTTCTCGTAAATAGTTATAAGCGGTAATAAAATGTTCAGGGCAATAATCTTTTTCACCTAAGACCGTGCATAAATGAAGATAATGATTCCATTTGGGAAAAAGGTCACTACATACATTTCCTGTTTGGGCAAGATGGTAATTGAAAATTGTTTTTAAAGAAAGTTTTAGGTCATAAAACATATATTCTAAAGCATTAAAGAGTTCTTCTAAAGTGAAATTTTCTATTAGATATAGGTAATTCAAATTTCCCATATTATCAAGATTAACATTATTTATATCAACTGTATAAAAATAAAAAGGAATTCGTTTAATAAATGTCGCTTTATCGATTGGTTCATAGCCTTTTTCGCTATCCAAGTAAGAGGAATAAGTTGGTTTGTCAAATATTTTTTTATCACAATAGGAAAAGATTTCATTACCAACAAACTCATGCATATTTAAATATTTTATTAATTTAGCTTTGTCATAATA
Organism: uncultured Bacilli bacterium; assembly: GCA_934086145.1. Lineage (GTDB taxonomy): Bacteria > Bacillota_I > Bacilli_A > RF39 > UBA660 > Coprovivens. The sequence goes on from CAKOHV010000013.1 coordinate 45,560, forward strand.
TTTCTCATTTACATATTTTTCAATTATTTTATTTTCTTCTTTTGTTAACATATTTTGTTCACCTCTAAAAACATTATAGCATGAAGATTTTAGGGATTTAATATGTCTTTTTATTCATAAGAGAAAGTCCAAAAAGTTAATTTATAATGTCTAAAAAACAATTTTTTTAACAATTGGGTTTTATTTATGATTTATATGACATTTATAGTATGGTTTTAATAATTGGAAGTTACCTCTTTTCTCGTGAGGAATAGAATTATTATAAATTGGTTAACGTAAGGATAAAGAATTGGATTGCTACTATGGCTTTATTGGACCGATTTTTTATTTTTTCTGCTCTCCTAGGAAATTTATTAGTAAGATATTCTAAAATCAAAAAAAATTCCATCACCTGACGGTAAATGGAATTTTCTATTTAAATTTTGAACAAAAGTTCAAAATTGTATTCTTATGGTAGCGCCGGGGAGATTCGAACTCTCGACCTGCCGGGTATGAAAAATAAGCCCTAAATTAAATTACCGTTTATTTTTTACCGTTTCCCTTATTAAATAAGGC
>CAKOHV010000014.1 GCA_934086145.1 uncultured Bacilli bacterium
TTATACAACAAGACATAATAAAAACCTATAAAGTAGGTCTCTCTTTTTTTGAGTCCACTTTATAGGTTACATTTTATTGATTAACTACTACTTTTTGATTTCTTTCATTACTTCTTCCATTAATGGAACAACATAATATAAGAAATGTTCTTTTTGATTCAATAAAGTTAATGCTATAATTACTTGTTTATGCTCATATTTCAATCTAAAACGTGGATTTATATTATAAGCTTTTATAAAGAATTCATCACCTTTTATTTTATCTGATACTTCAATTGGTAATTCTATCTCTATTTCCCTATCACTCTGTCTTACAGTCTTTATTCCTAAAGTTAATGCTTGTTTTTCAAACCATTCTTCATACATATAGATTTCAATATTTTTACTTATCTTACCAAATCTATCTTCTAATTCATTTCTTATTTCTTGTAATTTGTCATATCCATCTATTTCATTAATTTTTTTATGAATTTCTATTTTTATATCTTCATCACTAACATATTCATCACTTATATGGGTTTCAACTTCAATTAATGATTTATTTGATTTATCCTCTTCTTCATCAATAACTTCTTCACCCTTTAAATGCTTAAGTTCTTCATCTATCATTTGCATATATAATTCAATTCCTACTGTATCAACAAATCCAGCCTGCTCCGAACCAAGCAAATCTCCAGCTCCTCTAATAGACAAATCACGCATAGCTATTCTATAACCACTGCCTAATTCAGTAAATTCTTTTATTGCTTCTAGTCTTTTAACCGCAATATCATTAAGCATTTTTTCTTTATTGTACATTAAATATGCATATGCAATTCGATTACTACGTCCGACACGTCCTCTAATTTGATACAATTGCGATAAACCAAAATTATCAGCATCATATATTATCAAAGTATTAGCATTACTTATATCAATACCTGTCTCTATAATTGTTGTACATAATAATATATCATATTCATAATTAACAAAAGCTTCCATAACATCTTCTAATTCACGTTTAGACATTTGTCCATGAGCAATTGTTATTCTAGCTTCTGGTACTAAATTATGTAAATAATTCATTTTACTTTCAATAGAAGCTACTTTATTATACAAAATAAATATTTGGCCTTTACGTGATAATTCTTTATATATAGCATCTTTAACTATCAAGTCATTTTCTTGAATAACATAAGTTTGTACTGGATATCTATTAGTAGGAGGTGTATCTATAATAGATAGATCTCTCAAACCTGATAAAGCCATTTTAAGTGTCCTAGGAATTGGTGTTGCTGATAAAGTTAAAACATTAACATCATTTTTATATTCCTTTATTTTTTCCTTATGAGTTACTCCAAATCTTTGCTCTTCATCTACGATTAAAAGACCTAATTTAGCAAATTTAACATCATTAGATAATAATCTATGAGTTCCAAAGACTAAATCAATCGTCCCTTTTTCTAAACCTTCTAAAATACGTTTTGTATCTTTTGAAGAAGTAAATCTATTTAATAAAGCAATTTCAATTGGATAATTCTTAAAGCGTTCTAACGCATTTTCGTATTGCTGCTTAGATAAAATAGTTGTTGGACATAAATAAAAGACTTGCTTATTATTTACTATTGTTTTAAACATAGCCCGAAAAGCTACTTCCGTTTTACCAAATCCTACATCTCCGCATAACAATCGATCCATTGGAATTTCACTATCTAAGTCATCTTTTATATCATTTATTGCTCGTAACTGATCTCTTGTTTCTGTATAAACAAATTCCGAAGCAAAAACATCTTCTTCTACATAATCCTTAAATGGAACGCTTTTAACACTACTACGAGCCGCATACAGCTTAATTAGCTCTTGGCTAATATCTTTTATCCTATTTCTTAATTCACGCTTCTTTTTAGCCCAATTTGTACTATTAAGCTTATCTAATTTTGGAGTTGATCCTTCCTTACCAGCATACTTAAAAATAGTCGTTATTTTTTCAACCGGAATATAAATCTTATCATTCCCCTGATAATTTATCTGAATATAATCCTTTTTTAAACCATTTTTCGTAAGAGTAATTACTCCTTGATAAATTCCTATTCCATGCTGTGAATGAACAACATAATCCCCTATATTAAGTTGTCCAAAATCTTTAATTTTTTTACCTATTTTATAAGAATTTTTATAATTAATAACACTATTCTTTACTTTTTCAATATCATTAGCAGCAATAACTACATATTTATCAAATACAAAACCATTATTAATTTTTTTATAAATTATATTTATATCACGTTCTATTATTTTATCATTCACAACAACATGATAACTATCTAAAAAAGGTTCCAGACTTCTTAACTGATTTTCATTATTAAGAAAGAATAATATAGTCTTACCTCCAACAATATTTTTACGACAATACTCTCCTAATAATTCAAAATTACTATTAAAATTTTCTATTTCTTGTGATTTATAATTTAATACTTTTCCATTGCTTACACTATCTAATGAATTAAAATACATAATATCATTTATTTTTATATCTCCTAACATATACATAAAAGACTTATTATTATCAATATTTTGGCTTATTTTATATTCATAGATATCACTAAGTATTTTTTCATACCCTAAATCTATTTGATCTTTATTAATCATTATAACTAATGGATTATTAGCATAATCTATTAAAGAACTAGTTTCTGCCCCTGTAATTTCTGTATATGGTTTAATTGTTATTTCTTCAATTTCATTGATAGATAATTGTGTTGACTCATCAAAATATCTTATCGAATCTACTTCATCACCAAAAAATTCAATTCTGATAGGATGTTCTTCATCGATTATAAATAAGTCTATTATGTAGCCTCTAACCGCATACTCGCCTGTCATCGTTACAAGACTTTCTCTCACATATCCATACTTTTCTAAGATATCTAAAATTTCATCTCTTTTAATTGTTTTATTTTTGTTAATTTTATAATTTAAATTTAAAGAATTATTTTTATCTGGCAAATATCTTAAAAATCCCATTAAATTAGTAACTGTTATAGATTTTTGCTCTTTTTGTAAATTTTCTAGAGTTTCAAGTCTTTTTATTTTTAAATCTGGGGAAATAGCTACCGCTACACTGGTTAAAAAATCATCCATGGGAAATAAATTTATTTTATTTTCATAAGTGCTCAACAAATCAAAATATGTATTAGCTTCAAAAAGTGTATTGGTTAAAATAACTATATTTTTATTAATTTTTTTAAATAATTCTAACACATAAAAAACATTCAACTCTTTAGTTAAACCATTTACTGACAAACCATTTTCATATTTAAAATAAGCAGATAAAAAATTCATAAAACCCCTACTTTTTATTATATTTTTGCATACATTCTTGAATATCTGTATTGATAAATTCTTCTATTATTTCTTTATATAAATTTGTATTTTTCTTTAATTCATCAACTACTTCTTTATTTATTTTTCCTAATACATAATCTTTAGTATCTACACTTTTATTATTAGCTATACCTACTTTTAATCTTGGTATTTCATCAGTTCCTAAAGAAGAAATAATGGATTTTATTCCATTATGTCCTCCTGATGAGCTTTTATATTTTAATTTGTATTTTAAAATTGGTAAATCTAAATCATCTTGTATAATTAAAACATCATTATGATCAATTTTAAAGAAATCGACATATTTTCTAACTGCATTTCCCGATAAATTCATAAAAGTAGTTGGTTTTAATAAAATTGTTTTACTACCATTAATATTAATTTCTTTATAGTAGCCATTAAATTTTTCTTTCCATCCATCTTTGCCATAACAATTATCTAGTATTAGAAAACCAACATTATGTCTAGTATATTCATATTCTTTTCCTGGATTACCTAATCCTACTATTAATTTCATCTAATCACTACTTTCAAATATTCCCTTATAACTACGATGTTTTAAAACATCAACTGGTGGCATTACTTTTAAGCTCCCCATTTTACCATTTTTAGTAGCTTTTATTAATACCATTATTGCTTCTTTTTGATATCCTGCATAAATAAATTGTAATTTTTTTACTTTAAAATTGTACTTAGCTAAGCAATCTAAAATTTCTTCTAATCTATCACAACGATGAACAATATACAATGGAGCTTTATTTTTTAAGATATATTTAGCCGCCGTCATTAATTCTTCTAAATTCATCGCTATTTCATGACGTGCTATTGCTTTTTCCTCATCTTGATTTATTAAAGAACTATTTTTATCATACTTAAAATATGGTGGATTGCACGTAACGACATCAACACTTTCAGGTAAAATAAATTCCAAAGACTCTGTCAAATTAGCATTTATTATATTTATTTGCGATTCCAAATTATTTTCTCTAACACTCATTTTAGCTAATTTATATATATTTTCTTGTAATTCAAAACCATATATACGTGAATTAGTTTTAGTCGATAAAATCAACGGAACTGGTGCATTCCCTGTACAAAAATCAACTATTGTTCTAGTTGTAGGTTTTAATTCAACAAATTCTGCTAATAAAATTGAATCTAATGAAAATTTAAATTTATCTTCATATTGATATATTTTTAATCCATCATAATCAAACAAATCATTTAAAACACTTGCCACAATCTACTTCAAACTCCTTTATTATTCCATCTAAATCTACTTTATATTTTCTATTTAAGATATCTACGCTAACAACTTTAGCATTCGTCCCATCTATTTTCACCATTTGACCGACTGATGGCATTCCTTTACTACATCTTGTATATTCTTCATCTTCGTAAGTCAAACAACATAATAATCTACCGCATACACCATTAATTTTTGAAGGATTTAATGCAATATTTTGATTTTTAGCCATATTCATCGTTACTGAATCAATATGATTTAAAAATGTTGAACAACAAAGTGGTCGACCACATTGTCCCAAACCACATATAGTTCGCGCTTTATCACGAGCCCCTATTTGACGTAATTCAATTCTTGTTTTATAAATAGATGCCAATTTTTTAGCCAAATCTCTAAAATCTACTCTTTCATCAGCAATAAAATTAAATAATAATTGCTTTTTATCCAATGTATACGTTGCATCTAAAAGGTTCATATTTAGATTTAATTCTTTAACCAAATTCTTGGCTTTATCTAAGGCTTTACTTGCTAAGCCTAAATTTTTTATGTATGAATCATAATCTTCATCTGTAGCTATTCTTAAAATATTTTTCATTTCTTCAATAGCAATATTTAATTTTTCTTCTTCTATTTTATGAACTACCTTTCCATATTGAATTCCCTTTTCAGTACTTACAACTACATTAGTATTATCTTCAATTATCAGGTCATTGCCATTAAAATAGTATACTTTTCCTTCACTTTTTAAAACTACTCCATAAATGTTATTCATAGTATTTCCTCATTTCAATTACAAATTTATCTAATATCAAATCAATATTACCATTACTATTTATATACTTTAATATTTCTTCTAAAAGTTCTAAGATTTTTACCATATTAGTTCTACTAATTCTAGCAAAAACCTCTATTTCAGAATTTGTCTTAAAACTACATATATCACTAACATAAATAAATAATTTGTAAAAAAACTCCTGCCATTCAATTCGATCAGTAAATTTTTTACTCATAACATTCTTATTATACAATAAATCATCTTTATTTTTATAGATATGATTAAAATACTCATTAAATAATATAATATCTTCCGTACCATAAATACTAGATTTATCAATATAGTGCATTGCAAAACTTTGACAACGACTTCTTATAGTAGAAATAACATTCATCTTATTATTTGTTATAAAAAAACCAACTATATTATCATTAGGTTCTTCTAAAAATTTCAAAATTGTATTTGCACTAGAATCATTAAAATGATCACAATCATGAACGATGTACACATTGTAACGAGAAAAAACAGGTTTTGAACTAAATCTTTCCATCATTTCTAATATTTGATTCTTTTTTATAAATGTTCCATCAGGTTTTATTTCGATTAAACTAGGCAAATTCCCAAAATCTATAAGATTACATAGATTACACTCTTTTTGACAATTTTCAGAATATTCATATGGACAATTTATTGCTTTTATAAGTTTAATTAAATCTTTATAGCATTCCAATGAATCATTAGTTTCAAGCAAAAAAGCATGAGCTAACTTATTCTCATGGTAACTTTTTAAAATATTATCAAATTTACTACACTTAAACAAACTATCACATCCTATATAAACAATTTAAAAATTATCATTGCCATCATTCCAAATATTCCTAAAAAAGAGCTTAAAATTATTGAAAAAACATTAATAGGAATATTAAAATCAATATTTGAAAAAACGATATTTAAACTATATAAAGTAAAAAAGCCTAAACATATTTTTTTTATGATACCAAAAATAAATTTCATCTTATCACCTACAAAAAAATATGTTTAATCAACAAAATTATGAAAGATATTTTCTATCATTCAAAGCTCTATCTAAAGTAAGCTCATCTAAATAATCAATTTCAGTCCCCATTGGAATTCCGTAAGATAGTCTAGATATAGCAACATCTTTTCCTTCAAATATTTTTTTCAAGTATAAAGTAGTTGTTTCTCCTTCAATTGTCGATTTTAGAGCAATAATTATCTCTGGCTTTTCAAGCTTTTCTACCCTTTTTACCAAACTTGCAATGTTAATGTCTTCAGGATTAATATCATCTATTGGTGAAATCAAACCGTTTAAAACGTGATAAACACCATTATAATTTCCTACTTTTTCAAAGGCAAAAACACTTTTATAATCCTCTAAAACACATATCACGTTTTGATTCCGTAAAGGATTACTGCAAATATTGCATAGTTCATCCTCAGTAATATGACCACATTCTTTACATGGATGTAGCTTTTCACGTGAATTAACTAATGAAGAAGAAAAATTATTTACATCATCCAAGGACATATCTAAAACAGAAAGTGCTAATCTTTCAGCACTTTTTTCCCCTATCCCTGGTAATTTTCTAAATGAATTTATTAAATCTAAAAGAACTTTAGGATAAGCCATTACAATAAACCACTTAATTTACCATAAGCTCCTAGCATAGAAGATGTTTCATCATCAATTTTTTTCAAAGCATCATTCATCGCTAAGACTATCATATCTTGTAAAATTTCTTTATCTTCTTCTTCAAGAGTTCCTTCAGCCTTTATTTTTACTGATAAAACCTTCTTACTTCCACTTAATTCTACTTCAACTAATTCTGAAGAACCAATGAACTTTTTCTTATCTAATTCATCTTTCTTTTTAGTTAATTCCTTTTCCATTCTTTGAGCTTGTTGCATAATTGCTTGCATATTCATAAAAATTCCTTCTTTCTATTCTACTTCAAATGAATCAAAAATTTCTCTAGCCACATCTTCTATATCTAAAGAGGTGCTTGTTTGCTGAATATTTTCTTTTTCTTTAGAGTCTTCTGATTCATCCATATATTTATATTTTATTTGATTATTTCGATTTAATCTATACTTTTCTACTTCTTTTTTCCAAATTTCATTATTAACGGCGGCAAATTTCATATTTTTAGAAGAATATTCTTCATAAAATTTTTCCAAAGCGTTAATATGATCATTTATCAAAGAATTAGTTGTATCTACTTTGCTTTGAATCAAAATATACTTATCTGATGCTGCTAATACAATTGTATCAGCTAATAATGAAACCAAGTTACGATCTTTCAACATTAAATAGTTCATAAAATCAACCCAAGATGAGGTAACATCCATTTTAGCTATTTTAGAAGCAGATACAAAACAATTATTAATTCTTATTTCTGTTGAGAAATAATTTGACTTGTTGATAACTTGTATTTCTTCACTATTTTTATCAAGCTTATTACTTTCAATATTTGTATTACTTTCATTGATGGTACTAACTGTATTTCCCGGATTATTTAGACTGCTTTTTACATTAATATTATTATTTCCCGAGCTAGGTAGTATAATATTTTCTTTTTTACAATCGCTCGATGACGTATATTTTAGTAATACCAATTCTATTAAAACATATGGATCGACATTAATATTTATATTACATAAACTATCATTTAAATCTATAATCATTTGATAAATATCTTCAAAATAAAAATCATACTTAGCTTTTCCTAATTTAATATCAATTGCGCATTTTCTTAACTCCAAAATCAATTTTTCTACAAAAACAGAATAATTTGTACCACTATTTCTAACGTTTTCAACTAATGAGATCAGTTTTTCTACATTATTTCCCAAGATACTATCCAAAATTTCATCTATTTTTTCAACTGATACAGATCCAAAATTACTTGATACTTCATTTAAGGTTATTTTATTTCCCAAACTTGCTAACTGATCAAGCATTCCTAAAGCATCACGCATACCTCCGGCACTAATCAAAGCAATCTCCTTAAGAGCATCATCATCAATATCTATTTTTTCAATATTTGAAATATATCTTAATCTTTCAATAATTGCAGTCAAATTAACTGGTTTAAAGTCAAAACGCTGACATCTTGACAAAATAGTTATTGGAACATCCTGAATATCTGTTGTAGCTAAAATAAACACTACGTGAGAAGGTGGTTCTTCCAAAGTTAACAACAATGCATTAAATGCACTAGCAGTTAACATATGAACCTCATCAATGATATATACTTTATATTTTAGAGATGATGGAACTAATTTGACGTTGTTAATAAGTTCCCTAATTTCATCTACTCCATTATTTGACGCAGCATCTATTTCAATAATATCTGGACTTTCATTAAAAGATAAGCAAGACTTACATTCATTACATGGATTTCCATTAACAGGATGCTCGCAATTTATAGCTTTGGCAAATATCTTAGCAGTACTTGTTTTTCCTGTTCCACGAGGACCAGTAAATATATAAGCATGGGAATTTTTGCCATTAATAATAGAATTTTTTAACATAGATATAGTATATTCTTGTCCTACTACATTATCAAAATCATTAGGTCTATATTTACGATACAAAACTTTATATGCCATAATTAAACCTCCTGTTGATAATTATAACATAAAAAAAGAGGTTTATTTAATCAATTACCTCAAATTATCAAAAAAAATTGTTAATAAATTTTTAAATTTTACGATATTTTCACTATAGTTAAGAATATTTTTATCTGATATTTTAATATACCTCTTATCGTATTCATTTTCCTCGTTTTTCTCAAGTAAATAATATACTTCATCAAGTCTAGATTCTTCTATAACCTTTTTACACAAGTCACAAGGATGCAAAGTAACAACCATTTTGTAACCATTTAACCGCCAATCTTTTATTTTTTTCTCAGCTTTTATAATAGCATTTATTTCAGCGTGTCCCAATACGTTATACTTTTTTTGCCTTGTATTATAGGAATGACTAATTATTTTTCCATCATTATCGATAATAATAGCACTAACAGGTATTTCTTTTTTGGCAAAGGCCTTTTTTGCATCTTTATAAAGGATATTTAAAATATTATTATTTATTTTCATAAAATCACCCAGAAAAAAAGTGCACACAAACAGGGATTGATGTGGCTGCCACTTTCCAGTTCTGACCAGGTTACAATATATTTGTTGCACAAACATATATTATCAAAGAGCTAGATATAAGTCAATATTTTTTTTATTTTATTTCCCGGGAAATATTATTCACAACTACAATGTTCCACGTGGAACATTACTAATATATGGGAAATAACTTAAAAAAGAAAATATTTTCTGGGAAATAAATATAAACAGGCATATAAAAATAGGAATCGAGATTATAGATTCATCATCTTTTATTTTCTCGATTCCTATTTCAATATATGTTAATTATTAACATTTTCCACAGTAGATGTTTCACGTGGAACATCATTATCCACATTTTCTACATTTTTATCAATAAAATCATCATTTAATTTATTGCTATCAACAATTATTTCAGAATTATTTTCTTCTTCCTTCTCTTTATCAACAAGACTAATCGTTGCAACTGATTGTTCATTTTTTAAGTTTATTAACCTTACACCTTGTGTAACTCTCCCTAATAATGAGATTTGTTCTAGAGGCATACGCATTACCATTCCAGAATCAGTAATGATAACAACATCTGTATCTGGATGTGTAACTTTAAACGAAGCAATATCACCATTTTTTTCAGTTATACTCAATGCTTTAACACCCTTGCTACCACGTTTTGTTTCACGATATTCACTAACACTAGTTTGTTTACCGTATCCTTTTTTAGTAACAATTAAGATTACATCATTATCACTAGCAACTTCTGCACCAATACATTCTGAGCCATCAAGTTCTATTCCTTTAACACCAGAAGCTGTTCTACCCATTATTCTAACTTCATTTTCGTTAAATTTAACCATTCTTCCATTACTAGAACCTAACATAACGATACTATTACCATTTGTCTTTTTAACAGCAATTAATTCATCATCTTCACGCAAAGTAATGCATATTTTACCACTTTGACGTATATTTTTAAATTCTTCTAATAATGTCCTCTTAACAATACCAGCTTTTGTAACAAAAATCAAGTTATCTCCTTCGGAAATATCATCTTTACAAATTTTTATCATTGAATTAATAGTTTCATTTTTTTCAATTTGCAATAAATTTACGATTGGAAGACCCTTTGATTGCCTACTATATTCAGGTATTTCATATCCTTTTAATCTGTAAACCTTACCTTTATTAGTAAAGAATAAAACATCATCATGAGTATCAATATTTATTAAATGTTCAACAAAATCTTCATCATTTGTAGACATTCCCTTAATACCAACACCACCACGATTTTGAGATTTAAACGTATCAGAAGTAGTTCTCTTTATATATCCATTATGAGTAAGTGCTATCATAACATCTTCATTTGGAATTAAAGATTCATCTTCTATATAATCAATAGCTGTCATATCAATTTTAGTACGTCTTTCATCGCCATATTTATTCTTAATTTCTAGCATTTCCTCTTTAATTATAGCAAGAACTTTTTCTTCACTAGCCAAAATTGCTCTAAATTCATCAATTTGTCTCAATAATTCAGCAAGTTCTTCTTCAATTTTATCTCTTTCCAAACCTGTTAAACGACGCAATCTCATTTCTAAAATTGCCGTTGCTTGAATATCATCTAGACCAAAACGAACTTTTAAACCTTCTTTCGCTTCTTGATCACTTTTTGATGCTCTAATTAGTTTTACAACTTCATCAATATTATCAAGCGCAATTTTTAAGCCTTCTAAAATGTGTGCTCTATCTTCTGCTTTTTTTAATAAGTACTTTGTTCTTCTAATAATTACTTCTTTCTGATAATCAACATATTTTACAATTATGTCTCTTAATCCTAAAGTTTTTGGTGTTCCTTGATCCAACATCAAGAATATTATTCCAAAATTAGATTGAAAATCTGTATGCTTATATAATTGATTTAGTATAACTTGAGGATTAGCATCTTTCTTTAAAGAAATAGTAATTTCTATCCCATTTTTTAAGTCTGTATGATAATCAGATATTCCCTCTATAACTTTGTTATGCACAAGATCAGCAACTTTATTTTTCAAATCTAAAGTATTAACATTATAAGGTACTTCAGTAACTACAATATAATGTTTACCATTCTTTTCCTCAATTGTTGCCTTACTTCTAATAGTTATAGAACCACGGCCTGTTTCATAAGCCTTTCTAATTCCAGCATTTCCTAAAATAATACCACCGGTTGGAAAATCAGGTCCCTTAATAATTTGCATTAACTCATCTAAAGTTATATCATGATTATCAATATAAGCTACGCATCCATCAATAACCTCTCCTAAATTATGAGGAGGTATATTAGTAGCCATTCCAACGGCTATTCCCATAGTTCCATTTACTAAAATATTAGGAAATCTTGACGGTAAAATTGCTGGTTCTTTTTCCGAATCATCAAAGTTTGGAATCATATCAACAGTATCTTTATTAATATCACGTAGTAATTCTAATGAAATTTTAGATAAACGAGACTCAGTATAACGCATAGCTGCTGCTCCATATCCTTCGATATTACCAAAGTTACCATGACCATCAACTAACATATAACGATATGAAAAGTCTTGCGCCATTCTTACCATAGCCTCATAAATTGAAGAATCGCCATGTGGGTGATATTTACCCATTACATCTCCAACTATTCTAGCACTCTTTTTATGAGGTTTATCAGGCGTATACCCTGATTCAAACATAGAATATAGAATTCTTCTATGAACAGGTTTTAACCCATCTCTTAAATCTGGTAAAGCACGAGCTACGATAACACTCATTGAATAATCCAAAAATGAATCTCTTACCTCTTTAACAATATTATTTTGTTCTAATCTATCCACAACCAATCACCTCCTAAGCATCCAAATTTTGTACAAATACAGCATTTTCTTCTATAAAACTTCTTCTAGGTTCTACTTCATCACCCATCAATTTAGAAAATACTTCATCTGCTGCTCTCGTATCTTCAACAGTAATCTGTCTTAAAACACGTTTTTCAATATCCATTGTAGTTTCATTTAACTCTTCTGCGTCCATTTCGCCTAAACCTTTCATACGTAATATATCACGTTTAGTTTCAGGTTTTAATGTAGCCAAATATTCATTTAATTCTTTTTCATCTAAAACATATTTAATTGTCTGACCATGTTTTATACAAAACAATGGTGGCTGTGCTGCATAAACATGACCAGCCTCAACAATTGGTCTAAAAAATCTATAAAATAAAGTTAATAACAATACTCTAATATGTGCTCCATCAACATCGGCATCGGTCATAATTATAATTTTATTATATCTTAACTTTGATAAATCAAATTCATCACCGATTCCTGTTCCAAAAGCCGTAATAATAGTTCTAATTTCTTCATTTCCCAAAGCTCTATCTAATCTAGCTTTTTCAACATTTAAAATTTTTCCACGCAAGGGCAAGATAGCTTGAGTCATACTATTACGACATTTTATCGCTGATCCTCCAGCCGAATCTCCTTCGACTAAAAAGATTTCACATTCAGAAGGATCTTTACTTTTACAATCTGACAATTTTCCATAAAAGTTAACAACATCTAAATCACCTTTACGTCTTGTCAACTCTCTAGCCTTTTTAGCCGCCATACGTGCACGTGATGCGGTCATTGATTTTTCAATAATCAATCTTGCTTGTTCTGGATTTTCTAATAAAAATCTCTCTAATCCTTCACTAAAGACATCATCGGCAATTTTTCTAACTTCAGCATTTCCTAATTTAGTTTTAGTTTGACCTTCAAATTGTGGATCAGGATGTTTACAAGAAATAATCATCGTAATTCCCTCGCGAACATCATCTCCAGTTAATGGATCATCATTTTCCTTCATTAATTTAGTTGTTTTAGCATAATTATTAATAATTCTAGTTAAAGCTCTCTTAACACCATCTTCATGTGTTCCACCTTCATGAGTTCTTATATTATTAGTAAAAGAATAAACAGCGGAATTATAATCTTCATTATATTGAAAAGCAACTTCTATAGAAACATTATTTTCTTCACCTTCAACATAAACAACATTTTCATGAACAACTTTCTTATCCTTATTTAATTTTTTTACAAATTCAACAATACCTCCATTGTACACAAATTCACTTTTCTTTTCATCTTCTCTCAAATCTTGAAGAATAATTCTAAGTCCTTTATTTAAGAAGGCAAGTTCTTCTAATCTATTTGCTAAAGTCTCATACTTATAAACAGTTGTTTCTTTAAAAATTGCAGGATCTGCCTTAAAAGTAACAGTTGTTCCCGTTCTATCAACAGCACAATCATCAATAATTTTTAAAGGTTCAACTGGATGACCACCATTTTCAAATCTTTGATAGTAAACATGACCATCTCTATATACTCTAACCTCTAACCAACTTGATAAAGCATTAACTACAGATGCACCAACGCCGTGTAAACCACCTGATACTTTGTAGCCACCTCCACCAAATTTACCACCGGCATGTAAAACCGTAAAAATAGTTTCAATAGTAGATAAACCAGTCTTTGTATTAGTACCTGTTGGCATTCCACGACCATCATCTTTTACCGTAATAACATTATTTTTTTCAACAATAACTTCAATATCATCACAATAACCAGCTAAAGCTTCATCTACAGAGTTATCAACAATTTCCCAAACCAAATGATGTAATCCAGCTTCACTAGTTGTTCCTATATACATACCAGGTCTTTTTCTAACTGCTTCTAAACCTTCTAGTACTTGAATATCACTATCATTATATTCATCTTTCATACTAATCCTCCCTTACTTCACCATCTACAATTTCAAACAATTTACTTTTATTTTTTAATTCATCATTTATTTTATCAATTTCTGTCGTCGTAATAAATGTTTGAACATTGCAATCAATTAAGTTAAGTATATTATTAATTTTAAACCTATCTAATTCGCTAAATAAGTCATCTAATATCAAAATAGGATAAGTACCCCTAACTTCATAAAAAACTCTTAATTCAGCCATTTTATATGCTATAATAGCATTCTTTTGCTGACCTTCAGATCCAAAGTCTTTTATATAGTATTGACCAATTTTAAACTTAACATCATCATGATGAATTCCAAAAGAAGTCTTTCCTAAAATAATATCTTTACTATAATTATCAACATACTTATCAACAATCTTATTTCTATCAAAATTTTTAAAATCAGAATCATAAATTAACTTCAAATCTTCGATTCCACAAATTTTAAAATAAAGATCCCCTATCTTTTCATTTAATTTCTCAATATACCTACTTCTAAACATATATATTTTTTCACCATAATCAATTAATTTATCGGTTAATATTTTAAAATATTCATTTGAAGCATTGCCATTTACAGCCATTGTCTTCAAATAAGAATTTCTTTGCTTTAAAACCTTATTATACAAATTTAATGTTTTTAAATAGATATTATTAATTTGAGATATTTCTAAATCAACTGTTTTTCTTCTAAAACTCGGCGAATCCTTAATAAATTTAAGATCGTCAGGATTAAAGAGCACTACACTTATTTTTGATATATAATCGCTTAGTTTATCTATTTTGTTATTGTTTATCTTAACTCTTTTTCCATCATTTCTAAGTATTATCTTGTATGTTTCATCATACTCATCATGAATGGAACCTTCTATACGACATACATCTTTGTTGTTCATAACTAATATTTTATCAACAGTCCCCCTAAATGACTTTGTAAGTGCAAGTACATAAATACTTTCTACTAAATTTGTTTTACCTGAACCATTATTTCCATAAATAATATTTATATTATCTGAAAAATTCAACTCAAGTTTCTCATAATTTCTAAAATTTAATAATTTCAAATGCTGTATTTTCATTTTTCAGCCTCTTTTACGACCACAGATAAAAAAAAGTATTTAAATAGTACTCCCATACCTCAATATAATTATAACATAAAAAAGCTACCTTAGAGTAGCTTTTTAACTATTTTTTGTCAATTTTTCTCATTTGTAAAACATCTTTAAGTCTTGAACATCTATACAGTTGACTATCTATAATTGCTGTTGATACATCGACTAATATTTTTTTACCATTTTTTAATTCGATAATTGTTTTATCTTTAAATTTATCTGGTTTAAAAATATGTGAATAAGCTAACCAACTGCACTCGCTATTTTTAGGCGACAAAGTTGGAAAAAATATTAAATCAAATGATTCCTCTATGATTACTGGTACTTTATGAGTAAAACCAACTAGAGCTGATGTCCCTGTTTGACGCCCTTCTAGTGAACTTCCAAAATATTCACAACTTTCTTCTACAATTTTTAAAGGTGACTTGTTGACAACAAACGAGTTATCCACCTCATAAACTATAGTTTTATTTTCTTTTGGAATTAACGCAACTGTATTTTTATTTATTTCATAAGAATCCATCGCAAAACCTCCTTTTTTCCAAAATTTACCAACCTTTTACCACTACTAAATGTCGAATCATGCCATTATTTGTCGATTTATAAGAAAAAAATTAAAAAATAGACAAAAAAAAACATAAATTTAATTTTTATGTTTTTAAGAATATTAATTAGTATGTTTTAATAGGCAAGATTAATTGAATTAATGATTCATCTTTCATTGACTTAATAACAATTGGTTTAACTTCTCCATTTAATAAAATCAAGATTTCATCATCTTTCATTGTTTTTAATGCCTCTAACATATATTTGGCACTGAAAGAAATATCTATATTAGCATCATTACTAGTTTCTATTTCTAATCTTTCCTCTACTTTACCTATTTCAGAAGCATATGAATTAATAATCATTTGATTATTTTTAATACGCATCTTAACAATATTTTTATCTTTACTTTGAGTTAATAATGCTGCTCTATCTATTGCGGCAAAATAATTATTTAAATTAGTATTCACAATTATAGAGAAATCATTAGGTATCAAATTTGAAGTATTTGGATAAGTTCCAGATAATAAATTAGTTTGGAAAATTATATTTTTATATTTAAATAAAACCTTATTAGCAAAAACATGCATTTCAACAATTTCATCGTCAATTATTATTTTATCTAATTCTGTAATATTTTTTCCAGGAATTACAATATTAATATCCTCTTCTGAAGGAGTATCAAGTTTTATATTTTTTTTAGCTAAACGATATGAATCTGTAGCAATACATTCTAAAACGTCTCCAACAATTTTAAAATTTAAACCTGTTAATAATGGTCTTAATTCTTGATTTGATATAGCAAAAGCTGTTTGATTGATGATAGCTTTAAAAGTATCTCCTTTTATTCTAATTGGATTATTACTTTCTTCCAATTTTAAACTAGGATATTCTTTAGAGTCTAAACAATTCAAATCATATTGGCTATTATCTGATGATATTTTTATTTTTAATCCATCCATTAATTCAAAATTTATTAAATCAGCAGGCATTTTTCTAATTATATCTAAAATATATTTACTTTGGATAATAATAGATCCTTCTTCTTCAATTTTAGTAATTGCTTCTTTTTGAATAAATGTTCTAATTGTTAATTCACTATCACTTGCTGTTAAAAATAATCCTTCATTATTTAATTCAAATTTAACCCCATTTAATATAGGTATTATATTTTTTGTTGAGATAGCTTTAACAACATTTGATAAATTTTCTAATAAAATATTTTTTTCAATTGTAAATTTCATTTTTATTCCTTCTTTCTTTTTATATATATTTATTATTATTACATTGTGGATAATGTGGATAACTTCATTTTTTTCTTTTATTTTAGTATATATTAAGTAATATAAATATGTTTATAACTCTATATTTAATAACAGGTAATTAACAATTTTATAATTTTGCCTTAATTTCATTCACAGCATCTTTTAATTCTTGGTCAGTTTTTAATTCCTCTTCAATTTTATCACAAGCATGTATTACTGTTGAATGATCTCGTCCCCCAAATTCTAGGCCAATTCTAGGAAAAGACTGGTCTGTAAGCATTCTACATAGGTACATTGCTACCATTCTTGGATATGCAATATTGGCACTTCTTTTTTTACCTTTTAACATTTCAACAGTTAATTTATAGTAATCTGCGACTGCCTTTTGTATATTAGCTATATCATTTAGTATATATATATTCTTGGTAATAAAATCTTTCAAGGCTTCATTAGTAAATTCCAAGTCGATTTTTTCTGGAACACACATTGCAGTATAAGCAACAAGTCTATTGATTGCGCCTTCAAGACTTCGTACATCTGTATCACAATTATTGGCAATAAATTCAATAGCTTCATCAGTCATTTTGTCAGCTAGTGTTAAATGCCTAATTTTATCTTTGATAATACGGCATCTTAAGTCAAAATCAGGCGGATAGATATCAACAGGTAATCCCCAAGCGAATCTACTTCTAAGACGTTCTTCCAACAATTTTAAATCTTCAGGTGAACGGTCAGAACTAATTATGATTTGCTTATTTTTTCCATGTAATTCATTAAAAGTATGGAAAAATTCTTCCTGCGTTTTCTCAGCGCCTACCAGATACTGAATATCGTCAATTATCAATACATCAATATTACGATATTTTTCTTTAAATTCATTAGCATAATCTAAGGAATTAGCCGGTAAATTGGCAATTCCAGTGTAATCTTTTCTAAAATCATCACTTGTCGTATACAAAACTTTCAAATTTGGATTGTTTTCTACTATGTAATTTCCAATTGCGTGCATTAAATGTGTTTTACCAAGCCCACTTTTTCCATAAATAAACAATGGATTATATTGTAATCCAGGGTTTTGAGCAACAGCAAAAGCTGCCGTTCGTGCAAACTTATTAGTATCTCCAACTACAAAATTATCAAATCTCAAAGATTTATTTAAGTTATTATCAAACTCTTTGTGAATAAGTTGAGAGTTATCAACACTTTGTTGATTATTTTTCTCTTTCTTTACTTTTTTCTCTTTTATTTCATCAATTAAAACACAATCGATATCTCTTTCAATCCCTGTTACTTTGGCAAAAGAATCATAAATCAAGTCATAATAATTAGATAAGAGCATTTTTTTATGTAACGACATTGGAACTTGTAATGTTATCTTTTCATTACTTATATTATAAATTTTGGTTTCTCTAAACCATGTATCAAATGAAACTGGATTTAAGTCTTTCTTTATTATATCAAGAAATTGCAACCAAATATCATCATTGTTCAAGACCTTCACCCACCTTCTGCTTTCTTCAGTACAATTATTTTAACTCAACCTGTGGAAAATTAAAAGAAATAATTAACACTTTTTTAATTATTAACAAGTTATCAACTATTTTATCAACAAAATTTTATTGATTTATTCGGGTTTTTTAACTATTATCAACACTATCC
This sequence comes from uncultured Bacilli bacterium, assembly GCA_934086145.1. GTDB lineage: Bacteria > Bacillota_I > Bacilli_A > RF39 > UBA660 > Coprovivens. Next base: position 18,894 of record CAKOHV010000014.1, read on the forward strand.
ACATTTTGATAATCAACAGCCGCTAAAAGTTATCCACATATCCACAAGTAATCTGTTGATAAGTCGTTAAAAAATATATTTCTTGACTTTTTTTATGACTTAATATTATAATAAGGAAGCTTATTTAGATGTGGAGGTGTAATTTATGAAAAGAACTTATCAACCAAATAATAGAAAAAGAGCTAAAAAACATGGTTTTTTAGCTAGAAAAGAATCTAATGTTCTTAACTCAAGAAGAAAAAAAGGACGTAAAAATATCGTTGTAAAATAAGCCACTATAAAGTGGTTTTTTCTGTATAAAAGGTAGGTTATATATGAAACGATGTGAAACAATAAAAGATAAAAATGTTTTTAATTCAGTTATTAAAGATGGGAAATTTTTAAAAAATAAATATTTTGTTGTATATAATAAGGAAAAGGCAACTCCTAAAAATAAAATAGGTATAGCAATAGGGAAAAAAACAGCTGGTGCAGTTGGAAGAAATAATTTAAAAAGAAAAGTGCGATCAATAATTGATGAAAACAGAAATTTGTTTAAAAAAGACTCTGATTATATTATAATGATAAGGAAGAGCTGCAATGATGAATCTTTTCAAAATTTAAAATCATCGTTAGTAGCCTTGTTAAAGGAGACAGAGGAAAAATAGTGAAGAAAAAAATAAAGATAATTATAATCATAATGTTATTAATGGTTAGTGTTGGCTGTACAAAAACTTTGAAAGATAATAAAAACATTGTTACTTATGAAAAAACAGGTCAGACATTAACAGCAAATATCTTATGTCAACCAGAAGAACAGGACTTATATGACTTGTACAAAGAATACGATAGCAAACTATCTACTAAAATTGATGATTTACCAAAATGTAAGAGTTTTTCTCCTAGCAAAATAAAATATGAAAGTTTATGGGAGTCATTATTTGTTAAACCGCTTGCATTTATAATTTTAAAATTCGGTTACTTAATAAAAAACATGGGACTTTCTGTAATGATAATTGGTCTTATAATAAGAGTTATAATGTTACCAATCCAAATAAAAACAGTTAAGCAATCTGAGAATATGAAAAAGGCTCAACCAGAAATAGCTCGAATTGAAAAAAAATATCAAAATAGAACTGATAATGAATCATTAATGGCTAAGAGTCAAGAAACGATGCTTGTTTACAAAAAATATTCATTAAATCCCGTTTCTGGATGCTTACTAACATTTTTACAATTACCTTTATTTTTTGCTTTTTTAGAAGCAATTAATAGGGTACCAGCAATATTTGAAGGAACATTCTTAGGTATGAATTTAGGAATGACTCCTGCCACAGGTATTGGTAATAAAAATTATTTATATGTTATCTTAGTTATACTTATTATTTTAACTACTTATATTTCTTTCAAAAATTCTATGAAATCACAAGAGCAATCATCAGAAATGGCACAACAAATGAAAATGATGTCAATATTTATGATTTTTATGATTTCAATAGCATCTTTGAGTTTACCTACAGCTATAGCTTTATATTGGATTGTAACTAATGGCTTTGCCGTAGTTCAAAATATTATCATTAAAAAGATAATTGAAAAGAGGAAGTAAAATGAAATTAGAAGTATTAGAATATGAAGGAAAAAATTTAGAAGAATTAAAAGCAAAAGTTTTAAGCGAACTAAATGTTTCAGAAAATGATATTTTATACAAAAGTGATGTAAAAAAAGGAAAATTATTTAAATCAGATACAGTAACATTAAAAGTTTTAAAAATTAGTGATGTCGCCGATTATGTAAAAAATAATTTAAAGGAACTAGTTACTAATATGGGAATTGATTTAAAAATAGAAAGTAATATTAGAGACAATCAAATAAATATAAAAATGTATTCTGATAAAAATAATATTCTTATAGGAAAAAACGGTCAAACATTAATTGCAATACAAAATATTTTAAAGCAACAAATTTATAATATAATTGGTACATATCCATATATACTATTAGATGTTGAAAACTATAAGGAAAAAAGAAATGTTAACTTAGAAAGAATGGCTAAAAAAACAGCACGTGAAGTAATTAAAACAAAAATAGATGTAATTCTAGACGATATGAATTCCTACGAAAGAAGAATTATTCATAACGCACTAAGTGATTTTAAAAATATTTCCACAATTAGTGAAGGTGAAGAGCCTAATCGTCATATTGTAATAAGGTATAAAGAAACTAAAGAAGATTGAAAAATCTTCTTTTTTTATTTCCCGGGAAATAATTTTGTGCTATAATACCCGCGAGAGGGAAATAATTATGAATGATACAATTTGCGCTATTTCCACTAGTCAAGGTATAGGTGCTATCGCTATAATTAGGGTTAGTGGTGAAGATTCAATTGAAATAGTTAATAAAATATTTAAAGGAAGAGACTTGTCAAAGGTAAAATCTCACACTATTAATTATGGACATATTGTTGATAAGTCTGGGAAATATATTGACGAAGTACTAGTTAGTGTAATGCATGCACCAAAAACATTCACAACTGAAAATATAGTTGAAATAAATACTCATGGTGGAATTGCTTGTACTAATCAGGTTTTAGAATTATTATTAGAAAACGGTTGTCGTTTGGCTGAACCAGGAGAATTTACCAAACGTGCATTTTTAAATGGAAGAATAGACTTATTAGAAGCTGAAGCTGTAATGGATAAGATAAACGCTCAAACAGAAATTCAAAATAGAATGGCTTCTAATCAACTGAGTGGAAAGGTTTCTGATTTGATAAATAACTTGCGTGATGACATGGTTCAAATAATTTCCAATATTAATGTGAATATTGATTATCCAGAATACGATGATGTCGATATTATAACCAATGATATTTTATTACCTAAAATTACGAATTTAAAGAATAAAATAAATGAGATTATTTCCGAAAGCAAAAATGGCAAAATAATCAAAGATGGAATTAAAACATGCATTATTGGTCGCCCAAATGTTGGAAAAAGTAGTTTGTTGAATGCTTTATTACAAGAAGATAAAGCTATAGTAACTGATATTGCTGGAACTACAAGAGATATAGTTGAAGGAACTATTTCTATTGATGGGATAGTTCTTAATATGATTGATACTGCCGGCATTCGAAAAACTAATGATAAAATAGAAGCAATAGGTGTAGAAAAAAGTTTAAATTTAATGTCTCAAGCCGACTTAATTTTATTGGTATTAAATAATAATAGTGAGATGGATAAAGAGACTGAAAATATTATAAAAGAATTGGGGAATAAAGAATACTTAGTTATTGTTAATAAAATTGATTTGGGAAATAAATTAATTTTGGATGATACACTTGTGGATAAAGATAGGATTGTTAAATTAAGTGTTAAAGAAAATATTGGCTTAAATGATTTAAAAAGCAAAATAAAAGAATTATTTAATTTGTCTAAAATCGAAACTAAAGATCCTACATATTTAACTAATGCTAGGAGTTTGGCGATTTTAAAGAAATGCTTAGATAGTATTGAAAATATTGAACAAAGTATAAAAAATAATTTACCAATTGATTTGCTAGAAATAGATATCCAAAATATTTGGCAGGAACTTGGTAAAATTAATGGAACTACGTATGATGAAGAATTATTAGATGAAATGTTTAGTAGATTTTGTCTTGGGAAATAAAAGGAGTTGTGGATAAGTATGGTTGAAATTATTGTAGTTGGTGCAGGACATGCTGGCTGTGAAGCGGCATATGCTTGCGCAAAAAAGGGACATCAAACTTTATTAATTACGGGAAATAAAAAAAACATTGCAGATATGCCATGCAATCCTCATATAGGTGGAAGTGCTAAAGGTATTGTTGTTAGGGAAATAGATGCCTTAGGTGGTATAATGGGGAAAGTAGCCGACAAAACGCATTTACAAATAAAAATGCTAAATAGTGCCAAAGGTCCGGCTGTACAAGCGTTAAGAGCTCAAGGAGATAAAATTGCCTATCCTAAAGAAATGGTTAAGACATTATCTTCTTTAGCAAATCTAACGATTCAAGAGGGTATGGTTGAAGACTTGATAGTCGAAAATAATGAAGTTAAAGGAGTTATTCTAAAAGATGGTACTAAAATATTATCTAAAATCGTAATTTTAACTACTGGAACTTATTTGAAATCTGATATTCTTGTGGGAAATACTAGAACAAGAAAAGGTCCACACGGTGAAGAACCATCTAATTTCTTGAGTGATAAATTAAGAGATTATGGTTTTAAAATTATTAGATTAAAAACTGGGACACCTCAAAGAATAGATCGCAAGACTATCGATTTTTCCAAAACTAAACTAGAACCTGGAGATAACGTCTATCATACTTTTAGTTTTGATTTAAAACCATGTTATAAATTAGAAGATCAAGAACCATGCTATTTAACATATACTAATGAAAAAACCCACCAAATAATAAGAGAAAACTTATCAAAATCTAGCATGTATGGAGCTTTAGATGATATTAAAGGAATTGGTCCGAGGTATTGTCCATCTATTGAAGATAAAGTTGTAAGGTTTGCTGACAAAGAACGTCATCAATTGTTTTTAGAACCAGAAAGTCGTTTTTATGATGATATTTATTTACAAGGTTTTTCAACTTCAATGCCTCCAGAAGTTCAAGAACAAATGGTCCATTCATTACCTGGTTTGGAAAATGCCAAAATTTTAAAGTATGGTTATGCCATAGAATATGATGCTATTTATCCGACTCAGTTAAATCCATCACTTGAAACAAAAATCGTTAAAAATTTATACACAGCTGGTCAAATTAATGGTACAAGCGGTTATGAAGAAGCAGCTTGTCAAGGCTTAATAGCGGGAATTAATGCATCTTTAAAAATCGAAAACAAAGAACCTTTAATCTTAAAGAGATCTGATGCTTACATTGGTGTTTTAATTGATGACCTTGTAACAAAAGGTATTAAAGACCCTTATAGACTTTTAACAAGTCGTGCTGAATTTAGACTATTATTAAGAAGTGACAATGCGGATTTGCGTCTTCGTGAAATTGGCTACCAAGTTGGAATGATTGACGATGAACAAATGGCTAAATTGCAAACTAAAAAAGAAAAAATCGTCGAATTAGAAAATTTTATGAAAAACCAAAAGGTAAAAATAACCGATGATATCCAAAAAGTATTTCAAGCTAATGATATACCAGTTCCTCAAGTAACATTATCGTTAGAACAATTAATTAAAAGACCAGAAATTTCTATGGAATTTTTGGACCAAATAGTTTCAATTGATTATGAAGAAGAAATAAAAAAACAAGTTGAAATAAACTTTAAATATGAGGGATATATTCAAAAAACTTATAAAGAAGTCGAAAAAATGTTAAAATTAGAAAAAAAACAGATTCCTGATGACATTGATTATGATAAAATAAAGAACATTGCTTCAGAAGCTCGTCAAAAATTAAAAGAAGTTAAACCAAAAACAATTGCGCAAGCTATTAGAATTAGTGGGGTAAATCCTGCCGACATCTCTATCTTGACAATTTATTTAAAGAAAGAATATGGTAAAAATGAGTGAACAAGAATTTTATGATGCTCTAAGCGAGCTAGGCATTGCAATAACCATTCAGCAAAAAGAAGCACTTCAAATATATTGTGATTTTTTGATCTCAGAAAATCAAAAAACAAACTTAACAGCTATAAAAGAACCAAAAGATATTTACTTAAAACATTTTTATGATTCATTAACAATAGTCAGAGTAGTAGATTTTGCTAAGATATCTAACATTTTAGATATAGGTAGCGGGGCTGGATTTCCTGGTATGGTCTTGAAAATATTTTTTCCGTCTATTAATGTTACTTTATTAGATTCGAATAATAAAAAAATATCTTTTTTAAAAAAATTATCTTCTAAATTATCTCTAAAAAATATTGATTTTATTCAAGATAGAGCCGAAAATTATATTAAAGAAAATCGTGAACATTTTGATTTAGTTACTGCCCGTGCTGTTGCAAATTTAACCACTTTAAGTGAACTATGCCTTCCATTTGTTAAAATAAATGGGTATTTTGTGCCACTAAAGGGTTCAAATGAAGAAGAAATAAAAGAAGCTGAATATGCTATAAAAACTTTGGGTGGTCAAGAAGAAAACATTGTCAATTTTACTTTACCATTTGATGGTGGGGTACGTAATATAGTAAAGATAAAAAAAATCCAAAATACACCTATTAAATACCCACGTAGGTATGAAAAAATTTTAAAAAATCCATTGAAAAAATAGGTGAAATAAGATATGATAAAAATTAGAATAAGAAAGTTGAGGGGTTGCTAAAATGAACTTAGAATCAGGTGTATTACAAGTCCATATAGAAGATATAATACCTAATAGATTCCAACCACGCTTGCAGTTTGATGAAGAAGGATTAAAAGAATTATCAGATTCTATTAAGGAACATGGTATAATTCAGCCTTTGGTATTAAGAAAATTAGGAGATAAATATGAAATAATTGCCGGTGAACGAAGGTATAAAGCGGCAACGATGGCAGGTCTTACTACCGTTCCAGCAGTTATCTCTAATATTGATGACAATAAAGCCGCTGAAGTAGCAATTGTCGAAAATGTTCAGCGAAGAGATTTAACAGCTATTGAAGAAGCGCGTTCTTATAAAAATCTTCTTGATAAAGGTTACCTAACTCAAGAACAGCTTGCCAAAAGAATGGGCTTATCACAACCAGCTATCGCTAACAAATTAAGATTATTAAATTTAGATGAAGAAGTACAACAAGCCCTTTTAGAAGAAAAGATATCCGAAAGACATGCAAGAACACTTTTATCATTACCAGACAAAGAAGCTCAGAAAGAATGGCTTCATAGAATAATTAATGAGAGGATGACAGTGAGACAATTGGATTTGGAATTAAAACAATTAAAAGCAAAACAAAAAACAATGGCGGATGAGGAAAATAGCGATGTTCCATTAGTTGCAGCCAAACGAAATATTGATGAAATAAAAGCTCAAGCAACGGACCTTAAAGATTTAAACAAGAAAATGAGTGAGTCTGACTTGATGAAACCTCTTCAGGTTGTTAACGAAGAATTAGAAACTCTTGATTTAAATGAAGAGCTTCCTCTTGCTGAAAAGCCAAAAGAACCAGAAAAAGTTGACAATTCTCCGCATATTGATACTTTACAATTTGAAGATAAAAATGACTCATCTAGGGATGACGATAATTCTCATTTTACTATTCCTAATGAACATCAAGAAGATAAAATTGAAGATTTCACTAAATTTAATGATAGTTCATTTACAAAAGCTACTTCTATACCAGAATCAAATATTATTTCCCCAACTTCAACTGATACTTTAATCCCTGAAAATAGTTTTATAGAAAATAGAAATGATTCTAATAAATTCTTTGATTTATCTAATGATTTTAATCATCAAGAAACAGAACTTAAGCAAGTTCCATCACACGAAAATTCATCATCTGATAAATTCGAAGTATTTAGTGCTCCAGATTCCCATAATAATTTTGTTACTTCTAACAAAAATGAAGAAATTGAAGATAGTAAATTTAATCCATTTGCTCCAGATGATAACGCTTCAAAAGATAATTCCCATCAATCAACTAACAATTACTTGAATACAGATTTTGATTTAAATCCAAATAATCGTTTCTTTACACCAGTTTATGATTCTTCAAAAGAAATCAATTTAATTGAAAGATCAGAAGAGGAAATTGATCCTATGGACGCTGTTGATAACCTAACTAGAACACAGCATGAGACTCAAACTAATTTTGTTGCACAGCCAGAAGATAACGGATTAAATTTAAAAACAGCAATAAATGCTGTTAGAAATTGCATAGAAGATTTAGGTAATAAAGGTTTTTATATAGATGTTGAAGAAATAGACTTTGACAGTAATTATCAAATAACAATTCAGATTAAAAAATAGTTAAAAACGACATTGGATATTTTATCTAATGCCGTTTTTTAATTTACATTTTTTTCTTTATAAACGAATTCTGTATTTTGATTATTATATTCACTACCACTTACGTAATAATATATAAAATATTTATCATCTTTGGGTTTATCTCCTGTTATAGGATCTAATGGAACACCTACAACATTACTTGGTGCTTCATACCAATTGTTTTCTTTTAGAATGCTTTCCATTGTATCAACCCAAATATTTTTTGAAATTGCACCATCACTAACTTTAAGTTCTTTTGAATCGTCATAACCATTCCAAACCATCATTAATGCATCAGGATTGTATCCAACCATCCAGCAGTCAGTTCCGGAACTACCTGTTTTTATAGCGTATTTTTTGGTGATTTTAGAAGAAATACTCATAACAGTAGGGGTATTGTATTCTACAAACGAATTATTATATGTTGCTGTCATAAGTTCATTTAAAATATAAGTATAGGATTCATTTAGTACCAAATCTTTATTTTCTTTTTTTTCATAAAGAATATTTCCATTTAAATCTTCCACTTTATTTATAAAAGTTAGTTCATTTTTATACCCACCACTAGCTAGAGTAGAATAAGCTCGTGCAAAATCCAGCATACTAAGTTCACAAGTTCCTAGCGCTAAAGATGGTATAGCCTTTAATTGTTGTTTTATTCCCATTCTTTTGGCGGTATTAACTAGGGTTTCTTCTCCTAAAAATAAATGTGTCTTGACGGCATATATATTATCAGAGTAGGCAATCGCCGCTGCCATTGTTATATTTTTATTTCCATATTTGTTATTATAATTAGCTGGCGCATATGTTTGATTAGATGAAAAAACAAATGTAGTCGGTTCGCTTAAAAAAGTTGAAGAAGAAACCATTCCATTTTCTAACGCACTATAATATAGAAGAGGCTTAATAGAAGAACCAACTTGTCTTTTAGCACTTATAGCTCTATTAAATTGACTTTTGGCATAATCAACACCCCCAGACAAAGCCATAATTCCGCCTGTTTTTGGATTAACAATTAAACTAGCAACTTGTAATTCACCGCTATCAGCCATATATTTTTGAATATTGTTTTCCATCGTTCGCTGAGCTTCAACATTTAATGAAGTATATATTTTTAAACCACCAGATTCAATTAGGGACTTAGGAATTGTTTCAATTTTTTCTAATTCTTTATATACCGCATCTTGATAATACATAATCATTTTTAAATCATTTTCATTTCTTTGCCCATATATTGGTATATCATTTTGAAATAATTTATTGTATGTTTCTTCTGAAATATATTTATTTTTATACATGGCATTAGCAATAATCTTAGCTCTTTTTATTGAAGCTTCATAGTTAGAAACCGGATTGTAGTAATTGGGACTTTTGGGAATACCTGCTAAAATAATCGCCTCTTCTAAGGACAATTCACCAGCTTTTTTATTAAAATAATATTCACTTGCATTTTCGATTCCGTAATTCCCTTGTCCGAAGTTTATAGTATTTAAATAGCCTTCTAAAATTTCATCTTTGCTGTAATGAACCTCTAATTTTAGTGTTAATATTGCTTCTTCAAATTTTCTTTTCCATGTTTTATCAAATTCTAAATACATATTTTTGATATATTGTTGACTTATTGTCGAAGCGCCTTGTGCTATTTTGCCTTTCTTTATGTTTGTAATCATTGCTTTAGCTATTCTTAGATAATCAAAGCCGTTATGATGATAAAAGTTTTTATCTTCTGTACTAATTACTGCATTAACTAAATCATCAGATATTTCTGATAGTCCAACCCATTCATTATTTCCAGATCCCTGATATATTAAATTATTACTATCATCATAAATATATAATTGATTAGTATTTACTATATCCAGTTTAGGACTAAAATAAGCATAACAATATAAGGCTCCGACTACTAATGTAAAAAAGATAATACTAGCGATAAAAAACTTCATTATTTTCTTTGTTTTTTTCATTCTAACACCCGTTATTATTATGAATTAAAAAGCTGAAAATATAAGTGCAAATATAGTAATATTATGATATAATTCTATCCAAAGGAGAAAAAATATGGTAACAAAAATGAATTTAAAATTATATAAAGATAATCTTTTGGAACAAGAACATAAAGATATTAATTGTATGTACCAAAATAATAACGTTTCTTTTTTATTAAATGATTGTAAGATGATTTTGAATAAACATATTTTTCTTCGTGAAAATAATGACTTTAAATTTAATATAAATTTAAGTACTAAAACATGCACAATATTGCTAAAAGAACAAGGTAAAGAATTTGATATCCCGATTGAACAAGTTTCTTTTAGCCAACAAGATAAAATCATGATATTAGCATATAAAACTGCATCAGACGATAAAAGCACTAAAATAGTAATAGAATTGAGTGATTAATATGAGTATTTTTATTAAAGAACAGGAACAATATCTTCAAAAGAAATTACATGATTGTGGTTACGATGTTGAAGAAGTAACTTTAAATATATCATCACGTCCAGAATTTGGAGATTATCAATATAACGGAATTATGCCTTTGGCTAAAGTGTATCACAAGAATCCTCGTGAAATAGCTGAAGAATTATTGAATGCTTTAAAAGAAGATAACTTGTATAAAGATGTTAATATAGCTGGTCCTGGTTTCATAAACATAACTTTTAGTGATGAGCAATTATTAAGACATATGAATGAATTATTACAAAGCATTGAATTAAATTATACTGGAATTGAACCAAAAAACATTTTTTTTGATTATGGAGGAGCTAATGTTGCTAAAGCATTACATGTTGGTCATCTTAGAAGTGCTAACATTGGGGAGGCTTTAAAAAGATTATGTAAATCTTTAGGCTGTAATGTTGTAGCTGATGCCCATTTAGGAGATTGGGGACGACCAATTGGCTTAGTTATGCTTGAAATAAAAAAACGTCAACCTGAATTGCCTTATTTTGATGCTTCCTTTACAGGGGAATATCCTGCCGAGCCACCAGTTACAAACGCTGATTTGATGGAAATTTATCCAATTGCTTCGGAAAAAGCTAAAAATGATGAAAATTATATGGCCGAGGCTCGCGAATTAACCGCGCAATTTCAAAATGGAAATAAAGGCCTAACGGCTTTATGGAAACACATAATGCAGGTTTCTAAAACTGATATCAAAAGAATTTACGACAAATTAAATACAACCTTCGAAATATGGGAAGGCGAAAGTGATGGAAATAAATATGTTCCCGAATTAATTGATTATCTTGAGGAAAAAAATTTAATTAAAGAAAGCCAAGGTGCCAGAATTATTGAAGTTCAAAACTCAGATGATGATCATGAAATTCCTCCCTTATTACTAATCAAATCAAATAATAGTACATCATATGAAACAACTGATTTAGCTTGTATTTTGGAAAGAATGAAACTCTATAATCCAGATGAAATATGGTATTTAGCCGATTCTAGACAAGCACTTCATTTTGAACAAACTTTTCGTGCTGCTCGTATTTCCGAAATTGTCAAACCTGATACTAAATTAGAATTTATTCCTTTTGGCACAATGAATGGTAAAGATGGCAAGCCTTTTAAAACAAGAGATGGTGGAGTTATGTCTTTAGAATCTTTACTTGATTTAGCAGAAATAGAATGTGAAAAGAAAATACTACCAAATATTATAGGCACTGAGAGGAAAAAAATAGCTGAGCAAGTATCATTAGCTGCTGTTAAATATGCTGATTTAATACCTTATCGTTTGACTAATTATACTTTTGATCCTGTCAAATTTAGTGATTTACAAGGTAAAACAGGACCATATTTACTATATTCAACAATTCGTATGAAATCATTACTAAAAAAGGCTCAAGAATCTAATATTGAATTTAAAAAAGTTAGTGTTATTGCTAATGAATATGATCGTGCAATAATGATTGGACTTCTAAACATTAACAGTGTTTTAATGAAATCATATAAAGCTAAGTCCTTAAATGAAATAGCAGAACATTTATATAAAATAACTAATTTATTTAATAATTTTTATTCTCAAAACCGCATATTAACAGAAGAAGACGGCCAAACAAAAGAATCTTGGCTATGTTTAAGTCGAATTGTTTATGAAAATAATTTAAAACTATTGAATATATTAGGAATAGATGTTCCAGACAGAATGTAAAAAATATATAAATAATACATTTTAGTATTGTCATATTGAAAAAAATATGTATAATGGTGTCTAGTGAATTATTTGGAGGTTAATTATATGAAATTAAAAGATATGTCTATAGAAGAATTAGAAGCTATGTCATATGATGATATTGCGTTAATGGTTTTAACTGAATCAGGCCGCAAAATGAAAATTAACGAATTATTTAAAGAAGTATGCAATTTATTAAACTTAACTGACGAAGAATACATGGAAAAACTTCCTGCTTTCTTTGAAGTGTTAAGTACTGATCATAGATTTATAATGATAGAGAATGGTTATTGGGATTTAAAAACTAAACATTCAACTAAAGTAATCATTGATAATGATGATGACGATGATGATGTCGTAGAGGACGATATTGAGGAAGAAGAAAAAGAAGACGAAGATATATTCTATGATGACACTGAAGCTGATGACTCAGATACAGATGACGATTTAAAAGATTTAGTAATAATCGATGAAGATGAAGAAGCAAATGGATTATCATAAACCATTTGTTTTTTAATTTTTAGACATATATGGTATAATAATAAAACGAAAGGCGTGGTCTAGGTGATAGACAGATTAGAAGCGATAAAAAAAAGGTATGAAGAATTAACTACACAGTTATCATCTGAAGAAGTTCTTTCAGATTATAATACCTTGATGAAATTATCAAAAGAGCAAAAGAAATTGGAAGAAACATACAATAAATATATTGAATACTTGAATACTTCCAGAAATATAGAGGAAGCTAAGGAATTACTAAATGATCCTGAATTAGGTGAAATGGCTCACTTAGAATTAGAAGAAGCTACTCAAAAAAAAGAAAAAATAACTCACGAATTAGAAATCTTATTAATTCCTAAAGATGAAAATGACGATAAAAATATTATTATGGAAATTAGAGGCGCAGCCGGTGGGGATGAAGCTAATATTTTTGCTGGCGATTTGTTTAGAATGTATTCTCGCTATGCCGATAAACTAGGATGGAAATTAGAAGTAATCAATGCTGAAGCAGGAACGGCTGGCGGATATTCTCAAATAGAAGTAAAAATAAAGGGTGAGAATGTTTATTCTAAATTAAAGTATGAATCAGGCTCACATCGTGTTCAACGTGTCCCTGTAACTGAATCTAATGGCCGAATTCAAACATCAACAGCGACAGTTTTAATAATGCCAGAAGTTGAAGATGTTGATATTGAGATTAATCCAAATGATTTACGTATAGATACATTCTGCGCTAGTGGCCATGGAGGACAAGGAGTAAATACAACCCCTTCAGCTGTAAGAATTACTCATTTACCTACTAATACCGTTGTAACTTGTCAAAATGAACGTAGTCAGATTCAAAATAAAGCTCAAGCTATGGAAGTACTTAAGGCTCGTCTTTACCAAGCAGAGCAAGAAAAACAAGATGCTGAAGTAGGAAATGAAAGAAGAAGTAAAATTGGTACAGGAGATAGAGCAGAAAAAATTAGAACATACAATTATCCACAAAACAGAGTAACTGATCATCGAATTGGTTACACGACTAATACCCTCGATCGCGTAATGGATGGGGCTTTAGATGATATTATAGATGCGTTAATCACTGAAGATTTACGTCGAAAATTAAAAGGAGAATAAAAGCAATATCTAAGATATTGCTTTTTAGAAACAAAAAAATGAATAATTATGAATATGAAATAGAATATTTAAAAAAATATCTCCCTCCAGAAAAAGATTTTAACCAAGCTATTGAAAGACTTAAAAATGGTGAACCTGTTCAATACATAGTTGGTGATACAAATTTTTATGGAAATATTATTAAAGTTAACAAACATGTTTTGATACCTCGTCGTGAAACAGAAGAGCTTGTTGAAAAAACCAACGAATTAATTAAGCAAATATTTTCCGGTCAAAAAATACGAATCTTAGATATTGGAACAGGGAGTGGTTGTATCCCAATAACTTTAAAAAAACTCCAACCAAGTTCAGAAATAGATGCTTGTGATATATCCCAATCAGCCTTAGAAGTTGCTAGTCTAAATGCTCAAAACAACAAGGTATCAATTAATTTTATTGAAAGCGATATTTTTTCTGCTATTAATGATAAATATGATTGTATCATTAGCAATCCACCATATATAAGCTATGATGAAGAAATAATGGATATAGTAAAAAATAATGAACCTCACCAAGCTTTATACGCTCCAGATGATGGTTTATACTTTTATAAAAAAATTTTAACATTAGCACCTCAATATTTAAACAAAACTTTCTTAATAGCTTTTGAAATTGGTGCTACGCAAGGTGAACGATTAGTAACATTAGCTCAAAACTTATATCCTAAATCAAAAATAATTTTGAAAAAAGACTTACAACATTTTGATCGTTTTATTTTTATTATTAATGAATAAAAAAATATATTTTCTCCCTAAAAATATTTAGGTGATAAAATGAAAAAAATAGTTATAGTAATGTTTTGCTTTGCTTTGTTCTTAAGTATTTCTTCCAAACAAAAACTTCTTATTCCAGATGAATCAATCAGATTTAGAATTATTGCTAATAGTAATGAAGAAGCTGATCAAGCTATGAAAATGTTGATAAAAAAAGACTTAGAAAAAGAATTATTTTCTAAAATAGCTTCTTCTAAATCAATTGATGATACTAGAAAGATAATATCTGATAACCAAGAAAATATTGATCGTTTATTAAAAAAATATAATATAAATTATGATATTTCTTATGGTAAAAACTACTTTCCTTCTAAAGAATATAAAGGTGTTAATTACAATAGTGGAGAATACGAATCTTTAGTAATATCTTTGGGTGAATCAAAAGGTAATAATTGGTGGTGTGTGTTATATCCTCCACTTTGTTTATTAGAATCAGAAAGTAATAATATGGCAGAAAATGAATATAAATTATATATACAAGAAATTTTAGATAAAGTCTTGTCATAGTGTAAAGCACCATTTAAAAAATTGACAAAGTTTAATTATAATTATATAGTAAAATTATAAATAAAACTTATTAAATGAGAGTGATGAAATGAAGAAAATTCTAATAAATGGAAATAAAGAATTAAGTGGTGAAATAAAAATAAGCGGAGCTAAAAACAGTATTGTTGCTTTGATACCGGCCGCCATCTTGTCAGATGAAGAAGTTACTATTTATAATGCGCCCAACATATCAGATACTAACTCGCTAATAGAAATAGTTGAAAAACTTAATGGTAAAGTAGAATATCAAGACGAAACTATTAAAATAGATTGTCGAAATATCCAAAATTGTACAATTCCCGAAGAATTATCTAATAAATTAAGAGCTTCTTATTATTTTATGGGAGCTTTACTAGGCAAATACAAATATGCGGAAATTTACTTCCCTGGTGGTTGTAATATAGGTTCTCGACCTATTGATTTTCATATTAAAGGTTTTGAAAAATTAGGTGCCAAGGTTGAAATAGATGGTAGTAAATATACTATTAGTGCTGAAAAATTAACAGGAGCTCGAATATACTTAGATTTTGCTTCGGTTGGAGCAACTATAAATATAATGTTAGCAGCTACTAAAGCCGAGGGAACAACATATATATCTAATGCTGCCAAGGAGCCAGAAATAGTAAATGTTGCCATTTTACTTAATAATATGGGGGCTAAAATAAGTGGTGCTGGAACTAGCGAAATAAAAATAGAAGGTGTTCAAAAATTATCATCTTGTGTAATAGATGTCATTCCTGATCGTATCGAAGCTGGAACATACGCTATTATTGGCGCGTTGCTTGGAAAAGACTTAAAGATAAGTGGAATTATAGAAGAACATATCGAAGCCTTGCTATCGAAATTGAAGGAAGCCGGTGCAAACATTAAAGTTGAAGAAAATAACTTAATTATTAATAAAGCTCCTAAATTTAATGCTATAAATGTCAAGACTCTTGTTTATCCTGGCTTTGTTACCGATTTAGGTCAACCAATGAGTGTTTTACTGACTCAAGCAGATGGAATGTCTATCTTTGAAGAAACCATCTATGAAAACAGAATGGGCCATATTAAATACCTTCAGAAAATGGGGGCCAATATCAAATTAAATGGTCAAACAGCTATTTTTACTGGTCCAACTCCATTACATGGCCAAGATGTTGTTGCAACTGATTTACGTGCTGGAGCAGCAATGATTGTAGCTGGTTTAATTGCTACAGGTCAGACAAAAATTTCTGAGATAAATCATATCCTAAGAGGTTATGAAAATATTGTTGAAAAATTAAAAAATGTCGGTGCTGATATAAAAGTAATCGATGAATAATAGTTATCACAAAGATAACTTTTTATTTGTGTAAACTACTTAAAAATATTTAATAAATAGCATCAACTATAATTTATCACTTTAAATACTACTTTAAACTACACATTTTTTGTAAAATAAAGTAAAAATAACTGTTGCTAAGTTTAAATATTATGATATAATACATAGGACGAAGAAATTACTATGTCTAAGAATAGATATGGCGGAAGGAGAGTATATACATGAGAAAAGGAATACATCCAGAATTAAAGGACTGTAAAGTTACTTGTGCTTGTGGAGCTACATTTACAACTAAATCAACAAAAGATGAAATACATGTTGAAGTATGTAATGAATGTCATCCTTTCTATACTGGAAGACAAGGCAAAGCTAAAAAAACAGGAGCAATCGAAAAATTCAATCGTAAATACGGCTATGATCAAGAAGCAAAATAATGCTTCTTTTTTGTTGCGCTAATGTCTAATAACATACTTAGCGTAACTTATTAATAATAAAATATGTTATACTTAAGAAGGTGATATACATGGGAAATATAAGCTATTTATTAAAAAGAATAAAAGGAATGAATTATAAACAGATGTTTGATACAATTGATTTTGTTCATACTAAAAATAATAAAAGTAAAATGTCAATATTTTTTGATATTATACATTGTGGATTAAAGTATCAAGCGGGCTATATGGATTATAAAATATTTGAAATGTATAATTTAAACGAAGAACAACGTAAAACTATCATAACAAGAGGAATTAACAATAAAATAGTTAAAAAGTATAATAATCCAGAATACACTAAATATTTTAGTAACAAAATAGAATTTAATAAAAAATTCAATAAATATTTACTTCGTGATTGGATGGAATTAACTGGTGATGAAGAAAATTATCAACAATTTGTTGCTTTTTGTGATAAACACCAAAAAATTTTAGTTAAACCATTAAGTGAATGCTGTGGCAAAGGTGTCGAAATAATAGATACAACTAAAATATCTAGAAAAGATTTATATAATCAATTATTGGAAAGTAAAAGAACTTTAGCTGAAGAGATTGCTGTTGAATGTCAAGAAATTGCTAAATTACACCCATCATCAGTTAATACAATAAGAATTGTTACTTTAAATCAACAAATTGTTGTAGCTCTTTTAAGAATTGGCAATAACAATAATGTTGTAGACAACTTTAACAAAGATGGTTTAGCAGCTCCTATTAACATTGAAACAGGTATCATTGATTATTTAGCTATTGATAAAAAGGGGAATTTATATGAAAAACACCCACTTACTAATGAACAAATTTTATGGTTTAAAATTCCTAAATGGCCACGAATTAAAAGATTTGTAACTCAAGCCGCTAAAGAAATTCCAGAAGTTGGTTACGTTGGTTGGGATGTTTGCTTAGGACAAAAAGATCCGTTCTTAATTGAAGGAAATGAATTCCCTGGTCACGACTTATATCAATTGCCGCCTCATCGTACTGATGGAATAGGCTTGTTACCAAGATTCGAAAAAGTAATGAATGAAGAAAAGGAAGATGAAAAATGAAAATAGCAATTGCTACTGATCACAATGGCGTTGAACAAAAAAAATATATTATAGACCATTTAAAACAATATGATTTTATTGATAAAAGTCCTAACAATAATCCGACAGACGATTACCCGGATTTTGCTTTCACTGTATCAGAAAGTTTATTAAATAACGAAGCTGATTTAGGAGTATTAATGTGTGGAACAGGCATCGGTATGAGTATAGCTGCTAATAAAGTAAAAGGTATAAGATGTGCTCACTGTAGCGATGTTAGCCAAGCTCATTTAGCACGTGAACATAATAATGCTAATATAATTGCTTTAAGCTATAAACAAAATCTAGACGAGTTAATAGCTATGATAAACGAATTTATAGAAACTTCTCCTAGTAACGAAGAAAGACATACTCGAAGAGTCAATAAAATAATAAGCTATGAAGGTGAGCATTTTGCAAATTAAAACCTATATTTATGTCATATCTGTTTTACTTAGTGCATATGCTTTATCAGGAATAAATTATGATGCTTTTATCAAAAAAAATAAAGTTATTGAAGCTCGTGTATTAGTCATTTTACTTAGTATTTCGCTTGGTTATTTGTTGACAAACTTCATAACTGATTTTATTAATGTAAGCAGCATAATCAGAGGATGATATGATTGAATAAAAAACTATTTTTTGTGGTATTATTGCTTTTGCCAATAACTATCTATAGTTTTAATTTTTCCAAGAAAAAGGAGCAAAAAAAGGAAGAATATCCAGAGGTTTTAGCAGAGCAAAATAAAAAACAACAAACTGTTGCTTTAATATACAATGAAAATAGTTTAACTTTACCATTAGAAGATTATGTTGTAGGAGTAGTGGCGGCAGAAATGCCCGCTTCTTTTGAATTGGAAGCTTTAAAAGCCCAAGCCATAGCTGCTCGTACATACGTCCTCCAATACCTAGAAACCAACGATAAAATTGGTTCGACTACCGCTAGTCAAGTATACATAGATAAAAATGCCATGCAAGCTAAGTGGCAAACTGATTTTGATAAATATTTTTCCAAAATAACTAAAGCTGTACATAGTACGGAAGGATTAGTTATAAAATATAACAATAAATTAATAAAAAGTTATTACTATGCAATGTCTAATGGTTATACTGAAAATTCTCAAAATGTTTTTAATGAATCAATTGATTACTTGGTATCTGTGGAATCAAAATGGGATGCCAATAACGAAAAAGAAATCCTTCTTTCTAAAGAAGAATTTTGTACTAAATTAGCTCTTACTTGTGAAAATATTAGTATAACTAATATAAAACGAAATGAATCAAATAGAGTAACTACTCTTAATATAAACGGTCAAGAATTTACCGGTATTGCCATTAGAAAACTTCTGAATCTACGTTCGACAGATTTTTATATAAGTGTCAATGAAAATAATATTTTAATAAAAACAAAAGGATATGGTCATGGCGTTGGTCTTAGCCAATATGGAGCTAATAATATGGCTAAATTGGGATATCATTACGATGAAATATTGAAATATTACTACCAAAATACAGAAATTACCAATTTATAGGTATATTTCTTTTTTTATTGTTAAAACTTATTATTAGAAAGGAATAGTAAGTATGGGAAAAAGGAAATTAAAAGATTGGGTAATACCTGTTTTAAGTATTATTGTATTAACGGGAGCGATTCTTTGTTATTACTTGATAAGTAACTTATTAAATTATAATGTAACAAATGATCTCTCAAATATAACAGACCCTATAGTTGAAAATAGTACCGAAGTAAACAAGGAAATACCTAATGGAGAAGTTGACTTGCCAATCAAACCATTTGCAGCTACCGATGTTTCTATAAGTAAAGGATTTTACCAAAAAGACTCTGATGAAACTGCTCAACAAAATGCCCTTATAAAATATGAGAACATCTATATGCCAAATACTGGTATATTATATTCTTCAGACAATGCTTTTGATGTCATGGCCACAACAGAAGGAACAGTAAGTAAAATACAAGAAGATAAAATTATGGGTAAAATAATTGAAATTCAATATTCCAATAATTTGCTTACTGTATACCAAAGTGTTGATAACATTACAGTTAAAGAAGGAGACAAAGTAAGTAAAGGTGATATTATAGCAAGTAGTGGAGCTAATAAACTTAACGAAGAAAAAGCTAATTGCCTTCATTTTGAAGTTTATAAAGATGGAAACTTAATAAATCCTGAAGATTTTTATAATATTGACTTAAGAACTATTAAATAGTTCTTTTCTTATGTCAAGCTTTTTGATTTAAACATATAATTAATGGGAGGATTATTTTGACATCATTCAAAGAAAAATTATTTGGAGAAATAAATCATATTAGTACACTTAAACAAAACATTTATAATGATACACAATCATTTAAGAAAAAAGAACAATTTATTCAAAATGACCTTGAACAAAGACTTCAAAGAATCAATAATGAACTATCTAATAAAATAAAGTTATTCACATTACCAAATGATGATAATTCTATGAAAAATAACCATAAATTATAGTATAAATAATCATTATCACCCTAACAAATTAATTATACCACTTTACACAATTTATTATTAGAGTTTCTTTTCTTGAAAAAAATGTTATAATTATATCATGGAAGGTGATAACATGAAACTTAATATTCGTGG
Source organism: uncultured Bacilli bacterium (assembly GCA_934086145.1). GTDB lineage: Bacteria > Bacillota_I > Bacilli_A > RF39 > UBA660 > Coprovivens. The sequence goes on from CAKOHV010000014.1 coordinate 39,477, forward strand.
TGATAAATTAACAATCACGCAATCTATGAAAGGTTATATCGAAGATAAAATTTCAAAATTAGACAAATATTTTGAGAATCCAGAAGAGATAACTGCTAATATAATTGTTAGAGTAAGAAATCTTGAACAAACTATTGAAGTAACAGCACCAACAAAAAGATTTACACTTCGTGCTGAAGAATCAAATGAAGATTTTTATACAGCAGTTGATTTAGTAGCATCAAAATTAGAACGTCAAATTAGAAAAAATAAAGATCGTTTGAATAAAAAATATAAAAATGTTGAATCTTTTGAATTAAGTTTGGATTTCTCTGAAGAGGCTGGAGAAGAAACTAATACTAGTTCCATTGTTAAAAGAAAAAATATATCAATGAAGCCAATGGATGAAGAGGAAGCTATTCTTCAAATGGACTTAATTAATCATGATTTCTTTGTTTTCAAGAATTTAAATGAAGAATGTGTATCTGTCATTTATAAAAGAAAAGATAAAAATTTAGGAATTATTAATATGAAGTAATCAAAAAGACTATTAGAATAAACCAATATTTTCTAATAGTCTTTTTTATATTCTTAGATATCGTAGCCGAAATATATTTAATTAAAAAGGACTTATAATACCATTCTTATCAAGAATTGCTTAAAAACAAAAGTTAACTATTTTTACTGAAAAGTAGCTAAATTTATTGAATTTCTCCCAAAAATAAACTACAATAAAAAGTACACAAATAAAAAAGTTTATTACTTTACATAATTTTGCTATAATATAACAGGTGGAGGTAACGAAATGGGATTTTTAAGAAAATTAATAGACTCAGAATATAAAGAATTAAAAAGATTTGAAAAATTAGCTCAACAAATAGTAGAACTTGGTCCAGAGATGGAAGCTTTGAGCGATGACGAATTAAAAGCAAAAACGGACTCATTTAAAAAAGAATTAGAAAATGGTAAAACACTAGATGACTTAGTTGTTCCTGCTTTTGCTGTTGTAAGAGAGGCAGCTTATCGTGTTATTGGTGAAAAACCATATTTTGTTCAAATATTGGGTGGTTTAGCAATTCATTTTGGTAATATTGCAGAAATGAAAACAGGTGAAGGTAAGACTTTAACTGAAACAATGCCAACATATTTAAATGCTTTAACAGGCAAAGGTGTTCATATTGTAACAGTAAACGAATTCTTGGCTAAACGAGACTCTGAATGGATGGGAAATATTTTCCGTTTCTTAGGATTAACAGTTGGTTTAAATATGCGTGAAATGTCACCAACCGATAAAAGGGCAGCCTACAATTGTGATGTTTTATACTCAACAAATAACGAAATAGGTTTTGACTACTTGCGAGATAATATGGTAGTAAGAATACAAGATCGTGTTCAAAGACCACTTAATTTCTGTATTGTTGATGAAGTTGACTCAATTTTAATAGATGAAGCTAGAACCCCTTTAATTATTTCTGGCGGAAAATTTGATGCAAAAGATTTATATACTTCAGCAGACAGAGCTGTTAAAAAATTAACAGAAGAAGACTATACTATTGATGAAAAAACTAAAAATGTTTCACTAACAGAGAGTGGCGTTGAAAAGATTGAAAAAAGTTTTCATTTAGATAATCTTTATGATTTAGAAAACGCTGCCTTAGTTCATCACTTAAATCAAGCTCTAAAAGCTAATTATGGATTTAAAGTAGATGTTGATTATGTTGTTGAAGATGGTACAATAATTATTGTAGACCAATTTACAGGTCGTCTAATGCATGGTCGTCAATTTAGTGATGGTTTACATCAAGCTATTGAAGCTAAAGAAGGCGTAAAAATAAATGAAGAAACAAAAACAATGGCAACCATAACATTCCAAAACTTATTTAGAATGTACAACAAATTATCAGGTATGACTGGAACAGCCAAAACAGAAGAAGAAGAATTTAGAGATATTTACAATATGTACGTTATCCAAATTCCGACTAATAAACCAGTTATACGTGAAGATTTGCCAGATTTAGTATATGCTACTGAAAAAGGAAAGTTTGCGGCAATAGTTAGAAAAATTAAAGAAATTCATGAAACAGGTCAACCAATTCTAGTTGGAACAATTTCTGTCGAAAACAACGAAAAATTGAGTGCATTATTAAAAAAAGAAGGCTTAAAACACGAAGTCTTAAATGCTAAAAATCACGAAAGAGAAGCTGAAATAATAGCAAAAGCTGGTGAAAAAGGAGCAATAACTATTGCTACTAACATGGCTGGACGTGGAACAGATATTAAATTAGGTGAAGGTGTTAAAGAACTTGGTGGTTTATGTGTAATTGGTACAGAAAGACATGAATCTCGTCGTATTGACAACCAATTACGTGGACGTTCAGGACGTCAAGGAGACCCTGGTATGTCCCAGTTCTTTGTTTCATTCGATGATGATTTAATGCGTCGCTTTGGAACCGAAAAAATTCAACAAATGTTAATAAGCGTTGGCTTTAGTGATGAACAAGCTATTCGTTCAAAAACATTTACTAAGAGTATCGAAACTGCTCAAAGAAAAGTTGAAGGAAATAACTATGATACAAGAAAATCATTACTTGATTATGATAATGTAATGAATGAACAAAGAGAAATAATTTATTCAAGAAGAAATGAAATACTTGAACAAGACTCAATTTCTGAAAGAACTCATGAAACATTTGGTAAAAATATTGAATACCTAGTTGATAGTCATATTGAACCAGAAGGATATTTAACAGAAAACGATAAAGAAGAAATTGTCGAATATATTAATACAAATCTTGTAAAAACGACTAAAATTGATGCTGAAGATATCAAAAATATGAAATCAGAAAAAGAAGTTATTGATTTCTTAACAGAAAAGGTAACTTATGACTATGAAGAGAAGATAAAAGATGTTCCAAAAGAAATAATTGATGATTTTGAAAAAGCCATTGCTTTAAGAGTTATTGACGAAGCATGGGTTGATCATATAGCTGCAATGGAACATTTAAGAGAAGGTATTGGTTTAAGAGGTTATGGTCAAACTAATCCTTTACAAGCGTATACTACGGAAGGATATGAATTATTTGATGATTTGATGGCTGGTATAGCATCTAATATTTCAATTTATTTATTAAAAGCCGAAATACGTCAAAATACTGAAAGAAAAGAACAAACTAAAAATACTATTGTTCATGACACACATATTAAACAAAAAGGTACTCCAATAAAAGCCGATAAAAAAATAGGAAGAAATGATCCGTGTCCTTGTGGGTCTGGTAAGAAATACAAGAACTGTTGTGGTAAATAGCCCATAAAATAAGGGTTTGTGAGATTTTGAAAAGTTCAAAAAAGTGCTAAAAATAGCAAAATGTTTGCAATTTGTTTGCAAACAAAAAAATTGAAAACAAAATCGTCGAAAAGCCTTGTAAAATAAGGAAATCTCTATGCAAACATTTTTGCAAACAATATAAAGTTGGCATTCGTGCCAACTTTTTCATTTACTCAAATGTAAATGGAGGAGAGATTATTATGGCTGATGTAACAGTTCAAAAAAGAGGAGAAGTATATCAATATAAATTTGAAATTGCTTCAATCGATGGAAAAAGAAAATTTAAAAATAAATCAGGGTTCGCGACAAAAAGCGAAGCAAAACAAGCAGGTATTATTGCATACAATGAATATTTGAATACAGGACATAGTTTTAAACCTAAAACAATGTCTTACTCAGATTATCTTGATTATTGGATGAAAGAACATTGTGAAATCAATTTAAAATATCACACAATAGAGGCATATAAAAATATAATAAAGAATCATATCAAACCAAAGTTAGGATTTTATAGACTTTGTCAAATAACAACAGCGACAATTCAAGAGTTTGTGAATAACACTTATGTTGAATATGGATACTCAAAAAACTTTATGAAAAACATTTTAAAAGTATTGAAAACATCTTTTACTTATGCAACTGATGTTGTAGGTTTTGTAAAAGAAAATCCAACTGTGAAAGTCAAATTACCTAAATACGATAAACCAGACGAAGATCCAGCACACATATTTACAAAAGAAGAAGTTGACATTATCTTAAATAGATTTAAGAAAAATCATTGTGCATATTATGCTATGCTAACTGCATATCATACTGGTTTAAGAGTTTCAGAAGTTTTCGGGTTAACTTGGGATGATATTGATTTAGAAAATAAGAAATTAACGGTTAATAAAAATGTTTTAAAGAAAAATCAAGCCGGAGCAACGCACGGTCGTCATATTAGTGGAAAAGCAACAACAATGTGGTTTTTTGGAACCTGTAAAACTCCAAGTAGTTATAGAACAATAGATATTGGAGATACGTTAGTAAATGCATTAAAGGAATATAAAGCAGAACAAGAGGCAAATAAAAAAGAGTATGGAGATTTTTATATGATGCATTATGCTAAAACTGTTAAGAATCCATATACCAATAAAGATGAAATAAAAATAATAAATGCTTATAAAGAAATAGATGTAGGGTTACCAACTGTTGATTTTGTATTTGTAAAGAACAATGGAATTTATGAGGGAACTGATACTTGTAAATACCCATTTAAAGTTATTCATTATGAATTAGGTATTCCTTGTAGATTTCACGATTTTAGAGATACACACGCAACAAGACTGATAGAAGCAGGTGCAGATATAAAAGCAGTTTCAAAAAGACTAGGACATAGTACAATAGAAACAACATATAACATTTATGTTAGAGTTACAACTAAGATGGAAGAAGAAATAGTTAGTAAATTTGAAAATTATACAAAAAATATTGCATTAGATTAAAATTTTAGAAGTATATTTAGGAGTTGATATATATGTTTAAAAAGAAAAAAATCGAATTATTTATCAAAAAAAGTGAAATTCCAATAGCATTAAATGCATTAAATGAGTTTAGAAATATAGTAATTCAGCAAGGAAGATATACGGAGCCTATTGATGAACTAATTTTAAAATTAAATAAAATTTATTAAACATATTTGAACTGATTAAAAATGGTCAGTTC
>CAKOHV010000015.1 GCA_934086145.1 uncultured Bacilli bacterium
GCAACAGGGGTAGAATTTACTCCCATGGTAAATGCAACCCTTTTTATCAGGGGTGGAATTTACTTTGAAATTTCAGGTAGTTGCGAGAATTTTTTATAAAAATCAATTTGTACTTGCTTGCTTATAAAATATATAGTATAATTAAATTATTGGTGACGATTGCTAAGTGGATACACCTCTTCCCATCCCGAACAGAGAAGTTAAGCACTTATACGCCGAAGATAGTATATGCGAAAATAGGTAGTCGCCTTTTTTTTTGCATAAAAATATTTAGCAATCGTTCAATACTTAGAAAAAATAATTTTACTATTTTTTTTAGAAAATTTGTAAAACTTATAGCTTTGTAATTATGCTATAATAGGAATGCTAATTTGAGGTTGCTGCCAAAATAGTAAGGAATGATAGATGATGATTTTAATAATAGCGGAAAAACCATCACTTGCTAGAAATATAGTAAGTGCAATAGGAACTATGAAAAGAAATGATGGGTATTATTCTAATCCAAACTATTTAGTGACGTGGGCTTTTGGTCATTTATTTTCATTGGTTGATATTGAAGAATATGATCAGAATGAATCTCCTAATACCAAATGGAAAATGGATAATTTACCATGTTTTCCAAAAGTTTTTAAGTTTGATTTGAGAAAAGACAGTACCAAAAAAATTGATGCTGGTGTTCAAAAACAATTTAATATAATTAAAGCTTTATGCAATCGTGAGGATGTTACTAAAATTGTTAATGCTGGAGACTCTGATCGTGAGGGAGAGATAATTGTTCGTTTATGTATCCATAATGCTTTAAATAGTGAAAAAGAAATATATCGTTTATGGTTACCTGATCAAACTAGTGAAACAATTACACAAGGTCTTAAAGAAATGAAATTAGATAAAGAATATGATAATTTAGCTAATGAAGGCTTTGCTAGAACATATATAGATTGGTTATATGGGGTTAATTTAACAAGGTATGCAACCTTAAAAACGGGAACTTTATTGAGAGTGGGAAGAGTAATAATTCCAATTGTTAAAGCAATTTATGATAGAGATATGGCTATACGTAACTTCAAACCGGAGATATATTATGGAATGTGGAGTAATGAAGAAACAAATGGAGAAGTTGTTGAATTAAATAGTAAAGAAAAATTTGATAAAAATAAACAAAAAAAAGCTTTAGAATTATGTGAAATGTATAATAGTGTTGAAGCGATAGTTACATCAAAAAAAGTGAAAAAAGATACTTTGAATCCTCCGAAGCTATTTTCTTTAACTAAATTACAAAATCTGTTAGGAAAGAAATATAAAATAGCAATGGATAAATCTTTAGAAATAGTTCAAAAGTTGTATGAAAATGGGTTCCTAACTTATCCAAGAACAAATTCTGAGTATTTAGCTGTTGCTGAAAAAGATAAAGTAAAAAAGATTCTTGAAAATATAGCTAAAATAGGTTATTCAGTAGAATTTAAAGATAAAAAAACAATTTTTGATGATAGTAAAATTGAATCCCATTCTGCAATTACTCCAACATATAAGATTCCTAGCAAAGATAATTTAACTGAGGAAGAATTCCTAGTTTATCAAACAATCTTTAAACGATTTGTTGCAGTTTTTTGTAGTAATGATTGTAAAATCGAAAAAACAGAGATAAAAATAAATGTTGGAAATTTCGAAGAATTTGTTTTAAAAGGAACAATAATTAAAGAAGTTGGGTGGACAAAGTTTGAAAAGCCGGCAACGAAAGATAAAATATTACCGAATTTAGAAATTGGTGATAAAGTTAATACTTTGTTTAAGTTGAAAGAAAAAGAAACGACACCGCCTAAACATTATACGATTGAAACATTGAATAATTATTTAATGAATCCTTTTAAAGATGATAAAAAAGAATTAGAAGAAAAACAAGAAAATGGTGAAGAAATTGATGATACGGAAGATTATAAAGCCATATTTGAAGGATTAGAATTAGGAACAGAAGCAACAAGAACAGGAATTATAGATAATGCCAAAAAGTCATCTTACATTGCCTTAAAAAAAGATGTTTATACAATTTTGCCAAATGGTGAGTATTTAATAAATTCTTTGATGCAAATGAATATTTCGATGGATAAGTATAAGACAAGTGAAATGGGCAAAGCCTTAAAAAAAGTTTACAAAAATGAAATAACAGTTGAAGATTCAGTTACTTTAGCTAAGCAAGAAATTCAAGAAGTCTTTAAGAAAAATGAGGAGTCATTGGAACGTGATACAGATATAGGCTTTTTTGGCGATATTGTTGGTAAATGTCCATTGTGTGGTAATGATGTGGTAAGAAATCGTTATGCTTATGGTTGCCGTGATTATCAAAATTGTAGGTTTAAAATAAATACATTTATTTGTGGTCGAGCTATTTCTAAAAAGAACGTTGAAAAATTACTTACAGATGGAGTTACCTCGAATATCGAAGGTTTCATTTCAAAAAGTGGGAAAAATTTTAATAGTAAATTGAAACTTAATGAAGAAAAAAATGTTATTTTTGACTTTAGTAATTAGGTTGAATAATATTAATACTTATTTATGATATAATTTTAATGGTGGTAGCTATTATGATAGAAGAAATTTTTATAGAATTAGTGAAAGAAGCAGCTAATGGAGCTGTAGTAATTGATTTAGAAACATGGCCGATTGCTTTTAATACATGTATTGAAAATGATAAGCAAAATTTTTATATGAATGAGCAGAATTTATCAACTTTAGTAATAAATGATAAAGAACAATTTTATGAATTATTAACTGAATATATAATGTTAGAATTAAATAGTCCAAGAAAAATACCAAGATATCTTTTAGATAACGAAAAAGATAAAATCAAGTATATTATGGCTTATTTGTTTGTCAATGCAACAGTTGATGATTTTACAAATCCTTGTGCATTTATAAAAAGAAGAATGAGCTTTTTGAATGATGATACCTTTTCTTATTTAAATCAAGGAATAGAAGTAGATATTGGAACGCATTTCTTTGACAGTAAATTAGCCATTAAAAATAGTATGCATAGTATTGCGATGGAAACGCCTTACAAAATAGATATTAGTTTAGTTAATGAAGTGGGAGACGAAAAGGTTAGATATGATTTAGCTACAGTTACTTATGGTATTGCAGAGGAAAATGGTGAAAAAGTTTGCTATATTTATAGTTTGATGAAACCTAAAAGAAAACAAGTACTTAGTAAAGAAGATGAGTATTTTGATAAGAAAATAGCTCGTAAATTATATAAATTAAATGATGGAATAGAACGTTATGAGATGAATGAATATTTTGATTATAAAGAAGGTAATTTTAAGTATTATCCAGAGGGAAATATAACTGATGTAACGCCGTCGTTTGTACTTTCGCTAAATGTATTTATGTCTTTGCTTCAAAAAGAAATGATAACTAAAGTAAAGGGTGTTCCTTATTTACCATTAAGGTATTTATCACGTGATTTAACAGCTAATTTGTATGATGAAGATAAAAAATATCAATTGAAATTACGAAATGATTCAATACAAGAAAATGTAACTAATAAATTCGTAAGAACATTTCGTCGTTTAGAATTTCATAATCCAGATATGCATATAGAAACTTATCCTTATGAGGCTTCCGAATATTTAGAAATAAATTTAAAATCTAAAGAACATATGATTAATAATCAGATTTTGGAAGATATAGCTACTGCAGTTTGTGATTATGATGATGTATTACAAAAAGGTTCTATTTAATAGAATTTTTTTGTTGAGAAAGAATCTTTTAAAACTTTAAAGGATGATGTTATAATGGATTTAGGAAGATGAGATATTTTGAGTCAAAAAAAGGACTGCTAAACAGTCGCAAACATTTAGGGTCAAACCTTTATTTTAACTCTCTATGTCATCTTAAATGGTATTAAGACAACTTAATATTAACAAAAAGTGGGAGGTAAGTCAATGAATAATTATAATATTGGATTAGATATTGGAACATCATCTGTTGGATGGGCTGTTGTAAGTGATGAAACAAATAAGGTTATGAAAAAAGGTGGCAAAGCCTTATGGGGAGTAAGATTATTTGAGGAAGCTAATCCTGCGGTAGATAGAAGAAATAAACGAGGTACAAGACGTAGATTTGATCGACGAAGAGAACGAATTAGACTTTTACATGAAGAATTTAAAAATGAAATTAACAAGGTTGATAGTAACTTTTTTCAGAAATTAGCTGAATCTAAATATGTAGATGAAGATAAGACAAATAAGACAGTTGAAATTAGTAAGGAAGAAAAACGTTTAATAAAGAAATATAACAAGAAATATCCAACTATTTATCATTTGCGTCAAAAATTAATGAATTCAAATGAGCAAGTGGATATTAGATTAGTTTATCTGGCTATTCATCATATCATTAAATATCGTGGAAATTTTATTTATGAAGGTAAGTCATTTAATGTTAATAATCTTGATATATCTGGTAAACTACAGGAAATATTTGCTTCTTTAAGTGAAAATGTTGATGAATTAGACATATCAGAAGATTGTATAAGTAGTATTGATTATGAAAAAATAGTTGCAATTTTTAATGAGACATTAAAACTTGATTTAAAAAGGAATTTGACTAATGAACTAAAGGGTTACTCTATAAATAAAAATTTTATTAGTGAATTTTGTAAATTAATTTTAGGAAATAAATTTAGTGTAAAAAAATTATTTAATTTAGAAATTGAGGGAGATGTATCTTTAAGTTTTAGTGGCACTGATTATGAAGATAAAGTTGGAGACTTAGGTAATTTACTTAATGATTATTTAGATATTTTAGAAAATCTAAAAGAATTATATGATATGATATTTTTGAAAAAAATTTTTAGCGGTAGTAAAGAGACTACCATATCTGGTTTGATGGTCGAAAGATATGAGCAACATAAAAAAGATTTAAAAATATTAAAGGATGCATTTAAAGGTGATAGAAGCATCTATAATAAAATTTTTAGAAGTAAAAAAGTTATAAATAAAGATGATGATATGTGTTTATATGATTTATACATTCATAATAAAAAGGAAACAAGTGATTTTGTTACTGAGTTAGAGAATCAATTTAAAAGTAATGGTTTATTTGATATGTGTGATGAAGACTTTTTAATACGTTTAAAAAATAAGGAAATCTTACCAAGGGTTACTAGTAAAGAAAATGGTAAATATCCCTATCAATTAAATAGAGATGAATTAATTAAGATAATTGAAAATCAAGGTGAATACTATCCTTTCTTATTAAACAAAACTAAGGATAATACTTATAAGTTAGTAAAATTATTAGAGTTTAAAATTCCATATTTTGTTGGTCCTTTAGTATCAAAAGAGCAATCTGAAAATGCTTGGATGATTAGAAATGAAGGTAAGGATCATGTACATATAGATCCTTATAATTTTGATGAGGTTGTCAATAAAGATCAAACAGCTGAATGCTTTATAAAACGAATGATTTCACATTGTACATATCTTTTAAGTGAGGAGGCTTTACCTAATTATTCAATTTTATATTCAAAATTTAAAGTTTTAAATGAATTAAAACAAATAAAGGTTAATGGTGAACGTTTAACGCAAGAACAACAACATAAAATAATTGAAGAATTATTTATGAAAAATACTGGTACTATAACTGAAAATAAATTTAGAGATTTTCTTCTTGAAAATTTAGATTATACTTTTTGTAAAAATGAGTTAAGAATAACAGGTTTTTCAGCTGATGGTAAGTTTGCTAATAATATGCAAAGTTATGTTGATTTCTTTGGTGAAAATGGTATTTTCAATGGAACAAGTTATGACATTGATGATGCTGAAAAAATTATTGAATGGATAACAATTTTTGATGATAAGGATATCTTAGAAAGAAAAGTAAAAAATGAGTATCCAGAGTTAAACAAAGATCAATATAATACTCAACTAAAAAGTATTTTAAGTAAGAAATATAGTGGTTGGGGACGTTTATCTAAAAAACTTTTGGTGGAACTTGTTGTTAAAGATAAGGAAACTAATATTCCTAAGTCAATAATGGATTTGATGTATGAAACTGATAAAAATTTTATGCAGATTATTAATGATGATGAATATGGTTTTCAAAAATTAATTGCCGAAAAAAATAAAGTAAAAAAAATTCAAGATTTATCTTATGATGTTGTCGAAAACTTAGTTACATCGCCAGCTACTAAAAGGGGAATCTATCAAGCTTTAAAAGTTGTAAAAGAAATAACTGATTATATGGGATATGAACCACGAAATATTATGGTTGAGATGGCTCGTGGTGATGAGAAAAAAGTCAGAAAAGATGACCATAAAAAATACTTGCAAAAGCTATATGAAAATATTAAGGAAGAACTAGATGATAATTATAAAACAGTAAGAAAAGAATTAGAAGCAGAAGAAAAAATCGATACTGATAAATTGTATTTGTATTATTTACAAGAAGGCAAATGCTTATATTGTGGAAAAGCAATTGATGTTTCGGATATGAAAACTAATAATAGTGATTACGAAATTGATCATATTTTACCTAGAACTTTAGTTAAAGATGATTCATGGGATAATAGAGCATTGGTATGTCGCAATCATAATCAACAAAAGGGAGCTTCACTTGTTTTACCAAGTGAATTTAGAAAGAATATGAAGGTTATCTGGACTCATTTGAAAAATAATAAATTAATGAGTAATAAAAAGTTCTATAATTTAACCAGAAAAACTTATAGTGAAGAAGATATTAAAGGCTTCATTAATAGACAATTAGTTGAAACCAGACAAATTACCAAACATGTTGCTAATATATTAGGAAATTTTTATCCTAAAACTAAGATAGTTTACTTTAAAGCTGGAATATCTAGTAGTTATCGAGATAAATATGAGTTATTTAAATTTAGAGATATTAATGATTATCATCATGCTCACGATGCTTATCTTGCTGCGACATTAGGAAATTATCAAGAAAAATACTTACACTATGATTTAAATTATGATAGGATAAACGAATTTAATGAAAAATTATTAAATAATAAAGACTATAGAAGATTACATTATGGAATTGTAGTTAATAGTTTAGATGAAGAGTTTCAGGATGCTTTTGCTGAAATTGCTCCAAGATTAATAAATAAGACAACTGGTGAATTGTTTGATGTAAAAAAATTTAATCATTTGATAGAAGACACATTATATAGAAATGATATTTTGATTAGTAGAAAGACAGAAATAGGAACTGGTAAACTTTGTAAAGAAACAATTTATAAAAAGGGTGTTGGTAATATTAAAATAAAAGGTAATATGCCAACAGAAATATATGGTGGCTATTTAAATATAGAAACAGCGTACTTAACATTTGTAAAATATGGTAAAAAAACTAAATTAATTGGAATTCCTATAAGTATTGCAAATAGTAAGGAAAATGAAATAAAGTTGAATTTTTTGAAAGAACATTTAAATTTAACATCTTTAGACGATATTGAAATTTTAAAGGACAATATTCCATTTAATACAAAAATAATTCATAATGGTCAAGAAGTATATATAAATGGATATAGTGTTGCTTGTAAAGGATGTGAATTATCTAATGCACATCAATTTAAAATTAAAAAAAATTTAATGAAAAAATGGAAGAATATGCTAAATAAAGTATATAAAAATAACTATGATGATATAGCTATAATAGATTTTGATAATGCAATTAGTTTTATTGCTTACTTATTTCAATGTAAGAATGAATATCCATTATTTTTAAAAGAGATAGCAAAGATTCAGGATAATATAAATTTAAGTGAATGTTCTTTTGAACAATTGGCTAATATAATTAAACAATTGTTAATGATTTATCATTGTAATAGTAAAAATGGAAATTTAAAAGAATTTGGATTAAGTGAGAGAATTGGTCGTCTTTCTGGAGCAAGGATAAATGATGGTAAATTTATATTTAATTCGATAACCGGTTTAAAAGAAAAAATACTAAATTATGAGGATGTGCAATGAGTTTTAGAACAGTAGTAATAACTAGGCAATCGAAAATAAGTTATAAAAATAGATTTTTGGTAGTTAAGCAAGATAATGATGAAAGGTATATTCATTTGTCAGAAATAGATACTATTATAGTTGATTCTATTTCAGTATCTATTTCTGCTTATCTTTTAAAAGAAATTGCAGATGCCAAAATTAATATGATTTTTTGTGATGAAAAACATAATCCTTTCGGTGAGCTTTCTCCTTATTATTCTAGGCACAATACTAGTAAAAAAATAAAAGAGCAAATTGGATGGAAACAAACAGAGAAAGACAAGTTATGGTCAAAAATAGTAAAGAATAAAATTGTAAATCAATCAATGTTGCTTCAAAAAATAGGAGCACCTAAAAGTGAACTGGTTTTAAGTTATGTTGAAGAGGTTGTAGATGGTGATAAAACTAATCGTGAAGGTCATTCAGCGAAAGTGTATTTCAATTCTTTATTTGGAAATAAGTTTGTTAGAAATAATAATGATAAAATTAATGCCGCTTTAAATTATGGTTATGCAATTTTATTGTCGACTGTTAACAAAGAGGTAGTTAGTAATGGTTATTTAACACAATTGGGTATTCATCACAAAAATGAATTTAATGAATTTAATTTAACTTGTGATTTAATGGAGCCTTTTAGAGTTATTATAGATAATTTTGTTTACTATAATCAGGCACGAGAATTAGATACAAATTATAAGTTAGATATAGTAAATATTTTTAATAATATATATAAGTATCAAGGTAAAAATTATGTACTAAAGGATATAATTGCTATGTTTGTGAAGAATACTTTAGATTCAATAAAAGATATTAATAATTATAAGGACTTTGTTTATTATGAGGGATAGAATAGTGAGAACGATAGTATTTTTTGATTTGCCTAATATTTATATTAAAGATAAGCGAAATTATCTGAAATTTAGAAAATATTTACTAAATGAAGGATTTATTATGATGCAAGAATCAGTATATTCAAAATTGGTTATGAATTCACAGCAATCTAACCTATTGCTTGATAGATTAAGAAAAAATGCACCTAAAAAAGGAGTAATTCAAGTTTTAACAATTACAGAAAAACAATATTCGCAGATTGAGTACATTATAGGAGAAAGTAGTACTAAGATAATAGATAATGAAGATAGGCTGATTGTTTTATGAAAATGAAAATAGATTATTTCGATAATGAAGTTAAATTTGATAATCAAATTATAAATGTTATTGAGATTGAAAATAGAAAATACTTTTATAGATATGTTAATGATTTGAATGATATTTACAATAATGGTTTTTGCGATGATGTAAATTTTTATGAAGAAAATGTCGAAAAAAATATGAATGGTAAAATAAAGGTGGTAATTGATTTCTTTAATTTTCAATTTGATTCTAAAAAGTATGTAAATGATATTTCTAAGTATGTCAATGAAAATATCGATGAAGAATCTGTGGATAATTTAAGTAAGTTATATAATAAAATCATAAAAATTTATAGTAAAATTTTAAACGAAGTAGAGTTACCTTTGTCTATTGAAAAAGAAATAAGCATTGAAAGTATTACCAAATTTGTGAAAATATCTATTGATGCTAGAAACGAATTATTGGATAATTTGTTATTGTTAATAGATTTAGAAAAAGTATTAAAAACTAACAATTTGCTTTTTTTCATAAATTTAAAACAATATTTAACTAACAATGAATTGATGGAGTTATATAAATATGCCATTTATAATGAAGTTAACATTATTTTGGTTGACTCTCAAACTTATGGTTGTACATTAAAATACGAAAAGAAACTTATTATTGATGAAAACTTAGATGAATTTGTGCTATAATATAGCTAACTGATATAGATAAATATACCATTTATTAAGTATTATTTCTCTATGATAATATGGACGAGATTTTAGATTTGAGGTTTTAGATCTATGTCATGTTAAATGGTATTAAAACATGGTGTTGTATCTACAAACCAAAATAAAAGTTTTAGATCTATGTCATGTTAAATGGTATTAAAACTATAGTGTACTGGCTATATCTACAGGTCGCGTTTTAGATCTATGTCATGTTAAATGGTATTAAAACATGATGAGATAGAAGAAGACAATGTAAGCAGTTTTAGATCTATGTCATGTTAAATGGTATTAAAACTTTGCCATAAATTCGATCATCATTATCAATGTTTTAGATCTATGTCATGTTAAATGGTATTAAAACTCATCACCTTTCTTTTTTAAAAATAATAAGTTTTAGATCTATGTCATGTTAAATGGTATTAAAACAGTTAAAGTTGCAAAAAGACCTATTGGAAAGTTTTAGATCTATGTCATGTTAAATGGTATTAAAACGTTAGAAGATTATGATGACTATTTTGTTTAGTTTTAGATCTATGTCATGTTAAATGGTATTAAAACACGAGCATACTCTTCTACCATTGATATAGTGTTTTAGATCTATGTCATGTTAAATGGTATTAAAACATTTTTAAATGTTTGATATTCACTATTATAGTTTTAGATCTATGTCATGTTAAATGGTATTAAAACGTTGATGCTTGAAACTATAAAACAATGGTAGTTTTAGATCTATGTCATGTTAAATGGTATTAAAACATAAAAATAACCCTAAAGATAAAATATATTGTTTTAGATCTATGTCATGTTAAATGGTATTAAAACTGTTTTCCGTTATCGTCAATTAGTCCTTTTGTTTTAGATCTATGTCATGTTAAATGGTATTAAAACACATATACAGCATTTATATATTTTAGGTATGTTTTAGATCTATGTCATGTTAAATGGTATTAAAACACTTATTTCTAGTCTACGTTTGTCAAGTATGTTTTAGATCTATGTCATGTTAAATGGTATTAAAACGTATTGGGTTACCACTACCTCCTACTTTATGTTTTAGATCTATGTCATGTTAAATGGTATTAAAACTCATAGACTAAAAAATAGTACTGGAGTATGGTTTTAGATCTATGTCATGTTAAATGGTATTAAAACTAATGTTTATGAAAAAAGAGGAAACTTTAAGTTTTAGATCTATGTCATGTTAAATGGTATTAAAACTAAAGGTATAAAGACCTTTATTGTATTGATGTTTTAGATCTATGTCATGTTAAATGGTATTAAAACAGATTTATTAGCTATATCACTACTAGGAGTGTTTTAGATCTATGTCATGTTAAATGGTATTAAAACACAAACTGATTATATAAATATATCAAGCTGGTTTTAGATCTATGTCATGTTAAATGGTATTAAAACTAAAGCATTATTAAGTACAACTGCTAATGAGTTTTAGATCTATGTCATGTTAAATGGTATTAAAACTAAACATTCCTGTTCCATAATCCATTGTAAGTTTTAGATCTATGTCATGTTAAATGGTATTAAAACTACAAAATTGTGATCATAAATTAAATGATAGTTTTAGATCTATGTCATGTTAAATGGTATTAAAACAGATTTATTAGCTATATCACTACTAGGAGTGTTTTAGATCTATGTCATGTTAAATGGTATTAAAACAGTACATGCTATCCCTAAAATTCCATCTTCGTTTTAGATCTATGTCATCTTAAATGGTGTTAAAGTGATGGGACATTAGATGGGATTGGTGTAGAGATGGTGTATTTAATAATTATATACGTATTTTTAAAAGCACTCTGGAAGGGCTATTATAAACAATAAGTAATAGCTTTATTTTAAAATGTCTTAAAGTACTTGTAGCTACCAAGTAGATGATTATAAAAAATATGATGAACTACAAGATCAAGTAGATAATTTAGATACATTAAGATTGGATGAAGTGAAAAAACTAGCAAACGAATTTTTAAATAAATATTTTACAATAAATGATATTTTTTCAATTACTGAAAAGGAACTTCAAGAAAAAAGTGGCTTTATTTATAGCGCTACAAATGCTAAGGAAGTTTATGATAATATAAATTCTTTATTAATTAAGAAAAATCCTATTGATTTGGATATTCATTTAGTTGGTGGTCATGCTATGACTGGGCAAATTTCAAAACCACTAATAATTAGTTATGATTCTTTAAATGAATCTAATAGAAAAGTTTATTTTTCACATATAGATATTGGTTCACAATTAAATTTATTGTCTGTGGGAACTTTAGTACATGAAATTGCACATGCTGAACAAGAGCAAAATATTGGCTATAGTGCCGATTATTTACATAAAGAAATTATTAGTATTTTCTTAGAAAAAGTAGTTGCTTACGAGTTAGATGAAAGTGGTAGAATTTTGGAACTTAGTGAAAGAGTTGGAAATTTAGATTTATATTTTCGCTTTGCTGAAATGCAAACTAAAGCTTCTAGTTTAGCAAATGATCGCAAATTTGAAAATTTATTATATATAAAATCTATTTTATTTGCTGAAAAATTATTTGATATGTATGTTACAGAAAGAAAGCAAAAGTATAGAGATAGATATTTTAGTGATATTCAAAAAGTTTTTGATGGTAAAGAAACAGTGGAATACTTTTTTAGACAAAGAGGTATTACATTAAATAATAGCCAAGATATATCTTTATTACAAAGACATTTTTAGTAAGTAGGAGTTAATAGAAATATTAACTTTTTTAATGTCGTAATTAATTTAATATTTACTTATTTTATAGTACAATGTTTAAAAAGCTAGAGGTGAAATATGAAAATATTATTGTTTACACATAGTCAAGATATAGATGGCTTGGGATGTTGCTTTTTAGCAAAGCAGGCCTTTAATAATGTAGAATGTGAGTTATGTAAAACTTTTGAAATTACTGATAAGGTAAAAATGTATATTGAAAATAAAAAGATTTATGAATTTGATAAAGTTTTTGTTACTGATTTATGTATTAAAGAACCTTTATTATCTTTAATAAATCGTGATGAAATATTAAAAAAGAAATTGCTAGTAATAGATCATCATAAATCAGAAATTGATGAAGGAAATAATAAGTATGATTTTGTTAATATTGTTGTAGAAAAAGATGGTAAGAAAGTTTCAGGAACAAGTTTGTTCTATGAATATTTATTAAAAAATAATTATCTAGATGAGTCATTAGTACTTAACCAATTTGTCGAATTGACAAGGTCGTATGATGTGTGGGATTGGCAGAACAAAGGCTCTGGTACGGCTCGTTATTTACATATTATTTTTGAAATTCAAGGTTATAAAAAGTATTTAAAAATGATAAATCGAATGGTAAATGTGGATAGAAAAATAGAGTTTATGTCTTCTGAAATGGATGTTATTACCGAGTTTGATGAGAGGCTAGCGCAAGATATTAAGAATATTTTAAGTAAAATGATAGTTAAAGAATTGTTAATTGACAATATTTTATATAAAGTTGGCTATGTAAAGTGTCCTTATTGTTATCGTAATGATATAAGTGAATACGTTAAGAGAGATAATGTTTATAATATTGATTTGGTAGGAATGGTAATGACGGATATGGAAACGGTTTCTTATCGAATTGTGAAGGACGTTGATGCTTCTAAGGTGGCGGTTTATTTTGATGGTAAGGGACATAAAGCAGCAGCAACTAATTTACAGAGTAATGAAAAATTCAAAAAAATTTTAGAAGAAATCATGATGGAAAAGAAAAAAATGACGGTAAGGGTTGTCGCTGCTTTGATTGCTTTAGATAATAAGTATTTAATTGCTAAAAGGTCAACGGGGAAAAAAGAATCTTTAGGAAAATGGGAATTTCCAGGTGGTAAAGTGGCATATAACGAGGATGATTGGCAAGCTATTTCTCGAGAAATAAAAGAAGAGTTAAGTATAAAAATTAAACCAAGTAAGTTATTAGGAACTGATATACATGAATATTCTGATCGAATTATTGAACTTAATTTATATGAGTGTCATTATTTAGATGGGGATATTGTTTTGCGTGAGCATTCAGAATATAGATGGGTTTTGATGAAAGATTTATTGAAGTATGATTTATGTGCAGGAGATAAGAAAATTGCACAAGAATTAATAAATAAAATTAATAATTAATTTTGTTGCGAATAATAAAAAATAATGCTATTATTTGGTTAGTTATTTGAAAAAAGGTCATTGTAGAGTTGAACTATGATGGCTTTTTTTCTTTGAAAAAGGATGTGAAGTAAATGAAAATAATATTATTAGGTGGAAAAGCTAATAGTGGAAAGGATTCAACAGCTGAATATATTGATGAATATTATCGAAGTAGAGGATTAGATGTTGTTAATATTCAAATTGCTTATTATATAAAAATGTATGCTAAGCAAATCGCTCATTGGGATGGAGATAATGAAACAAAACCTCGTCAATTGTTGCAAGATTTAGGGACAGAGTTAATAAGAAAACAAATTGATGAATATTTTTTTATAAAAAGAATTTTACAAGATATTGATATTTATTCGCGATATTTTGATGTTATTACAATTAGTGATGGTCGTTTACCAGAAGAGTTTGCTTCGATTAAAGTTGCATATCCTGAAACGGTTACGGTTCATGTAACAAGACCTAATTATAATTCTCGTTTATCAAAGAAACAAAAGGAACATGTTACGGAGTCTTTGGTAGATGATATTGAGTATGATTATGATATTGTAAATGATGGAACATTGGATGATTTACAGAAAAAAGCTATTGAATTAGTTCAAATGATTGAAAAAGAAACTAAGTTTGAAAGACATGTTGTTAAAAGACCGGTTGTTAAAGAAAATTAAATAAGGTATGTTGATAATAATTTTATAGGTGGTTTGAATTGAAAAGAGTTGGAATTATTTTTGCAATGATTGAGGAGTTAGAGGCGTTTAAGAGTTATTTGAATTTTGAAAAAGAATATACAATTTTTGAATTGACTTTTTATGAAGGAACTCTTCATGGGATACATTGTATTTTAGTTGAAAGTGGCGTTGGTAAGGTTAATGCTGCTCGTACAACGCAAATTTTAATTGATAATTATAAAGTTGATTATATATTTAATATTGGTGTTGCTGGGGGCATTAGTGAAAAATTAGCAGTTGGAGATATTGTTATTGGTGAAAAATTAGTTCAACATGATTTTGATATTACAGCTTTTAATCATGAAAAAGGTTATGTTCCTAAGGTAGGAAAGTTTGTTGATGCGGATACTTATTTGTTAACAATAGCTGATGCCGTAATTAAGAAGATGCCTGAAGTTACAGGACTTAGAGGAATAATTGCTTCAGGAGATATTTTTTGTACAGAAACTAAGATGAGTTCTAAAATAGCGCAAAAGTTTAATGCTTTATGTGTTGAAATGGAAGGAGCAAGTATTGCGCAAGTTTGCTATTTATCACACGTCCCATTTTTAATTATAAGAAGTATATCAGATGTTCCTAATAATGATAATGTTGTGACATATGAAGAATTTTATCAAAAAAGTTGTGATGTTGTAGCTCATTTTATGGATAATGTATTGAAGGAATTAAAATAATTTTAAAAAATGAATTTTGTATTTGACTTTGAGAATAATAAGTCTTAAAATAGGTTTATCAATGTTGATTAAGAGGAGTACTGTGTTCAGAATTTTAGAGAGTTAACGTTTGGTGAAAGTTAATAATGATGGATATGGGAAGACACTTATGAGTTGGTTAGAGAATACATATCTAATCCGGTTAAATGCCGTTATTAATTAAAGAGATTAGTTTTACTAATAAATTGGGTGGTACCGCGGATTAACAGTTATTCGTCCCTTGAGGGATGATAACTGTTTTTTTAGTTGATAGTGATGATATTAGAAGCTATTAAAATATTATGAAAGAGGGATATTATGGAAAAAATTAAGTATTATAATTTGAGTAATGTATCAGAAATCGTAACGATAAAAGGTTGGGTTTCTAAAGTAAGGAATCTTGGAGGTTTAGTATTTATTGATTTACGAAATAGATCTGGAATTACGCAAGTAGTAGTTCGTCCAGAAAGTGTTTGTTATGAAACAGCTTTAGAATTAAAAAATGAATATGTTATTGAAGTAGAAGGTAAAGTTGTTGAAAGAGAAAATAAAAATACGAAGATATTATCTGGTGAAATTGAGATTGAAGCTAGTAATTTAATTCTTATTAATAAGGCAAAAGAAATTCCATTTGCTATAAGTGATGAAACTAATGCTTTAGAAGATACTAGATTGAAGTATCGTTATTTGGATTTACGAAGAGAGGCTTTAAGAAATAATTTTGTTGTTAGGAATAATATAACTTTTGCTGCTCGTAAGTTTTTAAATAATTTAGATTTTATTGAGGTAGAAACGCCTGTTTTATGTAAAAGTACCCCAGAAGGAGCAAGAGATTATTTGGTTCCAAGTAGAGTCAATAAAGGAAGATTTTATGCTTTGCCACAAAGTCCACAAATTTTTAAACAGTTATTGATGGTAGGTGGTTTTGAAAGGTATTTTCAAATAGCTAAATGTTTCAGAGACGAGGATTTACGTGCAGATCGTCAACCAGAATTTACCCAAATTGATGTTGAAATGTCATTTGTTGATGAAGATCAAGTAATGGAATTAGGTGAAAATTTAGTAGCTACTATTTTTAAAGAAGTCAAGGGAATAGATATAAAGTTACCATTACAGAGAATGAAATATGATGAAGCGATTAGTAAGTATGGTTCAGATAAACCAGATTTAAGATTTGGCATGGAAATTCAAGATATTTCAAATTGTTTTAAAGATACTGAGTTTGGTGTTTTTAAAAATGTTTTGAGTAATGAAGGGATTATTAATGCTATAGTTGTTAAGAATGAAGCTAGTAATTATTCAAGAAAAGATTTAGATAAATTAACAGAGTATGTAAAAACGTATAAAGCTAGTGGCCTTGCTTATTTGAAATTTGGCGAAGAAGTTACTGGTTCAATTGTTAAAGTTTTAAAAGAAAGTGAAATTGCTGCCGTTAAAGAAAAATTAGCAGCTGGAGATAATGATTTAGTCTTAATTGTTTCTGGTAATTATGGAATTGTTAAAACAGCTTTAGGAGCTTTGAGATGTAAATTAGCAAGAGATTTATCTTTAATAAATGAAAATGACTATAAGTTATTATGGGTTGTTGATTTTCCATCATTTGAGTGGAGTGAAGAAGAAAATAGATATATGGCTTGCCATCACCCATTTACGATGCCAAAAGATGAAGATGTTGATAAGTTGTTAACAGATAAGGCACATTGTTATAGTAAAGCTTATGATATTGTTATCAATGGTTATGAAGCTGGTGGCGGTTCAATTCGTATTCATGATGAAAAGGTTCAAGAAATAATGTTCCAAGCTTTAGAGTTAACAGAAGAAGATATTCGTGAAAAGTTTGGTTTCTTTGTTGATGCTTTAAAATATGGTTGTCCTCCACATGGTGGTTTTGCGCTAGGTTTGGATCGTCTTACAATGTTATTGTGCGAAACTGAAAATATTCGTGATGTTATTGCATTCCCTAAAACAGCAAGTGCTACTGATTTAATGTGTGAATGTCCTAGCAATGTTTCAGAAAAACAATTAATTGAATTAGGTCTTAGTTTAAGAGAAAATAAAAATGATTCAGAAAAATAATCTTTCGGAAACCGCTTATCAGTATGGGTGCGTTGGGATGGAAGAAGTCTTCAATAATATAAATGAATATATTATTCCCGAGAATCAAAACGTATGTCGCTTGTTGTGGGCTAAAAATATTTTTACTAAAATGTGCAATAATTATGATAATGATAATTCTTGGATTACTTTGGGAGACTTGTCAGAAGAAAATGATAAAATTTTTAAAAAGTTAAGTATGACAAATGAGTATGTTGGAAAGACTTGGTTAGGGAGAGGGTTTACGATTCCTTATTCATACAAAGAAAGCGTGCTTGTATTTGAAGAATTTTCGAAGCTTGTTGCTAATTTTGTTATGCAAGATGTCCAAAAAGAAGGATACTTAACCGAAGAGGAATTTTTAGTATTTTATACTGATTGTTTTAAACTTATTAAAGGAAATAGAGTTTTTGATAAGCAAAAAATGACTAAAAAAATTGAAGAGTATTTAAAAGAAAGTGAATTTTCTGATTATTATGATCAAGAAGAACACAAAATATTTTACAATAAATTTTATTATCAAAGACATATGTTTTTTAAAAGAAAGTAAAATTAAGCATTATTTAGTGCAGGTACTATTTAGTGCTTTTTTTGTGATTGGGTAGAAAAAACATGGTACTTGTAGCCTTTTATGGTATGACGAGGTTAGAAAGTTATAGTAATTAATTTAAAAAGAAGGATGACTTTTATAAGGGATAATAATTAATGTTTGTTAGTCACTTTTTAAAATTTGTTTATTATGTTATAATTATTAATAAGAATAAAGGTAGGTTGATAATTGTGAGTAATAAAGAAATAAATGTAAGAAGTATTATATTTTTGGTTATCGGCATTTTATTAGTACTTTCTTTGGTCATTTGTATTTATATTGTAAGTGGCGAACGTGATTTGGTATCAATTAATGCGACGGTTGTAAATGTTAAAGAAGATCGAGATGGGACCGGTAAAAATGATGTTACAGTAATGTATGAAGTAGATGGTACAACTTATGAATATAACTTTTATTATAAAGATAGTGTAAAAAAAGATGATATGTTGTCAATTTATTATCATAAAGATAATGTAAATAGTGTTCAACCTTATAAAACTAGTAAATTAATATTTGTTTGTCCAGTAGTAGGTTTAATTTTGTGTATTTATGGTTTGATTGAGTTGTTAACTAAGAGTAAATTTTATACGATTTCGGATGCTGAAGTTAAGACTAAAATAGTTGGGGAAGATGAAAGAACGCAACAATTACGTATTATTACTGATGATGTTAAAACGACTGACTATGTAAAAACTCCTGAGGAAGAAGCTGAGGTACCAGTTAAAGGTCTTAAGGTAATGGATAAGCAAGTTAATGAAGATGAAGTTAAAAAAGTAGAACCAGAGTTTGAAGCGGTTGCTAGTACTTTAACAGATGATATTGATTTTATTCAGGATAAGAACCTAAGCCAAGAAATTGAAAGAGACCCTCATGATTACTTAAAGGATGAAGGTTCAAAAGAGCTTCCAAAAATTAAGAGTTCTAATGAGGTAAAGAAGGTTATTCCTAAGACCTTTGCGTTAAATGATGATGAATTAACTTATCAAGTATTAGGTCAAGCAGAAGAGAAAATAAATTTAAAAGGTGTTAAGGTAATTACTAAGACCATAAATAGTGAAGGTAATTTGGTAAAAATAGTAATTAATGATGAGTGTGTTAGTTGTGTATTAACTTCAATGCGTGGAATTGATTTAAGTAGTATAATGAAAGAGTTGCATGCTAATATGTTAAGATATGATCCTGGTTTTAAAGAAAAAGTTGAGTATAAAGAATATTAAAAAGAAAGGATATTATGAAAAGAAGAATAATTTTTGTAATAATATTGGTCATTATTGCTTTAAGTGCTTTTTATGGCTTTAGAAAAAATGATCATGGTGAAAATACCGTAAACATTTTTAAAGAAAAAGTTGAATATAAAGAATATCAGGCTGGTGAGAGAATAAATTTTGCTTCCCGTAGTTGGATTGTCTTATATGACTCATCTAAAAAAGAGGATACCCTTACGGCAATTAGTTCAGAAATTATGTATGTAGAAGATATACCTTATGCAATAAGTGGCATCTATGAAACAAGCCAAGTCAATGAATATTTAAAGGGAACGTTTTTGCAGGAATTAGGCGCTGATAATTTAGTCGCTAAAAATGGTTATAAAGTTCGCTTGTTTAATGAGGATGATATGAAAAAAATATTGAAATATAATTATAACGTCGATGATGATAGCTATAATATTTTAGATTGCCCTGATTATATATGCCTTTATAATTCGACATATGCTACAATGATTGATACTCAAAGTATTGAAAAAGAAAATGTTTATAATAATGTTAAGGATATCTCTAATATTGAGACGGATGAATACCAATTACATTTAAAATACTATAATATTACAAATAATTTTGGTGATGAAAAACTAGAAAGCATTGTTAATGATGCAGTACTTATGATAAGACCAGTAATTAATATAAAAAAAAGTAGTTTATAAAATAGGGATGATTAAATGAAAAATAATAAGAGTAAATTTAATATTGCAGTTATGATCGGCTTTATGGGTGGTCTTATTATTTATTTAGTTGGCCTTTTTTTGCTGTTTGGAGCTAGTGTTACAAAAATTGATTTTATAAAAAAAATATTTTTTAATTTAGTATTAACAAATAATGCTATAGCAAGTATGAAGATATATGGAGTAGTATTATTTTTAATAGGTTTTATAATCTTCATGGTATCTGTTATTTTACTATATAAGAATAATGATATTACTGAAAATACACGAGAGTTAGTTATAGAAGGTAGAGCAGATGTTATTACCATTATAGTGATGACTTATGTTATGATATTTATGTTAGTAACTTGTTTATTATTTGATGAAGTGATAGGGGCCTTATTATTTGGTATAACTATTTTAATTCAAAGTATTTTAAACACAGTTCTAATAAAATATTTTAAAAGTAAGAAGTAGTTGATAAAAAAATGAAAGATAAAGTAGATGAATTTTTAAAAAAGATGGAAATGAGTGGGCAGGAAGAAGAAAAATATATAATTATCTATAAGAGACCTTCAAAGATAAAAGCAGTGTTGGGCTTTATAGCTTCTGTGCTTGTCCTTATAGCTTGTTTTCTTTTATTGCTGCATAGCTTTTTAGGAATTTTAATTACTTTGGGAGATTTAGTAATAGTCGTTTATTATGGAAGTAATCTTTTTACCGAGAATGGTTTTGGTCATTATGAAAAAGTTAGAGTTATTGAAGAAGAGGATAAAAAGTAGTTTTTAAAATAAAAATGAGAAGTTGGTGAAGTGTAATGAATATTGGGATAGATATTGATGATACAATTACAGATTCGTATCAAACTTTATTGCCAATGATTGCTGTAAAGTATGGTATAAGTTTAGAAAAATTGCGTGAGCAAAATTTGAATTATAAGGCTTTAAATTCCTTGTTACCGAATTATCGTGATTTTGCAATTGAAAATCTACATATTTTAGCAAGAATGGTTCCTTTAAAAAAAGATGTTGTAGAAGTTTTGGCTAAATTACGTGAAGAAGGGAACAAAATTATTTTTATAACGGCTAGAAATATTGAAGAATATAAGAATCCTTATAAACTTTCTTATGAATACTTAGTAAAAAATAATGTTCCTTTCGATAAGTTAATTACAAATATAAAAGATAAAGGGAAAGAATGTTTTAATCAAGGGATTGATTTGTTTATTGATGATAATACATTAAATTGTCGAGCTGTAAAAAAATATGGAATAAAAACATTGCAGTTTGATTCAGGTTTTGCTTGTCAGGATGAGGATATCATAAAGGTTAAATCTTGGAATGAAATATATGAGCTTGTTAATAGTAATACATAATAATTGTGTAAGGGGTAGATTAAGTGATAATTCCTAGTTTTTTACAAGATAATGATGTTGTGGGTATAACAGCTTGTAGTTGTGGGGTACTAGATAAAATAGATGATTATGAAAAATCTTTGGTTGTTTTTAATAATTATAAATTACAAGTTAAAGAAACGTCTGATGTTCGAACGGATGGCATAGTAAGTACAAGTGCTAGGAATCGGGCTTTAGAATTTCAGAACTTGGTTGATGATAAATCAGTTAAAATGATTGCCATTGCTCGTGGAGGAGATTTTACTCTAGATATGATTCCTATGGTTGATTTTTCGTTGATTCTGAAAAATCCAAAGTGGGTATGTGGAAGTAGTGATCCGACAAGTTTACTTTATATAATAACAACTAAGTATGATATAGCAACAATATACACACCTTGTAATATGAGTGGCTTTAATATTTGGCCATTACATGATGCCTATAAAAACTATTTCAAAATAATAAAGGGCGATTTAGTTAAGCAACAACGATTTTCGTATTGTGAAGAAAAAGCCTTTAGTGATAAGTTGACTTTAAAAAATGAATGGTTAAATTTAAATGGTAATGTTTTAGAAGAAGGTATATTACTTGGTGGTTGTATTGAATGCTTAAAAGATGTTATTGGGACAAAGTATGATGCAACATGTAGTTTTTTGGAAAAATATAAAAATGATGGGTTTATTTGGTTTTTTGATGTTTTTGCAATGACGAGTGAAAGTTTGTATAATACGTTGATTCAATTTAAGATGGCCGGTTGGTTTTCTTATACCAAAGCTATTTTAATAGGGAAAGTTGCTTTTGCTAATAGTTTTTGTCAGGTAACTTATGAGGAAATGATAAAAAAAGCCTTAGCTGATCTTGATATAAAGATTATCTATAAATTTGATGTTGGTCATGTAAAACCTTCTTTTACAATGATAAACGGAATGAAAGCTCGTATTATTAGTAATGAAAATGAGGGAAGTTTAGAATATATTTAATGATATATTCTTTTTATGTGAAGAAAAGATGAAAGTTAAATAATGTAATGTTTTTTTATTGAATTTTAAAAGTTGTAGTAATATAATTTAATAGTTCGGTAACGAACTAAAATGTGAGAGGTAATTTATGGATAAAATGGCAATGATTTATGAAATAAATGAACTTGATTTATTTTTCTTTAAAGCAATGGCTAATCGTTATAAAAAGCTTGATATAACACCAGTTCAAAGTAGAATAATTATGGTCATAGCTAGTAAAAAAGATGGAATGTATCAGAAAGAAATGGAAGATTTTATTCCATGTAATAAGTCAACATTATCGGCTATCTTGAATACAATGGAAAAGAATGAATTAATCAAAAGAATTGATTCAAAAATTGATTCGAGAAGGAAAGTTATTATCTTAACAGATAAAGCTATAGAAGTAGTTAGATATCTAAAAGAAGATAGAAAAGTTTTAGATCATATATTATTGGATAATATAACTGATGAAGAATATAGATTATTTTCTGACATTTTACATAAATTAAGGAAGAATATGGAAAGGATATAGAGATAAGATGTTTAAGTTATTTAAAAATTTAACTAAAAAAGAAATAATAGGAATATTATTTTCCTTAATATTAATAGTTTTTCAAGTATGGTTAGATTTAAAGTTGCCAGATTACATGAGTGCTATTACAAAACTTGTTCAAACTGAAGGTAGTTTGATGAGTGAAATAGTTACGCAAGGGGTTTATATGTTACTTTGTGCGGCTGGTTCATTAGTTGCTTCAGTTATTGTTTGTTATTTAGCGGCTAATATAGCTTCAAGTTTTGCAACAACAATCAGAAAAAAACTATTTAGAAAAATTCAAGAATACGGAACAGAAGAAATCAAGAAGTTTTCAACTAGTAGTTTAATTACAAGAACAACTAACGATATAACCCAAGTTGATATGATTATTGGTCTTGGACTACAGATGTTAGTAAAAGCCCCAATAATGGCAGTTTGGGCTATTGCAAAAATACTAAATAAAGGATTAGAATGGAGTATTTTGACTGGTTGTTGTGTGGGAGTTTTACTATTAACGGTTTCAATTATTTTAATTATTGTTTTACCAAGATTTGAGAAAGTACAAAAATTAATAGATAGAATAAATGCTTTGACACGTGAAAATTTAACGGGAATTAGAGTTATTAGAGCTTTTAATGCTGAAGAGTTTCAATCTGAACGTTTTGAGGGAGCAAATAAAGAACTTACTAATCAACAATTATTTAATCAAAGAGTATTCTCTGTTATGAACCCTGTTATGAATTTGGTTATGCATGGTTTAACTTTGGGAATTTATATTATCGGAGCTTACTTAATTATGAGAGCCGGTATGGTTCAAAAAATCACGTTATTTAGTAATATGGTTGTTTTCTCAAGTTATGGAATGCAAGTTATTATGTCATTTTTGATGTTAGCGATGATTTTTATGATGGTACCAAGAGCACAAATATCTGCTCGTCGTATTAATGAAGTCTTAGATGCTGAAATTTCAATTGTTGAAGGTGATTTTGATGGTCAAACCAAAGAAGTTGGAACAATTGAATTTAAAAATGTTTCATTTAAATATCCAGATGCTGATGAATATTTGTTAAAGGATATTTCATTTAAAGTAAATAAGGGAGAAACAATTGCTTTTATTGGTTCAACCGGAAGTGGTAAATCGAGTTTAATAAATTTAATTCCCCGTTTTTATGATGCAACTGATGGTGAAGTTTTAGTTGATGGTGTAAATGTTAAAGAATATAAACAAGAAACTTTGAATAATAAAATTGGTTATGTTCCACAGAAAGCTGTAATGTTTACTGGTACCGTTGCTTCTAACGTTTCATATGGTGAAAATGGTAAGAAGAAAGCTGATATGGAAGAGATAAAAGAAGCAATAAGAGTAGCCCAAGGAACAGACTTTGTAACAAAAATGGATGGCGATTATGAAGCGCATATTGCTAGAGGTGGAACTAATGTTTCTGGTGGTCAAAAGCAAAGGTTAGCAATTGCTCGTGCCATTGCAAGAGACCCTGAAATATATATTTTTGATGATTCTTTTTCAGCACTTGATTATAAAACGGATGCTATTTTAAGAAAAGAATT
The DNA here is from genome assembly GCA_934086145.1 of uncultured Bacilli bacterium. GTDB lineage: Bacteria > Bacillota_I > Bacilli_A > RF39 > UBA660 > Coprovivens. Next base: position 24,565 of record CAKOHV010000015.1, read on the forward strand.
AAAAAAGCATACGAAAGATGCTACAAGTGTAATCGTAGCACAAAGAATCGGAACAATTATGAATGCTGATAAAATAGTTGTTTTGGATAAAGGTTTGTGTGTCGGAATAGGAACACACAAAGAGTTGTTAAAAAATTGTTCTGTGTATAAGGAGATTGCTTTATCACAGTTAAGTGAGGAGGAATTGAAAGATGCCTAGACCAGGAGGACCTCGAGTACAAGAAAAATCAAAAGATTTCTTTGGCTCAATGAAAAGACTTTTAAAAAATTTAAATCCTTGGAAATATTTTTTAGGAATTGCTTTGATATTAGCAATGGTAAGTTCTATTTTGGCATTAGTTGCTCCAAATAAGTTATCTGATTTTGCCGATTTAATTGGTGAAGGTTTAGTTCCTAAAACAGAGAAATTTAAGGAAATAAATCAAGCAATTTATAGCAATTTAACAGAAGAAAAAATTCAATTAAAAATGGGAGAGATGGTAGTTTCTTCTAGTATAAGTCCTAAAGATCAAAATGAATTTAAAGAAATTATGGCCAAGATGCCAACTGCATCATCTGATGAAAAAACGCAGTTATTTGCTAGTATTCCAAAAAGTATTTTAGCTTATTTGTTGGAAGATGTTAAAGTTGATGATGTAACAATTAGTGTTGATGATCAATTAGCAATGCTTGACTTAGTTTCAGAAATGGGAGATGAGACTGGAACAGATAAAGCATTAGAGTTAATGGATAAGTTGCCCGAATCAGTTTATAAAGTAATTGAGCCAGAAATGAATATGGCTAAGATTAAAAAATTGGCAATAGTTATGGCTATAATTTATGTTATTAGTGCTTTATTCTCATTTATAGAATCATTTATAATGTCAACAATATCTAATAGATTCGCTCAAAAACTTAGAACAAATATTACGACAAAGATTAATAAGTTACCATTACGTTATTTTGACTCACATGAAACAGGAGATGTTTTATCAAGAGTTACCAATGATGTTGATACAATTTCTCAAAACTTAAATAATAGTTTAGCAACATTAGTATCAAGTTTAACTTTATTTGTTGGCTCAATCATTATGATGTTTATAACGAATGCAACAATGGCAATAACGGCTATTTTGGCGAGTGTTATTGGTTTTGCTTTAATGTTTGTAATTCTTGGAAAATCACAAAAGTACTTTGCTAAGAATCAAGAAGCTTTAGGTGACCTTAATGGTTATATTGAAGAAATTTATTCAGGACATAATGTTGTAAAAGCATATAATGGTTCTAAAGAAGCGATAGAAAGATTTGATAATCTTAATAATGAATTATTTGAAGCTAAAAGAAAAAGTATTTTCTTATCTGGAACAATGCAACCAATAATGGGATTTGTTGGTAATTTAGGTTATGTAGCTGTTTGTATTGTGGGGGCTTTACTTGCGATGAATGGTCATATAACATTTGGTGTTATTGTTGCTTTTATGATATATGTTAGATTATTTACTAATCCATTATCACAAATAGCACAAGCTATGACTAGCTTGCAATCAACAGCAGCCGCATCAGAAAGAGTATTTGAATTCTTAGATGAAAGAGAAATGAGTAGTCAAGAAGGCATTAATAAACGTTTAAGCCCAGGTAAAGTAAAAGGTAACATAAGCTTTAAGCATGTTAAGTTTGGTTACGATAAAAAAAGAACAATTATCAAAGACTTTAGTGTTGATGTAAAACCAGGTCAAAAAGTAGCTATTGTTGGTCCAACAGGAGCTGGTAAAACTACGATGGTTAATTTATTGATGAAATTTTATGAAATAAATGATGGGGATATTTTAATAGATGGTGTTTCTACTAAGGAATTATCACGTGAAAATATTCATGAATTATTCTGTATGGTTTTACAGGATACTTGGTTATTTGATGGTAATGTTAGAGATAATATTAAGTTTAATAAAAAAGACATTACAGACCGTGAGATTTGGGAAGCCTTACGTATAGTAGGTGTCGATCATTTTGTTAGTACTTTACCAGGCGGTTTAGATGCTAAGATAGGTGATTCAGATACTGTTAGTCAAGGTCAAAAACAATTATTTACAATCGCTCGTGGTATGTTGGAAGATGCACCATTCTTAATTTTAGATGAAGCAACAAGTAATGTTGATACTCGTACGGAAGAATTAGTTCAAAAAGCAATGGATAAATTAACAATTGGTAGAACTTCATTTATTATTGCTCATAGATTATCAACGATTAAAAATGCTGATTTAATCTTGGTTATGAATGAGGGAAATATTATTGAACAAGGAACTCATGATGAATTGATGAAAAAAGGTGGTTTCTATGAAAAACTTTATAATAGTCAATTTGAAAAAGTTAGTTAAAGATAAAAGATAGTGCAAACTGTCTTTTTTCGTGAAGAAATAAATAGTATAAAAAAAGTTACAAGTGTGATAAAATGAAAATAGGTATAGTAGAGTAAGGAATTTAATATGTCATGGGAAATGAAAAAAATTTAGATATTTTAAAAGTTATTATACAGCTTAGGCATTATTTTTAAGTTAAACCCTTTACTAATATTTTGAGAATTTAGGTGATATTAGTGAAAATGTTTTTAAAAAATAATTTTTTATTAGTATTTTCTTTTTTAATTTTATTTTCTTTGTTTGTTGTAAGTACTTATAATTACCAGAAAGAAATGGAAGCAACAGAAAGATTGAGTGAAAAAGTAAAAAAAGAATGTAAGAGTGAAGAAGTAGTTGATGAAGAACGAAACGAATTTTGTAAATCAGTAATGGAAAAAGATTATAGTGAAAAGAGTTTTTATTATGCTTTTCAAGAAATCGAGTATTTTACCTTTAATAGGGTGTCTTTTCTATTATTTATTTTAATAGTTACACCATCAATTTTCTTTACTAGTCGATATATGAAAAATAAAATGATTATCAATGAGGCGACTAGATGTGATTATAAACATAGTTTGGCTAATTATTTAAAAAAAGCTTATCGTCCAGTCTTTATTGTCCCTTTACTAATTTTATTATCTTTTGGAACAGCTTATCTTTTAACGGGCAATTTTAATGTTGGAACAAAGTATATAAATAGTATTCCTTGGACTGCGAATTTTGTAAGTAATCCTTGGGTTTTCATAACATTGTTTATTTTAAATGCTATAGTTTTATCATTTTTGTATATCAATGTTTCATTGATTGTTGTTAGAAAAAATCATAATTTTTTTGTTACTCTTATTTTAAGTTTTTTGTTATTATATGGCTATGATATTTTCTTAGAAATATTTATGGGCGGTATTTTATTTACTGTTATTTTTCATAGTGATTTTGCTGTATATTTCAATGTTTTAAATGTCGCTAATTTTAATGATACTTTAGGACTTATTGCGCCATTTGTGGTTCCAGGAATATCGTTGATTTTAAGTTTTATAATTTTATTTTTTAAATATAGGAACAAGGAAAAGCTAATTATAGATTGTGAAAAGTAGGAAGAGTGTTTATGAAAATAGAAGTTAAAAATGTTAGTAAAAAATTTAAAGATGTTGAAATAATAAAACCTTTTAGTTACACGTTTGAATCTGGTCGAATATATGGGTTATGTGGCCGAAATGGTAGTGGAAAAAGTGTTTTCTTAAAACTATTAGCTGGTTATTATGTTCCAAGTGAAGGGGAAATACTATATGATGGAGTTAACTTGAATGCAAAGTTGGAATTTCCCAAAAATTTGCGAGCTTTAATTGAAAGTCCATCTTTCTTTCCGGACATGACTGGCTATGAAAATTTAAAAATGTTAGCTGATATTCAAGGTAAAATAGGGAAAGAAGAAATTTTGGATGCCTTAACAAAGGTTAATTTGATTTTAGAAAAAGATAAAAAATTTAGTAAATATTCACTTGGAATGAAACAAAAACTTGGTATTGCACAGGCAATTATGGAAAATCCAGAAGTTTTATTGTTAGATGAACCATTTAATGGGTTAGAAAATGATTCTGTAATTAAAATTATTAATTTACTTAAAGATTATGCCAAAGAAGGAAAATTAATTTTAATTAGTACCCATATTAAAGAAGATTTGGAAAAGTTATCAGATGTAATCTTATTTTTTGATGACGGTAAGATAAATGAAAAGTAAATTTATAGTTAATAAATTAAATTCTTATTTAGTTAAAAAACAGGCTTTTTTAATTTTTCTATTACTTATAGTAGGGGTTGTAGTTCCGACTTTTTCATCAACTATTATTGTTAATTTTTGGTATTGTTTATATAGAATTTTTGTTAATTCGATGTTTAATTTTTTCTTTTGTATAGCTTTAGGCTTTAATACAATTTTTTATATTGCGGAGTATTTTAAAAATTATACGATTGTATCTAGATATGAAAATTATCAACAGTCAATGCAAGTCTTTATAAAAGATATTATTTGGATTACTATTTATTATTCTTTGATAAGTTTGATTTTAGGAATTTCAGGAGCAATGTTAGTAAGTTTTGGTCATTTTGAGTTAATTAGTCATCCGATTTATAAAATACCGCTTGTTCTTTATTTAATCTTTGCTTTTTTACGTAAAACAATTTTTGTTTGTATTGTGAATGTTATTATATACTTATTGGTAGTTGGAATAAAAAAAGTATGGACATATATTGTACTTGTTGCTCATAATTTTCTTTTTTTCTTTTGTAAATATAATGAAGATTGTATAAGTCATTTTTATAAAATGCCTATTTTATATAATTATTATTTTTTAGATATTTGTTATTCTTCTTTTGGATTAGAAGTTTTATGTACACTTTTAGAAATATGTCTTTTATTAATTATTTATAAAGTAATATGGAAGATTGTTACAATGAAAAAGAGGGATTTGTTATGAATTTTGAAGGCAAAATTTTATGGATGAATTTAAAAAAAGCTCTTAAATGGTATGTCTTATTAATTGCGTTAATTATGGGAAATATGATTTATTTTAAAGTTCGTCCAGATGGTATTGAACTCAATTTGAATGATTTATTATCGTTAATAATCCTTCCTAAGGGTAGAGGCTCATCTAAAATAAGTTTATTATATTTTTATCAATTAGGGTTACATATTTATTTTTGTTACATATTTTTTATGACAGAATTAAAAGAGCAATTTTATTATATGGTTAGTAGAATTGATGAAAAAAAATGGATTATTGGTAAGATGATTTGGCTTTTGGTATATTTAGTTATTTTTTTGCTATTTCAGTACTTAATATTATATTTCTTTTTTCATAAATATGTTAATGTCAAAATAATTTATTTTTTTAAATCTTTCTTATATTTATATCCTTGTTTACTTTTTATATTAGTGGCATTTTATGAATGTATTCCGATTATTAGTTATATTTTATTGATTTTGTTTGTTATTTTAGGTTATTTTATGAATCCTTTTTATTTGAGTATTTTAACTGGTTTGATGATAATTTATTTAATTTTAAATTTTAAAATGAAAAAAATGTGTCAAAATTTTGAGAGAAATAAAAACTTAGTAATTATAATCGACTAGAAAATAAGATATAAAGTTGTTATAATAGTATTATGTTATGATAGATAAGCTTTTAATGTAATAAAAAAGAGTAAAGGTAAAATATTTTAAAAACAGGGAAATGTTAGAATAATAAAATGTTTATGATAACAAAAAAGAAGATAAGTTTGATTCAAAATTAAATAATATAAATTTTGAGGTGAAAATATGATAGAAAATAATAGTATTCAAATAAAATATCCTCTTGATTATAGTAATAAAGTATTTGATGGTAGGATACATACGGTAATTCCGCTAAGATTAGAATCATTTTTTATGAAGAATAATAAATTTTATCTTTTGAATTATGTCGAAAAGGGTAAAACATGGATTGCGGTACTTGGAAAAAATGAAAATGGTAAATTTTTTAAAATACCTTTAGATGATTATAGTTATCTATTTGACTATTTAGGAACAAAATCAACTTCTAGAGAATCATTGGATATGCTAAAAAAACAATATTATGTTGATACAATAGATGTGCAAAAGGCCAAAGAGTTGTTTTTAACTGAGCAAATTCAGAAAAAATCTCAAGCAGTGTCATCACCACTATCACCACCTAATCAACCAGGAGTAACAGGATCTGGTGGTGGAGGAAATAATCCGCCAAATGGTCCGACTTGGAATTTGGGTGGCGGAAGTAATCCACCAAATGATCCGCTTTTGGATGAAGATGTTATTCCATCAACACCGGCAAATAATGATAAAGAGAAGAAAGTTAACAAAAGTATTAAATTGTATGTAGGACGTTACGGTTATTTATATGCGGCCTTTGTTAGAGATGATAGAAATAGAAAAAATATTGGAGATAATAAATTTATATTTTATAGATACCCTATGGATAAAGTGTTAAATAATTGCATTTTAAGTTTCTTTACTGGAAATGTTAATAAAAATATTTTGATTGATTATGATGAAAATGGTTATGGTGAAAAGGCATATTCAATAAAAACTGATTTAAGGTATCTCATAGATGTTGTGCAAAGGGAAAAATATGTTATTAGAAATGGAATTTATAAATATGATATTGTTGTAGAGTCATTTACTAACTATGATGATTTCGCTAAGTTTAAATCGTCAGAATCGATTGAATGTACTTTAAGAGATTCGATATTTTTAAGTTTTTTCCCTGAAACGCATACAACTACTTTTATAAACTTGGCGAATTCTCAAGTAGAGGCAAAATTTCAAGATTCTTATGGTGATATTGCATTTAATAGTTTCTCAGAAAGTTTAAATAAAGGGACTAGTAAAGGAAGATGATGAATTTGTCTTCTTTTTTTTTGGTGATAAGAATTTGCTAATTTTATTGGACGTGATTTTATAAAAAAGCATATTATGTTATAATGATAATAGTAGACAAGTGGGAATTGATATGAAAATAAAAAAATTGTTAATTATTGCTATTTGTATTTTATGTTTTCCTTTAGTTGTCTTGGCTGTTGAAGGAAATAGTGGCGTGGTTTCAACTAGTAATAGAGTTGGAGAGTTTTCGATTGGCAAAATGATTTTTTCTAATTTAAGTTTTACGACTTTTGTTAATTATAATAGTACGATTTATGGGGGCTATGAAATTAATGGAATTCTTCATAACTATTATGCAAAAAATGTTGAAATAGAAGTAATATTAACTTTATATGATAATAATGAAAACGTTTTGGATGTAATAACTAGTAATGAGGAAGTGTTGGCTAATAACGATTTTTATTATAATGTTGGCAGTGAAATAAACCCAACGACCAAAAAATACTCTATTGATAGTGTTAAATTTTATAATGTTTCAATAAAAATATTAACGGATGTTAGTGAAAAAAAAGAAACCAAAAAAAATAATAATTATGAAATAGAGGAGTTTAAAACAAATATACTGGTTAATCTGGATAATAAAGTTAATTATGATGAAAATATTTCGATGAAATTTAAAAATGATATGCCTTATTTTTATAGAAAAATCTTTACTAATAATAGGGTTTTATATTATAACAATCAATTAGCTAAATTAAGTGGTATTTCTAGTAGTGAAAAGTTGACTACTTCTTTAGAAAAAGGTTACAGAATACTAAAATTATCTAATGATGTTGGCTATTCTGATATGAGAAATTTTAATCTTAAGTATACTTATGATTTAGGTGAAGATTATAGTAAAAAGAAAGATAAATTATATATTAATGTTATTGATAATACTTTTGACGTCGTAATTAATAAAATAAATTTTGAAATTCAACTACCAGAAGAATTTAATGATGAAAATATAAAATTTGTTTCTTTAAAAGAAGATGTAACTAAAAACATAAATTTTGAAGTGATTGGTAATAAAATAACAGGAAGCTTAGATAATTTAGAAGAAAATAAAAATTTAGGTTTATTAATCGATTTAGATGAAGGTTATTTTAAAAAAAGTACTTCTATATTTGATAAATCAATGTATCTTCTAATTTTTGGACCTACTTTTGGAATGATAGGAGCACTATTATTAACTTTATTTTTATTAAGAAGTAAAAAAGTTAGTAAAGAAATTAAATTAGAAAAAATTATGAAGCTAAATTCTTTAGAAATGAGTTATATTTATAATGAAAAAATAAATAATAAAGATATTACATGTTTGTTAGTAGAACTTGCAAATGACGGTTATCTGAAGATAAAAGAAACAAAAAATGATTCTTTTGATATTATAAAGATAAAAGATTATGATGGAGCGGATGAAATAAAAAAGAAATTACTAGAATGTTTATTTAAAAATAGCGAAGTAATCAATGAAGAACAATTATATGAGAATGATGAAAATATTATTGAACAAGTAAATAAGTATTTGGTTGAATTATCATCATCACTACGAAATAATTATTTTAATAAGTATATTTATTTACCAATTTTGGCTATTTTTACATTTTTAATTATTAATTTTAAACCATTATTAATGTATGATGAAGATATGGTAGCTATTGGAACTATTTTAGCAGTTGGGTGTCTGATAATATTTATAATTGTTTTATTTAGTAAGTATAAAATGATTGAAAAAATTTTAGCGATATTATGTATAAGTATATTTTTAATTGGTGATTTATATATTTATATTAGTCCAGCTCTTTTGATTCATCCATTTTATTTATTTTCTTACATTATAGGGAGTATTATAGTTGGTGTCTTAATTTATTTATATAGAATTGTCCCTAAAAGAACTTTTAAAGCAGATATGGAAATGGCCAATATTAGACGTTTTAAATTAAAATTAGAAAAAAGTAGTTTATCTATTTTAAATAAATCGTTTAAGATAAACGATTCTTACATGAAAATGTGGCCATATGCTAATATTTTGGGACTTTCTCAGAGCTATGCTAATAAAATAAATGAGTCAGTAATATTACCTGAATGGTTTTTATTTGCAGATGTTAATTCGCAAAATTTTAACGCTAAATTAAATGATGTCGTTTCAAGAATTACCTATGCTTTGTCTAATTGTAATAAATAATTTTTTGTAAAACAGACTAGTCTGTTTTCTTTTTAATTTATGTGTTAGAATTATAATAGGTGGTACTATGGAGTTAGAAGTAATAAAAAGTAGAATAGATGATGATACAGAAGAATTGTCTTATGAAGAACTAATTTCCTTTGGATTAAATAATTTACAAGTTTTTATAGATAAGTATGATGATGAGTGCATAGATAAGTTAGCTGCTATTGTGAAAGATTATAATCAAAAATTATTTTTCAAGTGTGCAATGAAGCATTATTATCTTTTTGAGTTATTAGCAATAGATGAATTACTTAAAGAAGACGAATTAGTGAGAAAAATTATTCCTTTATATCCAGAAATTATAAAAAAATTTACAGATGAATTATTTTACAAGTATGCTTTAGAAATCTTGAATATTTTAAATAGTCATCTAACTTTGTTAGAATATTGCCCAATAAGTTTTATGAATTTGTATGAAAAAGATATTATGATGATTGTAGAGCATCAATCTAAAGTAATATGTTGGGTACCTGATGAAATCTTAGTAAAATATCCTAGAAAAATAGCTTTATTTGTTAAGAGAAAACCTGAATTACTGAAATATCTAAGCAAAAACGTCCAAGAAACATGTTTTAACGATTTAAAAGAGGTAACTTTAAGTAATCCATTAATTTTTGATTATCTAGATTCGGAATTAAAAGAAAAATCTTTGTTTAAGGATTGCATAACCAATCTGAAAATAGAGTTAGATGCTGAACAGTTATCATTAGCTTTTACTTTAGCTGTCGATACTGATAATTTTTTACATGATTTCTCTTGGTGGATGATTGATAATAATCTGGTGGAAGCAATAGGTATATCTAAGGTTGAATATTTACTTAGACAAAAAGAAGTTAATGAAAAGTTAGCTATAATTTATAAGGAAAAGAATAAATTTGAATGTTTTTGTATGATGTTGGCAGCCTTTAAGGAATCACCTTGCTTAATTCAAAAAACGTTACTTCTTTTAAATAGTTTAAATGAAGATATAAATTTTGTTGAAGTAGTTAATGAAGATGATGAAACTAATCAAGATTTAGCTAGTGAAGTTTTAATAAGTACATTATCTAAAATTGCTGTACAGCATAAAGATGAATTGACTTTACTTGATATAAGAAGAATGATTTATTTATATTTAAAAAAAGATGGAATAGTTTATTGTGATACTTTTGCTGACTTCAAAAATTTAGATTTACTTCGTCAGCAAAAGATGATGGAATTATTAGATGATAAGTTTTTAACAATTAAGGAAGCTAAAAATATAATATATGAATTTAACTATGGTTTTAGTTATTTGGAAACTTTAAATTTGATAAATAAGTATGCTAGTAATTTAGATAATTTATTAAAATTATATGATAAAAACAAGTTATCATTAGAAGAAGTAGAAGAAAAACAAATTTTGTTTGATTTAAAGAAGATGGTTGAATTAAATAATATTCATGATATAGAAGTTTTAAGAGAAGAAATGAATTCAGCTTTAATAAATTATAAAGGTGAAGCTAAGATATATGAAAGATTTTTATATTTTGAAGATAAATTAAAAGGATTATATAATAAGAAAACATGTACTGAATTAAATAAAAAATTAGAATATGATGATATAAGTTCTGTAAAATATGAGGATTTGGTAGATGAAACTAAGCGAAAGAAAAGATATCTAGGGAAACAAGTATTAGTAAAAAAGGTTTATTTAAAGGATTTTAAAGCATTGTTATATGTTGTTGATAATAATAAAAATAGCTTAACTCGAAAATATTTGATGGGTGTAAAAGAACATTTAAATGATAATGTTGATGATAAAATTATTTGTACATTAATTGGTAATAATTTTTTTGGTTTAAATTCTTTATTTTATAAGAATGGAGAACGAAAGTTAATCTTACGATATAGTGATTTAGATGAAAAATTAATTCTTTCGCAATCACTTAGTAATTTAAATGCTATCAATAATGTTAGTTATTTAAGAGCTTTTAATGAAGAAAAGTATTTAACTTTAGATGATGTTTTAGATAATACAAGAAATGTTGCAAATAGTTATGTTCTGAATAGCTTTAATCAAAATAAAAAGTTAGAACCAGTTTCACTTGTAGCATTTGAATCAATCGATTCTGCTTTATTAGAAGCAGCTATTGATTTGGGCTTGTCGATTGAAGTTATTGATCGCCGTCAATTGGTTTCTAGGCAAATGGAAAAGATTGAATGCTTATTTGATAAATATATGAATTATTTAGATTCGTCTAATTTATATTATGACTTTTTAGGAATGGATAAAATTGATGGAAAAGATTGCTTTAAAGTATTATTAAAAACATTTACAAGTTTACGAATTAGTTTGAAAAATAGTGATTTAAAAAATGAATTTTTAAAAAATAATGGACTTGGATTAAAAGATAATACTTTAATGGAATATTTTAATAGTATTTTTGAAAAGATAAATGAGTTAATAGACATTGATTCTAAAAAAGCTTTAGAAGAGTTAAGTAATATAAAAAATGTGTTGCATGAGGAATATGAAACAGTTAATAAGTCAAATGCTTTTTCTAAAGATAAAGGAGTATTATCTTTTGATTTAAAAAGTACTTATCGTCAAATTGATAAATTAGAAAGAAAGTTAAAGGTAAATGTTACTAATAATAAATTTAGATTAAAAATATTTCAGGATTTGAACGAAAGTTTAAGTTTATATTGTAAAAATTATAATCGTAGTTGGCAAAATTTTGGAAAACAATTTACATATGAGGATATTTCGGATTTAATTGACAATGATAAAATTGAGCGAGCTTTGCAATTAGTATATCAGAATGGCCTTTATAGAGGAAAATTTAGTCATGATGCAAGTCATATTGAAAGATGTTGTGTATATGCGTCTATTTTAGCTAATATTTTATATCCTGATGATCCAGAAATCATAACATTAGTAACTTTAGCGGCGGCTTTTCATGATTCGGGAAGAATTTGTGAAAGAGATGAAAAACATGGTGACTATAGCGCTGTAATTGTTAGAAATTTACTAAGTGATACTATTTTCTCTAAAGATAATATTAATATTATTTGTGCTTCAGTTGATTTTCATGATGAAGAATCGTCATTTGAAAAATTGCTACCGACGTTTACTAAAAAGTATCATATAAAAGATAGTGAAAAGTATGAAAAGATTGCAAAAATTTTAAAAGATGCTGATGCACTTGATCGCTTAAGATTTATTGGGGTGGGAACCTTAAATGTTAAGTATTTAAATTTTGAAGTATCTAAAAGTTTAATAAAATTAGCTGCTTTATTGAATGAAAAAAATGCAATGAATAGATTAAAATGTTTAATTTCTAAATTTATAATAAGAAAGAAATCATTAGATGCAGAGCTTGATAGTGGAAGATTACCACAAGAAGTGTTGTATAAAGATATTAGGGAAAATAGCTATGACTTAATTGATGACTTTTTTGAAGACTTTAAGTTAGCTAAAGATGAAATTGTTATTTGGGAGAAATAGAAAATGAACGAAATATTACGTAGTTATTTAGGTGAAAATTTATTAAATTTAATAGAACAAAATCTTGATGAATACAAGTTACTTCATTTAGATGAAAAACAAATTTATAAACAAATTTATGATTTGAATGATATAGTTATAATGTGTATGTATTTAATTGCGTTAGATCGAAATGAAAGTGATTTGGCTTATAAAATAAAAAAAGCTAATCAAATGTTAATACGAAAACGTAAAGAAGATTTTAAAATAGCTTTTGAAAATAAAAATCTTGATGCTTTTTTTAGTAAAAAAAGTAAAATTGATATAGTTAATTTAGCTAAAGAGCTTAATCTTTATGTACTTTCGGAAAAAGAATACTTAAAATTATCTAATGAAGAGAAAAAAATGTATAAGGCTTTGAAGAAATATTTAAATAAGTAAAAAGTAGTGAAATTAGACCTCGTTGAGGTCTTTTTTGGGTGAAAAATGATATCGGAATGATTCTAAAAAGTGTTGATAATGTTTAAAAAAATATGTTTAAAACTAGGCGTTCTTGTGCTATACTTTGTTTAAGGTATATTTATAGTGAGAGAGTGGTGTGTTATTATGAAATTTATGAAATATACTATTATATCTTTGGTGGTAGCAGTTGTTGTTGATTTGTTTTTAGTTACTGCTTCGGCTAATAAAGTTGTAGGAGTTAGTATCAATTTGATAAAAAACGAAACAAAATCATTGACTAAATATTATGTTAAGGATACTATGAATGCTCAATATTATGAAAATACGTATGCCTCAACTCCACTTAATTCTCCTTGTCAAGGTTGCAAAATATCAGCAAAACCAATTTTACGTAATGGCGATTATGGAGATGCAGTTACTGTAAAAATGGGGGAGAAAGCACGTTTCAAGACGGATGTTACTAAAACTATGGGTGAGTATACTTTGCTTGTGTGGAGGAAAGATTTGACAGCTTTGAATACTGATCATACTGGAATTTGGACAATAAATTAATGTCCTTTTTTAGATTGGAGTTTATTTATGAATAAGAAAAAATATAATATTTTAATTGTTATTACTTTGATTATTTTATTAATATGGACTTTAATGGCAGCTGGATCTTATATGAAAGAAACGACTAAAACATATAAACATACTGTGGAATTACATGAAGAATGCTTGAGTCAAAGCCCAGAAAAAGTTAAAGAAGCCCAAGATGCTGGTAATCCATTTTGTTTTCCGATGTCAGAAAAGTATTATGTAGTTAACTTCTTTTCTACTCTTAATGAAGTACTATTTTGGAAAATGCCTAATGCCACTTATGTATTTTTCTTTGTAGTAATAGGGCTTTCATTATATTATACAAGTCGTTATTTAAAGTATAATATTTTATCATTAGAGTTAACACGAAATAGTTACAAAAAAGTGAAACGAGATTTCTTTTGGCAAGCGTATAAGCCGGTTTTGGTTATCGTTGCGGTAATCGCTGTTCTTTTTATTATCTCATTGCTTTATTTTAAAGCTGGACTTTTTATAGCACCTGAATATCGTGATCAAGGGTGGAGTGAGTTTTATTATAATTATCCGATAATTTTTATGATTATGTATTTATTGAATGTAGTGATGCATATGATAGTATTTATAAATTTATCGTTGATTGTAGTTCGTAAAAATCAAAATTATATTGCTGATGTGATATTAACGATTTTATTGTTTTTAGGCTTAGAAATATTCGTTGAGGTAGTTGTTGAATGGTTTATTGGTTATATTTTGTTAAAAAAAGAGATGAGCTTAATGTTTAATTTATTACATTATTTAGCTTTTAATGATGAGCGTGGAATCTTTAGTCCTTTTATTGCACCTTCGTTATTTTTAGTTATTACTGGAGTTATGCTTCATTATTTATATAAAGATAAAGAAAAATTGGTAATTGATTGTGAAAAAAATAATTAGATAGGTGATTTTTATGATGATAGAACTTAAAAATGTAACAAAGAAATTTGATAGTAATGATGTTGTTAAAAATGTTAATTTGAAGTTTGAAACAGGGAATATTTATGGATTTTATGGTCGAAATGGTAGTGGAAAAAGTGTTTTGATGAAGTTAATAGCTGGTTTATATGTTCCAACAGAAGGAGAGGTATTATATGATGGAAAAAACTATAATAATGTTTTAGAGTTCCCGCCATCTTTACGAGCTCTTATTGAAAAGCCTAACTTTTTTCCTGATTTGACAGGATATCAAAATTTAGAATTATTAGCTAAGATACAAAATAAAATCGGTAAAGATGAAATTTTAAAAGCATTAGAATTTGTTAATTTAAAAAATGAAAAAGATAAAAAATATTCTAAATATTCATTAGGGATGAAACAAAAATTGGGAATTGCTCAAGCTATAATGGAAAATCCTGAAATTATATTACTAGATGAACCATTTAATGGAATTGAAGAAGTAACTGTAACTAAATTAATAGAATATTTCAAAACAATAAAGAAAGATAAGATTATTATTTTTAGTACTCATATTAGAGAAGATCTTGATAACTTAACTGATAAAGTATATATTTGTGAAAATGGTAATTTAAATGAAAAATAAAAAGTATTTTATTGAATTAAGTAATTTTTACAACGAAAAAAGGAATTTATTCTTATATTTGATTGTTGTTATAGCTTGTTTATGTGGTGGTCTGTCTGGTAATTTGAAATTTTCTTTCTGTTTGAATTATTATACTTCTATTACCCAATGGATTTCGCTAAGTTTACTTTCTTTAACCTTTGGTTTAGATATTTATTCATTGATTTACAAAACCAATAATAGTTATGAGATAATTTTAAGGTTTAAATCATATAAAGAAGTTATTAAAGATCAAAGTAAAAAAATCATTTTTTCTACAATATATTTTTTAATAATTTATTATCTTTTATCAATAATTATTCCATTATTTATCGCTACAAGTAATATTGGACTTGAGGGCTTGACTATGTTATCAAGTTTAAACGAATATCTTTATTTAGCTTTTATTATGCTTAGAATGTCTATTATTTTTTTGATCGTTAATGTAACGTTGGGTTTCATATTAACTTTTAGTAATAAAAAGCTTTATTATTTTGCTATACTATTAAATAGTATTATGTTTTTCTTAGTTGGGGTTAGCGCAGAGGTTACACATTTTTATAATGCTCCATTGATGTATTATAATTATTTATTAGGAATACCTTTTAATTCATTTATATTAGAAGTTGTTTCATCGGTTTTACAAGTTAATTTATTGTTATTAATTGCAATAGGATGTTATAAATTTACTTTAAGAAAAAAGAGAGATGTTTAATGAAGTTAGAATTAAATGTTTTATTGTATACCATTAAAAAGTATAAAATTTGGTATGTATTGTTTATTTTATTTATGGTTGTTGAATATGTCATAATTAGGTGTACTTCTAATATAGAGATTAGTAATAAAACTTTGTATAGTTTACTTTGTGTTCCAAGGATTAAGGAAGAATTTTTCCATGGAAACTTACTAGGTTATTATCAAATATTTTTGCATTTTTTAATATCTTTAACTTTTTTTAATTATGAAATCGCCGTTTTGAAAGAAAATGTTTTTTTAAGAAGTGAAAATCGCCAATGGATAACGTCAAAAATAATTATTTTTACAATATATACAATTTTAGTTCGTTTATTGGAATTTATTGTAATGTTTGTTTTATTTAAAATGGCATACAATGTTGATTTTGTCTTATCTAATTATCTTAAAAGTACTATTTATATGTTATTTATTTCTGGAATTGTTTTTTTATTATTTTATTTTGGTAAGTTTGAAAAAATAGTTATTTTTATAAATCTAATAATTGTCTTGTTTAGTTATTTTTATTTTAATGTTTATTTATGTTTAATAGGATTTTTTATTATTGATATATATTTGATTTTGTATTTTAATGCCAAAAAGTATCTTAAAAGAACTAACTGATGTTCTTTTTTTTATTTAATCTTTAAAGTATAATAAATATTAGAAAAGTATAATTAAAATAAAATTATTTGGAGAGGGAAATCGAATAAAGTGGTTAATAATATAGTAAAAATCTTTTTTTTAAATGATAATGGTCAAGTTTTATTAATGAGAAAAAAAGATAAAGTTGGACTATGGCATTTGTGGTCAATTTCTTTTAAAGATAGTGAAATAATTGGGGATGTTATAATAAACAAAGTTTATGAAGAATTAAATATAAAATTAAAAAAAGATGATTTGAAATTAATAGCAAAAAAAGAAAAAATGGATGTTATTAATAACTTGTATTTTTATTATGTAAAAATTGGTTTGGATAAAAAGTTAATCTTAAAAAATGGTTTATTAGAAGAAAAATGGTTTAAAATTGATGAATTGTTAAAATTAGCCCAGTATAAAGATAATAGTATAGAATTTGATAAAAATAGTCTTTCTCTTTTAAAAAAAATTAGAAGAATAAGTAATATTTATAATAGAAATTTTATGTAGGAGGAGTTTTGTATGAGTAAATTATTAATGTTAGGAACTGGTCATGATATGGCTAAGAAAATGTATAATACATGTTTTATTATACAAAATGATGAAGGGAATTTTTTAATTGATGCTGGTGGTAGCATGGAAATTTTAAATAGATTAGAATATTTCGGATTAGAAGCTTATGATATAAATAATATTTTTATTTCGCATAGTCATATTGATCATGTTATGGGACTTATTTGTTTTTTTAAATGTTTAAGTGGTTCTATTTCTTTAATAAAAAATAAAATTCATGTGTATGGTAATGATGAAGTTATAGATACTATAAAAAAATTAATGGATTTATTTATACCAGTTGAATTAATGGAATTACTTTTAGACAAAATCGAATTAATAAAAATTAAAAACAATGAAAAAGTAAAAATAAATGGTTGTGAATATTTATTCTTTGATTTGAATGCTAATTCTTGTAAGGAATTTGGCTTTGAAGTAGTAATAAATGAAAAAAAGATGTCTTTTTTAGGTGATGTTACTTTAGATAAAAATTTATATTCCCGAATTGCTAAGAGTGATATTGTTCTACATGAGGCTTTTTCCTTAGATTCTGAAGAAAAAAAGTTTGATGTATGTTCTAGACAACAATCAACAGTAAAAAGTGTTTGCCAAGTAATGGAAAAGTTAGCTATTAAAAAATTGATTTTATTCCATGCTGAGGATACACACGGAGTTGAACGTCAAAAACTTTATTTGAATGAAGGAAAAAAGTATTTTCATAAAATGCTACTTGTTCCTAATGATTTAGAAACTATAGATTTGGATGTTATTGATAAAGTTGGAGCAATTATTTTGAAAAATAAGAAGATTTTAGTTCAAAGAAAAAGAAATAACCGCAATGAATGTATAATACCTGGAGGTAAGAGAGAACAATTAGAAAGTGATTTTCAAACTTTGCAGAGGGAATTATTTGAAGAATTAACTGTCGAGTTAAAGGAAGCTGCTTATTTTGGTGATTATGATGATTTAGCAGTTTTTTCTAACAAACCGTTGCATGTTTGTGTTTACCTGGTAGATATATCTGGAAAGATAAAATGCAATAATGAAATAAAGGAAGCTATATTTATTGATCGAAATTATAAAGAAAAAGGAATAGAAGTTGGTAGTATTTTAGGTGATTATGTTATACCAGAATTAGTGAAAAGAGGATTAATGTAAATGAATAATATTGAATTAATGAAAAAAGATTTAAAAAATATGATGTCTGATTTTCGTTATAAACATAGTTTGTCAGTAGCAGATGAAGCTGTTTTGTTAGCTAAAAGATATGGGGTAAATATTGAAGAAGCTTATGAAACTGGGTTATTACATGATATGGCTAAGGAAGTTTCAAGTTCCGAAAATGAAAGAATAATTAATAAATACCATTTAGCAAAAGAGTGGTTAAGTCCTCAAAATGCTAATATTTTACATGCTATGGTAGGTTCCTATTTAGCAATGGAAAGGTATGACTTAAAGGAAGAAGAAGTTTTGGCAATAAGATATCATGCTATTGGTGATGAAAAAATGGATTTATTAGCGAAAATTATTTTTATTGCAGACAAAATAGGACGTCAAAATTTAAATGATAATTTACTTAAAGTAAAAGAATTAGCTTATCAAGATATTGATGAAGCATTAAAGGAATTTTTAATTTATCAAGCAGCTAATTTAACAAAAAAAGGTGGAAAATTACATGAAAATACTAGTAAATTATTACAAAAATTACAGAATAAAAATGCTGATTAGTTATAATAGTATTTCATTTGTTAATAGAAAATGATAAAATACATTTGATTGCAAATGCTTAGGAGGTATTAAAGTGGAATATAATAAAATAAAAGATGCTAGTAGAATTGTTGGAAGAAGTAACTATGTTGTTGCTAATCCGCAAAGTTGTAAAAATAAATGGTCTTCAATATTTGGAAATAAAAATCCAATATGTTTGGAATTAGGAATGGGTAGAGGCGATTTTATCATAAATATGGCGAAAGCTTATCCTAAAATAAATTTCATTGGTTTAGAAATAAATGATTCTCAAATGGTAAGAGCAGTTGAAAGACTTAGAGGGCAAAATTTAAGTAATATACGACTTATTAATGCTGATGCAATGGAAATAAGTAATATTTTTGGTAAAGAAATTGATACAATATATTTGACTTTTTCAGAACCATGGCCGAAAAAAATAGATGAAAAAAAGAGATTTACTCATTTGAATTACTTAAAATTGTATGATCGAATTTTCAAAAAAAATAAACATATTATTTTAAAAACAGATAATAAAGGTTTATTTGCTTACTCACTTGAAACTTTATCACAATATTGGTATTCCTTTAATAGAGTTAGTTTAGATTTACACCATGATGAAAAACCTATTCAAAATATTATGACTGATTTTGAAAAGAAATATTTTGAAGAGGGAAGACCTATCTATTATGTTGATGCTAAATTTGAAGAATAATTAAAAAAACACGTTTAGTTGAACTGAACCCCAAAAGTTGGACAGTTTATAAATAGTTTCTAATTAGAGGATTGTAGCCTGTAATTTACAGGAGACAGTCC
>CAKOHV010000016.1 GCA_934086145.1 uncultured Bacilli bacterium
TCCGAAAAACCAACGATGGCATTTAAGGGAGTTCTTATTTCATGAGACATGTTAGATAAGAAGTCGGACTTAGCATGATTAGCTTTTTCGGCGCTATTCTTAGCACTATTCAATTCAGCAATCATTTTGACATCAGGATTTTCAATCGTAAAATACATCATAAATGTTATAAATGTTTCAACAGAAGTAGTGAGCATCATACCGGGGTTGCGTTGTTGAACACAGGTAGCAATTAATAGTAAAACTAAATATAAAAAGAATGGAATTAATTTAGTTTTTTTAATTTTTCCTTTATTCTTAGTCATAATTAAAACAGAAAAAATGGATAGAACAACTGATTCAAAAACAACAATAGTTACGGCTGGGCCACTAACACCTTTTCCATATAAACCTTCGGTAAAGGTAATGGGAAAGAGCAAGACTAGTAAATCAACTAGAACGATAAGGGGAATAAATAAGATTTTTTCATATTTTTTAAAATTCTTGGTAGTTTTTTCACTGCTCATGGCAAAAAAAATGTACATTGTTTGAAGAACAATCCACCCATTCATTAACCCCATCAAACCTTTGATAGCCAAAATAACCAATAAAGAGTCTTGACCTAAAGTAAATGTTAAATATGATGATACTAACTCAGAAATTAGGCAAATCAAATTAACGATAGTCATTCTTTTATATATTTTGGTTTCAATATTAGGATAATTTTTTTTAAAGATAATTACTGCATTCAATAATAAAGAAAAAAATAAGCAGCATATTGAAAAAAACAGATTAGCTGTCATAGTACTACACCTCTATTATGTATCTTACATTATAGCATTTTAACATTAGTGAGTAAATGATAAAGATAGTCATTGACAATGAAAAAACACATCTTGACTAAAATTGATGTGTTTTTTTTATTTAATTATTTAGTTAGTTTAAGGGCATTCTTATCAGTTAGGCATATAATTTGATTATTTTCTTTAGTATAGCACTTATCGATTTGACTAATTCCTTCTAATTCAAGTTCTCTTACGCTTCTTTTACCTGACTTAGTAAGAGGATATCCTTCTTCGTAACTTCTGATGCGGAAAACAATTTTATCAATAATATCTTGATCAAATTCTTTTTCTAAACGAGCATAAGCACCGGCAATAATACTTTGAATGTTTTTTTTCGAAGTTGGTTGTTTTTCAATATGAATAACAATGATAGGATTTTCACGATTGGTTGGATCTGGGAAAATAAAGGCGGTTTCAGCACTTAGAATATTTTTGGTATCTTTTTGAACTGGTAGAGCTAGTTCAAATTCAGCAATTTTACGGCCATTATTAGAATATATTTCATTTCCTAAACGTCCGCCAATAACAACTTGACCTTTTTTATTTATCTTAGCCCCTAAATTGCAATTACCCCACTTACGGCCATAAGCATCTTTAATAAAGAATTTAGCATTAGCTTCTTCATTGTCGCGATACTTACTCATCGTACCAGCAGAGTTAGCAACTAAGTACCCCCATTCATTATAGTCTTTTTCACGACCAGATTCATCTAAAACCGCAGCATTAGCTAGTTGGAAGATATCCATACCATATTCTTCAAATGGTTGTAGTTTAGCTTTTAAGCTACGGAATAAGGTAAATAAGTAACCACCATGTTCAGTGTCACCACCACCCATTGATAAACGAGAATATGAAATAGGTTTAGGTAAAATGTTGCGACCAGCTTCAACACGTTTTAAGAACTTGTTAATATACTTTTCTTCACCCTTAGATGCTTTTTCACCTGAAGCAGTTGGAATTCCCAAATAAGGGAGTAAAATATTTCTTAATTCAGGAATTGATTCAACCATTTTAGCTGCTTTTATCCAATAACTTGTTGTGGCTGAGGCAAAGTTCGTTTTATTAATGAAAAGACTATAAAGGAAGAAGTCTTCAGAATAAATTGGTTCTAAATCAACACGACAACCTTGACTAAACAAATCAGTTATATTAGCAGATAATTGCGTATTAGAGTGAGTTGGTGCTAAAGCTAAACCACTTATATTTCTCATTGGTGGCAAGTTAGATAAATCACTATCATGGAATCGAGCAGAAACAATATAATTTTTATTTTTATGAATTATTTGTTTTGGTAAACCAATTTTAGTTGAACCACTGGTGTAAGTGATTGTAAATTCGTCATTGATACCGACTGGATGATGATAAACTCCTGTATAATTAGCGGCACGATCAACCAAATCAGCATATCTTTGTAGAGAATTATCAGTAGCTTGAAAAGCTGGAATGCGGTCTTCGAATTTTAAGAAATGTTTATCAAATTCATCATATGGGTCAAAGCTTGCCCCATTTTTATCCTTTGGTAAAGAATCTTTAAGTGAAATTAAAACTTTGTTATCATAATTAAATTTACTAACAATATCTTTAATATCATCATAGAAATTATCTGCACAGATAATTATTTTTTTGGAACAAGAAGCTAAAATAGCTTCGATATAAGCTTTATCAAATTTACTACCAAAAAGGTTTATTTTGGCACCATAATAATTTGCTCCTAAAACGCTGTATATAAATTCTGGTGTATTATCAAGGCAAGCAGGAATGGGTTCCCCCTTTTTAATGCCAATACTACCAAGTGTTTTGGCGAAAGCTATGGCATTGTCAAACATTTGTCGATAAGTTATATTACGACCACGATATTGGATAGCAATATTATCAAGATTTTCTTTATTACGATAATATAATTCATCAAAAAGTGACCAATTATGTTCGTCCTCTAAGATAGCTAATTCACGAGTTATTTTATCTTTATTTTTAATATGTTTTTGTAAAACTGATGGCTTGTTACATAATTCAACAACCTCTTCGTTGGTTGGAATATGACCTAATTGAGATTTTATAGTTTCAATAACCTCAAGCATTTTTTTATTTTTCATACTTATCCCCCTAAGTGGCCCTTATTTTACTTTACAATTTAGTCCATGTCAATTTTTAGTTATAAAGTCATAACTTTTAGTTATAGATAGCGTTAAATTTAGCAGTTATAGTTAATTATAGGATGAATTTTTAGGGGATATAAATTAAGAAATATAACTGTTTTTAAATGGAAAGTGGATGATTCCCGACCCTTTCTGCTTAAATTAAACTATATTGGTTCATAAATTTAATTTTTAGGGCAAAAAAAGCATTGATTTTGGTCAATGCTCTATTATATTTGGTCTAATTCTTTAAATACTTCTTCTTTATCAAGATTTTTACCAATGAAGACAAGTTTTACCATACGATCTTTGTAGAATGGATCCCAATCTTTTTCTAAATCAGGATTAGCTTTTAAAACTTCTTGTTGAAATTTAGGATCTTCTTCAGCAAGCCATAAGCCGGCTTCAGTTAAGTCTTTTAAAGTACCAGCTTGTTCAAACATATAAGACATTTCTTTTTCATCATTAAAATAAGTGATACCTTTTACTCTAATAATTTTTTTAGGCCATGGTTTATTAATATAGTCATAGAATTTTTGACGATCCATTGGTTCACGACGATAATAAACAAAAGTATTAATGCTATATTCTTCGACTTCGCCTTCTTCGTGATGATGATGATGATGGTGGTGATGTTCATGATGGTCATGTTCCTCTTCATCGTGGTCATGGTGGTCAGCGCTTTTAGCATGTGAAGAACTTAATTCAGTTTCATTTTCTAAACTAGCATACCAACCTGATGAGGTAGCAGCTTTATCAAAATCAAATTTATGGGTTTCCAAAATCTTTGATAATTCAACTTTAGAATAGTTAGTTGGAATTATTTCCGCACTTGGTTGTAAAGCTTTAATAACATCTTTAACACTAGTAAGTTGCTCAGCACTTACTTCATCAATTTTATTTAAAATAATCGTATCACAGAATTCAATTTGTTGAATGATTAGATTTTCAATATCTTCCTCATCAATTTTATCATTCAAAAGATTTTCTCCTTGATTAAACTCATCACTTAATCGCTTAGCATCAACAACTGAAACAATTGAATCTAAATAACATAGTTTAGGCATTTTATATTGTAAGTAAGCGTCTTCTAAAGCGGTAATAGTTTGAGCAATTGGAATTGGTTCACAAATACCACTCGCTTCGATAACTATGTAATCAAACTTTTTAGTAGCAATGATATCTTGCAATTGCTCTAAAAGGTCGGTTTTTAAAGTACAACAAATACAACCATTTTGAAGTGGTACTAAAGAATCATCTTTACTATTAACAATACCATCTTTAGCAATCTTAGAGGCATCAATATTTACTTCTCCAATATCATTGACAATAACGGCAATTTTATAACCTTCTTGGTTATTTAAAATATAATTTAAAAGGGTTGTTTTACCACTTCCTAAATAACCTGTTAATAAAGTAATAGGTATACTTTTTTGCATTTTTATATTCCTCTTTTCTTTTTTATAACATCATTATTATAGTCTTTTTTTAGGTCTTGTACAAGGAAAATAATTTTTGGTAATGAGTTATTTTTTAGCATCTTGACAGCGACTATTTAGTTCTTCTTCTAAAGAACGATTAGTGGCTTTAAGATTTTCATGCATAAGGGCGCTTATTTCGGCAAAAAGATGCTGATTGGCATCTTCAAGATTTTCGTTTTGACTAACTTGAAAAGGTTTACCAAAACGAACCATTAAGTTTTTACTACGAAATTTATAATCACCAGTAATAGCATAAGGAATAATGGTAGCATTGGTTTTTTGGGCCATAGAGACGGTTCCAAATTTAAATGGTAGAAGTAATTGGTCATTAGTTTTGTTTCGAGTACCTTCGGGAAATAAACCAATAGCTCCCCCATCTTTTAAAACATTGATAGCAGTATTTTTAGCAATTCCATCATGAGCTTCACGATCAACAGGAATACAACCAACGGCCTTAAAGAACCAAGCTTTATTACCATCAAAATATTCTTTTTTAGCCATATAATGAATGACTCTTTTGGTAGAAATAATAACGGAACATTGATCCATTAAATGTTTATGGTTTCCCACAAGTAAAATAGGACCAGAGGTCGGAATAACACTACGATTTATAATTTGAGGATGATAGTACCATTTAAAGATAGGACTTAAGAAAGGACGAAATAATTTGTAGGCCCAAGTATTTAGTTTATTTTGTGACATATTTTTCCTCCGCTCTTTTTTCGATATTTTCTTGTTGAAGTTTACGGAAGTCAACTTTACCAACGATTGTTTTAGGTAAACTCTTACGGAATTCGTATTCTTTCGGAATTGAATATTTAGCTAAGTTTTTCTGACATAATTCCTGTAATTCCTTTTCAATTTGCGCCGTATTTTTGTAACCATTTTTTAAAACAATGTAGGCTTTAGGAACTTCGATTTTGTAAGGATGCGGAATTCCAATAACAGTTGAGTCAAGAACCGCTTCATGTTGTTCTAGAACCTCTTCAATTTGAGATGGATAAACATTATATCCTGATGAAACAATCATTCTTTTAATACGTTGTTTATAAGTTATATAACCTTTTTTATCCATTGAACCAATGTCCCCCGTGTGCAACCAAATATTACCATCTTTATGAAGATGAAGAGCATCATTGGTTTCTTTTTCGTTGTTATAATAACCTAACATAACAGTTGGACCACAAACACAAATTTCACCGTCAGTATCATAAGGAACTTCCTCATCGGTATTAGGTTTAACAATTTTAATATAAGTACCAGGCCATGGAATACCAATAGTTCCAGGTTTAGAAGCATATTTTAAGTCCACAGCAACAGCCGCAACTGCTTCGGTTAGACCATAACCTTGAATCATATTAGTATTAGCACCATGAGCATGCAAGAAGTCATTTATCTTGGTAACACGAGCTTTATTTAAGGTATCACCACCCGCAATAACATATTTCAGGGCGGATAGATTGACTTTATCCATGCGTTGATTGGTAGTTAAAGCTTCAAAAAGAGTTGGGACACCAACTAAAACGGATGGGGTGTGTTTAGTTAATAATTTATCAAATTCACTAGCTTTAAAGGTTGGAATTAAAATAACTTTAGCTCCAACAGCAAAGGCAGTTGTTATGCTTACAGATAAACCTAAACCATGAAAAATGGGCATGATAGCTAAGATGGAATCATCAGTATTTAAATCAGGGTAAGCAATATGAGCTTGAATAGTGGCAGCAATAAAATTACCGTTTGATAAAACAATGCCTTTAGGTTTTCCAGAAGTTCCCCCACTATGTAAGATAATGGCTGGCGTATCTTTCTTAACTTCAACAATGTCTTTGTCTTTATGATACTTTTCACCAGTTTTCAAAAAATCCTTCCAATAGATAAATTCTTCACTTTTTTTCGGCTTTTCAACCTTGTAGCCTTCTTTGATTTCATAACCAATTTTCATAAAAGGAGACATTGAATCACGAGCAGAAATAATAATGGTTTTATAAACTTCCGTATCATCAATAATCTTTTTTATTTTACTATAAGTGATATCCATAGCGACTAACATAACGGTTTGATAACGCTTGAGGGCTTCCTTTATTTCATTTTCAGAGGAAAGTGGATGAATAACGTTAGCAACTGCTCCTATTTTATTAAGAGCATAAATAGCCATTAGAGCCTCGGGAATATTGGCTGAAAGAATGGTTACAACGTCCCCTTTTCTAATTCCTTGACTCTTAAAAGCTTGCGCACAAAGATCAATTTTGGCTAAAAAGTCGGCATAAGAAATTTTCGTTCCATAGTATTCAATGGCCGTTTTATTCTTATAATTTATCATGTGTCTTTTTAAGTAATTATAAAGATTTTCATTTTGAAGATGAATATTCATATGTTGTTTTTTATAAAAATTTTGCCATGGAGCCTTAGGTTTTTGTTTAAAACCAATAAAGTTTAAAAACTTCATATCAAAAATACTCATATTTATTTCCTCTTTTCCAAATTATGACTAATAATTTGCATTAATTTTTCATTTTCGCTAGTTAAATCGTCACCACTAGCAATGATTGGTTCATAAAAAGTTATTGTTAAATCATTTTTAAAAGGTTTATATTTTCCAGTAATAGTAAAAGGAATAATAGGACTTTTAGTGTCATGGGACATTTTTACGCTACCTACTTTAAATGGCAAGATTGAATCTTTAGTCCGGTTAATTGTTCCTTCAGGGAAAATGCCAATAACTTTTTGGTCATTTAAAGCGCGAATAGCACTTATTAAAGCTGATTTATCATGAATTTGGCGATTTACCGGAATAATACCCATATGGTTGAATAGATGTCTTTTGAAACCTTTAGATAAGGAGTCTTTGGCTAAAAAGTGAACAGTCTTATTGGTACTACTCATGATAAGAAGGCAATCAAAATTATTGGTATGATTGCCAGCTAAGATAAAGGGGCCTTCTTTAGGAATATTTTCTAAACCAAGATAAGTTGGATGATAAACAATATTCATAAAAATTTTTATTAAAGGTCTTGTTATTTTATAAAGAATTGGTTCTTTCATAGTCTTCCTCGTATTCTTTTAGGGTGAAAATAATACTTAAACCACCCATTTCATTATTAACAGCTTTAATTGTTCCATCATGAGATGTAATAATTTCTTCACAGATAGATAAACCAAGACCACTTATTTTACGACTTGGATCGGTTGTATAAAGGGGCTCAAAGATTTTTTTGACGTCTTTAACACCACAACCATTATCAGCTATTTCAAAGATAATAAAAGGTTCTTTCTTGGTAATATTTATTTTAATAAGTTTCTTATCTTTGTTTAATTGACGAATACTATTAGTAATTATATTGCTAAAAACTCTTTTTAGTTTAGCAAAATCAACTAAGAGATACGAATTATAACAAGTCGATTTAATCTTTAAAGTTATATCTTTTTCTTTTAAGTCAGTCTTATAATAGTTATTTAAATAATCAACAAGGGTTTTAATAGATATTTTGCTAACTTTGTTATTATCCTTGATATTACAACTTAAGTAATTATCAAACTCTTCAATAATTTCTTTCATAACAATTGATTTATTAAAAATTGTTTGAGCATATTTTTCTTTGGTGGCCGATGATAGATTTTTACTCATTATTAAGCGTTCGGAATAACCTAAGATACTAGTTAAAGGGGTTTTGATATCGTGAGATATACTTGCAATCATACGATTTTGTTTTTGTTTTTCTTCTTCTAAGTTATTAACTAAGTCAACAAAGTCATTTTGAAGGGAATCAATCTCCCCTCTTACCTTACGTTTTTTAGGTAGAATGCCTAGTTTGTAATTACTCATATCTTTCGATAAGGAAGTGATAGGAGATAAAATTTTTAAATTAGCACCAATAAGACCTGTAATACTTAAAATAACAACAATACTTATTTCAAAGATAATGAAAGAAGCTACTAAGTGGATATTAAAAGACTGCTGTTCTTTAGAAATACTGATTAAGTATGTTTTATTTTCTAAATCGATTAAGTCAGATGAAGTAATAAAGTAACCTTTTTGACCATAGTTAGATGATTTATAAACAAGGTTTGTTTGCTCGTCGGTTAAGGTAATGATGTTGTTATTTTGGTTACTATAATCATTTAAGCATGTTTGATAGTCTTTTTTAGTACTACATTCTTCTTTTATTATTTTAATTCCTTGTTTTAATTCTTCGGTAATTTTTTGATAATTACGATTTACTTCGCTACTAAAATAAACTTTATAATAGGCAGTGATAAAGGCAATATTACATAGGACAAGAACGATAACGGCAGTAATAAAACCACGGCGAATAGATAGTTTTTGTTTTAAATACTCAATCATTGTTAATAATCCTTACAAATTTATAGCCTAAACCCCAGATAGTAATAATATATTTTTCCGTAGGATCAATTTTTTTACGTAAGCTTTTAATATTAACAGCAACCGTTCCAATATCGCCATACTCAGTTTGCCAAACATTATTATAAATCTGTTCTTTAGAAAGAACCTTACCCGCATTGGTCATTAGATACCATAGTAATTCAAATTCTTTGGTTGATAAAGGAATATTTTTGCCATTTTTATAAACTTCATAGCTTTCTTTATCAATTTTAATTTCACCGATTTCAATAATTGATGATGAAGTGCGATTATAACGGTTTTCACGACGTAAATGAGCTTTGACACGCGCAACCAATTCTTCGATAGCAAATGGTTTAGTAATGTAATCATCGGCTCCTATTTCAAAACCAACTAGTTTGTCTAATAGTTGGTTTTTAGCAGTAACAAAAATAATAGGACAAGAAGTTAGGTCGCGAATTTTATTACAAGTTTCAGTGCCACTTAAACCAGGCATCATTATATCAAGTAAAACTAAATCATAAGAATTATGCTTTATTTCTTCGATTGCATCAAGACCATTATTTTTAATAGTTGGATTATAGCCTTCATCTTTTAAAACATCACTTATTAACTCAGCAATGTCACGTTCATCATCCACAATTAAAATATTACTCATAATACCACGTCCTTTTTAATATTTTACCACATTATCGAAGTCGAATATAATCTCTTGTAGACCATACGTCATTATAATTAGTTTTTTGTAATTTTGGTCCAGCATTAACCTTTTGAACTACTAATGGTGTGCTTTGATGATTCATATTATAATTAGTTAAAATCTTTTTAACATGATGAACACGATAAGTATTTACTAATGTATATGCGCCGATAGCCGAAACTGAACCAATAAAAAGTCTTTTCATTTTTATTTTCATCTTTTTTTCCCTCCCTAAAGTTATTATAGCGATTAAATATTAAATATTTTTGAATAAATTATTAAAAATTATTAAAGCGGCGAACACTACTAAAACCAACATTTCCTTTTTAAAATAGGAAAAAAAGACTTTTTATTTTACTAAATAATTAAAGATGATAAATAAGGAGTCGTTTTTCATTAATTTACATCTAAAACTATACATGCTATAATAGATAAAGATGATTATAGAGTGAAGTGATTATAGATATGGAAAAAAGTAAAAAAATAAGAATTGTTGCATCTGGTATAGTCCTTTCTTTAATAGTTGGAGGATGGATTTTCTATGGGGTTAGTTCTTACAATGCCAGTAAATCGGTTATTTTAAAAAAAGTAACAAAGAAAATGGAAGAAGATCTTGATGAACGGATTGATAATTTAGAATTAAAAAGTAATGATTCATTATCTTACAATTATAAAGTAAATGATGTCGATAAAGTAATTGGATTATATTCTAATATAGATAATAGTGAACTTTATTTATTTAATGACAAAGAATATTATGATATAAGTGAAAAATTAAAATCTTTAAATATTAACCTGAAAGCTAAAAATCTGCTTAATAAGAGTAATTATAAAATAATTGTCAAAGATATTGTTGAGAGTCTTAAGAAAAATGAAAATAATATCGATATGTCACGTAAAGTTGATACTGATGAAAAAAAATATATTTATAATTATGAAATTGAAAGTTTATCCCCTATTATCGAATCATTAAAAACAAATGAAGAATTTATTAATACTTTAAATGATGTTTATCAGACAAATACAGAAGATACTTTAAAAATTTTAGATAACTTAAAAGGACGCAGACTTTGTTTATCAGCCTTTGTAGTAGGCAAAAAATATGACATTGTTTCTTACTCAATTAAAATTGATAACTTATTAACTTTAAAGATAAGTGATGAATTTATAAGTGGTTTCTTTATGGATGTTGGTTTCTTTTATGATAATTCATTAACCTTATTAACTGAAGATTATCAATTGGATTTAACTAAAAATGAAAATGTTAATTTTGATAAGGAAACACTTAGTAAACAAGAAACTTTAGATTTAGATGAATTAATGGGTTTAGCTTAAAGAAGTAAAAAAATAATTTTAGTCGAAACTAAAATTATTTTTTTATTAAGTTATAACGAATATCTAAAGTTTTATTATAAGCCATGGCAGTACCATCTTTTTTAATAATTAGAATATACCACCACTTCGTGGAATCAGTAAGACTACTTGAAGTATTTAAGCCATTTTCATATGAAACAGTAGGCTGCATTTCAAGGGAATATATATTGTCTTTGTTAATATTTTGTCCAAAAGTTTTAGTAAATTCTTCATCATCATAACCCATTTCAGCAAGGGCTTCATCGCCTTTTTTATAGGTATATACGCCACCATAATAATTATTTTTTAAATTATCAGCTGAACGATACCAATAAAAACTTGAATCTTCATTAAATATGAAGGTAGCTGAATTATTGGTTTGCCATTTGCCAAGTAAATCCCCTGTTTTTATCACCTCATTAACAACTGTAACTTGCGGCTTTTTGGTAGATTCAAGAGCCGTTTGAATAATAATGGTTACGGTTATAATAAGAAGTAAAATGACAATAAATACTTTTAGAATTGAAGAAAGATTTAAAAGTTTATCTTCTTCTTGGTAGTAATTATTTAAATTACTATATTTACTTTTAATAAAATCCTCTATTTCTTTGTTTTTGTTTGACGGAACATGATTAGTTTTCTTAACCTTTAGGGGAATCGGTTTTAAATTAACTGGGGTTTCATTCTCATCAATTGAACTTGTTGCGACGCTATAATTATTTAGGGGTTTAGTCTCTACAAGGTTGGTAGTTTTAGCAAGCGATTGTTTTGAATGAGCTTTAGAAGACTTTAGGATACTTTTTTTTAATTTAGGAAAATCAAGTGTTTCCTCATCACGACTGCTGAGTGATGTCTGACAATTAGGGCATTGGGCGTCCTTAGAATTGATAATAGTTCCACATTTGGGACAAGTACTCATACACTAGCCACCTCTATTCTCTATTATTAATATTAACATCTTTTACAAAAAAAAACTACATTATTGTAGTTTAAAATTATGAAAAAATTAATAAAACAAGTGTTAGGGTATCAAAATAAATAAAAATTTCGAAGAAAATATTTTCAATTCCACATTTCTGTTCGAGATGATTATAGCTATTACGAAAATAAACGTTAGCAAAGGAGATTAGAACAATGAAGATAAAGCGAATAATCGCATTAACATAGATGGACGTATCCTTTAAATTCGTGATGTGGTCAAAGATAATAACCGAAATAATCGTTAATATTAGACTAGCAATAACATTTTTACTAGCTTCTTTAGCAAGGGTGGATTGTCTACTTCGGTAAGCATCATAGCCAAGTAAGAAAATGATAGCTAAATAGATACCAACAACAATCATTTTATTAGTTTCATATGTGCCAAAATTATCAGTTAAATTCATCGCAGCCAAGTTGAATAGTTTCATTTGAGGAAGACGATTGATGAAGAAAAAGCCAATAGCTAAAGTAACTAGAATAAGACCAAGCCAAGTGACAATTTTTAAAGGCTTATTAACATAGCTTGTTTCTAAAGTTTCTTCTGGTTGAGCAATAGGCTCTTGTTGGGTTTTTTCTTCTTCATTTACCGCAAAAAGGGTTTCGATATTAGGTTGATTAGGATTAATATTGGCTTGATTAGGTGGAACAAAATTAGGTGAAGTAAGATCTCTTAAATCATCAACATCATTTCTAACATTTCTTAAATCAATATATTTAGGAGTTTTAAATTGGGAAGCGGCAGGTGGGTGACCCGGAGTTGGCTCAGGATCAAGAGTTAAAGCTTCATATTGATCTAATTCACTACCACAGTTGTTACATAAAATTGAACCATCGGGATTTTCAGCTTGACAGTTTGGACATTTCATATTATTCCCTCCCTTATATATTCTTTATATTATGTTTAAATTTTAGGCAATTGTTTTTTTATATAGTTGTAACTATCCTTACACATATCATCAATATTTTTAGTAGCTTGCCAATTTAATTTTTCTTTAGCATATGTTGGATCTGCATAGCAAGCAGCAATGTCACCAGGACGACGATCAACTATTTCATAAGGAACTTTGATGTTATTTACTTTTTCAAAGGTTTGAACAATTTCTAAAACGCTATAGCCTTGACCAGTACCTAGGTTAAAGCAATCTAAA
Source organism: uncultured Bacilli bacterium (assembly GCA_934086145.1). Classification (GTDB taxonomy): domain Bacteria; phylum Bacillota_I; class Bacilli_A; order RF39; family UBA660; genus Coprovivens. The sequence goes on from CAKOHV010000016.1 coordinate 12,983, forward strand.
TTATTATTCTTTTTTAAGTATTCGATAGCTGCTAGATGACCTTTAGCTAAGTCAACAACGTGGATGTAATCACGAACACCAGTTCCATCTTTAGTATCATAGTCATTACCAAAAATATTTAATTGAGGCAATTGCTTAGTAGCAACTTTTAAGATATAAGGCATTAAGTTATTAGGGATACCATTAGGATTTTCACCGATTAAACCGCTACTATGAGCTCCAATTGGATTGAAGTAACGAAGAATAGCAATACTCCAGGTGTTATCAGCATGATATAAGTCTTTTAAAATACGTTCAATCATTAACTTAGTTGTGCCATAAGGATTAGTTGTTGATAACGGAAAGTCTTCTTTGATTGGCAATGATTTAGGTGAGCCATAAACCGTAGCACTTGATGAGAAGACTAATTTTTTACAATTAAAATCCCCCATTACTTGTAATAATGATAAAGTTGACTCTAAGTTATTTTGATAATATAAAATTGGTTTGCTAACAGATTCGCCGACAGCTTTTAAGCCAGCAAAATGGATGACGGCATCAATTTCATTTTCTGTAAAGATTTGTTCAAGTAATGAAGTATCACAAACATCCCCTTCATAAAATTGGGCTTCTTTGCCGGTAATAGTTTTAATTTGTGATAAAACTTCTTTTTTAGAATTACATAGATTATCAACGATGATGACCTCATAATTGTTATCTAATAATTCACAAACAGTATGGCTGCCTATGTAGCCACATCCTCCTGTAACTAATATTTTCATTTTTTATTCCTCCTCTATTCGACGCTTTTTAAGCTTTCGATCATATTTATTTTCTTTAAATTAAAATGAGTAACAATATTTACAATGATTGTAAATGATATGGAGATTATACTGGCATATATATAACTATTTAAACTAATGTGTTTAATAAAACGAGCATTTTCCATTTCAACAGTTGTTATAACAGCATTAGTTAAGAAGTAACCAAAGAATAAACCTAAGGCAGTACCAATAATAGTCAAAATAATATTTTCTTTCGTAATGTAACTATCGACCTCATTATTATAGAAACCTAAAACTTTTAGGGTTGCTATTTCTCTTTGTCGTTCATGAATATTAATGTTAGATAGATTATATAACACGACGAAGGCTAGCATAGCTGCTAGTAATATTAAAATTATAACAACTTTATTTAAGGCATTCAACATATCTTTAACACTATCCATTAAAGTACTAGTATGAACAACATTAATAATTTCTTGATTTTGCATAAGATTTTTAGATAATTGTTTCTTTTCTTGTTCATCTAAAGATGATGTTTTAACATAAATAATGTTGGGAACAAAGTCTTTGTTCTGACTTTTTAAAGTAGTTTCATCTAAGTAGATGTAGTGTTCTAAATAATTTTTAGCAATAGCTGAAACAGTAAATTGATAAGCTTTTTTATCATTATCTAAGATAGTAATTTGATCATTTTCTTTGATGTTATATAAGCTAGCTAGTTTTTCCGTAATAATGACTTTATTTTCTTCAAGATTTAATTTTTGGTCATTTAAATCACGTAAGTTAACTAACTCTTTTAGGTCATGATTATTTTGCGTAACAAATAATGTAACACTACTACTTTCGTAGGTTGAAATAATATGGTTTACTAAGTAAGATTCTTTGATTTCATGGTTTGCTTTTATTTTATCTAATAGTTGGTCATTATACTCTTTTAAGTAAATTGTAGCATCAAATTTAAAAGTTTGACCATATTGCATATTGGTTATATCAACAATGGAATCTTTAATACCAAAGCCACATAACATAAGAGCGGTACAGCCAGCAACACCAAAGATTGTAACAGCAACACGTTTTTTATAACGGAAGATATTACGAATGGTTATTTTATTTGAAAAACAGAGTTGTTTCCATAAAGGTTTTATGTTTTCAAGAAGGATTTTCTTTCCAGAACGAGGTGCTTTAGGTCTAATTAAAGAAGATGGTTTTTCTTGTAATTCTTTTAAAGCGGTTATGATAGTGGCGCTGCAAATACATAAGACAGATAATAAGATACCTAGTAAACTGATGTTGATATTTAAACCTAGTTGGAAATTTGGTAAATCAAATAGTAAACGATAAATAGTAAAAATAAGATATGGAATAAAAGTTAAACCAATGATGGTTCCAATGATACTACCAATGATGGTAGCTAAGAAAGAAAAGTTTAAGTACTTAGTCATTATTTGAAAGTTAGAAAAACCTAATGATTTTAGAGTACCGATTTCTCCACGATCTTCTTCTACCATACGATTCATAGAGATTAAACTAACTAAGATTGCAACACTATAAAAAACGATTGGAAATAATCCGGCAAGATTTTTGATACTCTTAGTTTGATCAATGTAAGATGAATAAGTTTGGTTATCGGTTCGATCATAAATATACCAAGTTGGTTTTTCAATATCAGCAAGTTCGGCACGAGAGGAAGCAATTTTATCATTAACTTCTTGTTCTTTTTGATTAAACTCCGTTAAGTTTGTATTATAAGTTGCTAAGCCGGATTCATAATCAGCAAGTCCTTTTTGATATTCTTTGTAAGCATTTTGATACTTTTGAAGATTAGTTTGATAAGTTTGCTCATTACTACGAAGTAAATTTTGTTGATTTATTAGGTTCTCAATTAACGCTTTTTGTTGATTTAAAGTAACTAGGTTAGTACTTAAAGCTTGATATTCAGGGCTAGACGGATCTAACTGACTTAAATTATTATTGATATTAGTAAGGTTAGTATTAATTGTTTGAAGTTGGTCTTTTAAGCTTGAGGAACTTAAATTATATTGCTTTAAAGCATTATTAAACTGGGTATTGGCATTAGTAATTTGTTTTTTAGCATTATCCAACTTACTTTTGTTACTTGTTAATTCTTTATTAGCGCTATCTAATTTACTTTTAGCATTATCAAGTTCGGTTTTAGCACTTGTTAATTTGTCTCTAGCATCACTTAGCGTGGATTGGGCTTCACTTTCAGCTTTATCAATTTCTGAAGAAGCGGCATTATAGATATTTTCATAACGATGTTGTTCTTGACTTTCCTTAATTTTTTCTAGGCTATTTTGTGATGCTTCTATTTTTTGTAAATATTTTTTAGATGACGTAGTTTGTTTTTGGGCATCCTGAGAAGTAAGGTAAATCGTTGTATAATAGGATAAATCAAAGTTATCTTTTAATGTATAAGAATAATAATTTATAGTACCAGTAGCAATTGTAGTAGTCCCACGACGTTGGTTTACTTTAGTATTATTAAAATAAAGAGGGCTATAAATAGTACCAACTATTTTAACTTTTGAATTTTTGAATGAAGAATCATTTAATTCAAGGTAATCCCCTATTTTATAATTAGTTTTAGTAATAAAGTTTTTTTCGACGACAATTTCATCAGCTGATTTAGGTAAGGAACCTTCAAGTAATGTTATTTGGTTAATATTGCTTGGTAAACTGGCGACATTGATAACAACTTCATCGTCTTTATCTTTGATTAAAACATCTTTGGCATATTCGCCTTCGACATCTTTGATATTAGCAACTTTTTTTAAAGCTTCTAGGTCATCATTATCAAAGCCCTTAGATGAGATAATTTTTAGGTCATAGATATTATGTTCATCAAGATTTTTATCTAAGGTGTTTAACATATCAGGTGAAGTACTTAGTAAGCCAGCAAAGACTAAAACACCAAGAATGCTCATAATTATTAAAGATAAAAAGCGTGGAAAAGATTTCTTGATAGCACGGTTGGCATTGGTTTTTATACGATTTTTTTGCATACTACCACTCAATACTTTCAATTGGGAGAGGATTATGATTTAAATAAATTTCTTCAACTTGCCCATTTTTAAATTTGATAACTTTGTCAGCCATATCAGCTAAAGCACTATTATGAGTAACAATAATAACCGTCATATTTTCTTGATGACACGTTTCTTCTAAGAGTTTTAGAATTTGTTTACCAGTTTTATAATCAAGAGCTCCGGTTGGTTCATCACAGAGTAAGACTCGTGGATTTTTAGCAATGGCACGAGCAATAGCGACACGTTGTTGTTCCCCACCAGATAATTGGGACGGAAAGTTATTTAAACGATTTTTTAAACCAACTTTTTTTAAGATAGTCTCTGGATTTAAGTGATCCTTACATAATTGGACAGCTAGTTCAACATTTTCTAAGGCCGTTAAGTTTTGCACAAGGTTATAAAACTGAAAAACAAAGCCAATATCATTACGACGATATTTTATTAATTCTTTATCTTTTAGATTAGTTATATCTTGCCCAGCTATTTTTAAAGTACCACTAGTAGCACTATCCATGCCTCCTAAGATGTTTAAAGCTGTTGTTTTACCGGCTCCAGAAGGTCCTAGAATAACAACTAATTCGCCTTCATCGATGCTAAACGTTGCTTTATTTAAAGCTTTGATTTCGACTTCACCCATCTGGTATGTTTTACTAATATTTTTAAATTCTATGTATGCCATTTCATCACCTTTGTTAAATTATACTACATTTTATTTTATTTATGGTAAAGAACAAATTGTTTTTTTTAATTAATTGCCAAGTGATAAAACGAAGAAAGGTTTTTATTAAGTTATGGAGATGGCAAAAAGGTTGGCTGTTAAGAAGATTTTTTGAGATTGAACCACAAAAAAAGGCTTGAGAGCCTTTTATAGATTTGTTTCAGCTGTTATTTCATATATGTAAACATACTTTTCAACGATTATATATAAAATACTTTCACGATTTTTACTTGTTTCATAATGAATAATATTACATTTATTTTGTTCGGCTAAATCGATTACATCATCGATAATCGCTAATTTTAAAGTCTTTAAGCCACGAAGATCAGGTTTATTAGTGACTGTAACAATTAAGTCGCCATAGCCTTTTAAAATCTTATCAATGTTACGTTGATATAGAACTTGTTCATTCTTTTCTTCACTATGAACACATCTAATAATAATGACAAGGCCTGTAATAAATAATACACCAGCTATAATAATATCTTTTAAAATAACTTTATTATCTGGGAGAAGCTTTTCTTGGAAGACTTTAGGATTAGTATCATTTTTACTGGTATCGATTTGCGTTACCGTGTTATTTAAAGGTATTAAAGTTTCAACACTATCCTCGACATTTTCTTGTTTAGTAGTTTCAGGAATATCAATATTATATTTGACATTTAATTTTAATTTTAAAGTAGCATCTAAAGCTAGAGATTGACTTTGTTCATAAGCAGCTACTAAGTTGTAGTAATCATTGTAGTTAATATCGACAATTTCAGAAATATTGAATGTTTGAGCGGTAATTGTCGTTATTGGTTGATCAGGAATTAAAACGTATTCTCTAGTCCAAACTTCTTGATTGGCATTAGTTCCATTTTTTATGTTACCAACAATTTCAGCAGTTATATTATATGTATAATAAATTTTGGCATCTTTACTACCAACAAAGTTATATTTTAATTCAAAAGGAATTTTAGCAATTAATTTAGAAGGATATTGTTTACCTTGTTCCATTATGGCAGATTCATAGAACATATTTTCTTGAAGCATTACATAGTAATCACTACTCTTACTAGTGTTGTATTCATAATATTCCGTAATTAGAATATCATCTTTTTTATTTAAAGCTCTTTTAACAAAATATATACTCAATAAAAGCAAAACGATGCCAATAAAAATCAGAAATACTATGAGATTGGTATTTTTTTTACTTTTCGTATCACACTTACTTCGTTTCAACTCTAGCATCCTCCTTATTAAAGTAGTCATGGAGCCATACGGACGGAAAGCCCACATATTTAATATGAAATCTATAAACCCCTTTTATTTGCTCAATATTTACTAAGTGGACATCCGGTGCATTGTTGTTATCTCCCTCGGTACGATAAGAGATGGTGCCATTTACACTTATAACATCAACAATACGATGGGCCACATATTGATTACCTATTCTATAAACAATTATACTATTTCTAGATAGATTTTTCAAGGACATATCATCAAGCTTCTCATAAACAACGACATCCCCACGGCTGTAAGAAGGATACATCGAGTTAGAAAGGATAGCAATTGGTTCATATTTAAATAAGCCAAGCATAAAAGCAACAAGAGTTGATAAGACGATTAAAGTAAAGGCATACCCTATTTTATCAAGGGTACTTATAGCTTTCTTACGATGGTCTTCACGTTTTTTAGAAAAAACATACTTATATAACAAGAAGATAATAACCGGAACTAAAATACCAATACTGCCATCAATAAACCAGTCTGTAGTAGGAATTATCGGCAACAAGATGAGTTCGAGTTCTTTTAATAAACGATATACTAATGGTAAACGATAAGATTCTTTTAAACTTAGATAACTATAAAGCATGCCTCCGGCAATAGTTGGAATAACTACCTGGCAAATATAGATGAAAAATAATTCTTTGTTAGCAAAATTATTTATTAAAGCACTATATTTTATTTCAAAAAGAATAAATAGAATTGTGGCAAAAATGATAATACGTCGATTATTTTTATTACGATTTAAAATAACACTTCGTGATAATTCAATACCTACTATAGGCACGACTATTTGAAAAATGTTTTTGAATATATTAATTAAACTGTGACTATAGGGACTTTTGGAAAAACCAAATATAAAACCGAGATAAAAATATAAAAGAATATAGGATAAAGATATTATTATAATAGAATAAAAATATTTTTTCTTTTTGGGGAAACGAACATATATTTTTTTTAAATAAATTATTAAATAGATTACAATAATAAGCCAAAACAAAGGATTTAGAAAATTGGCAAAGAACGGAATTTTCTTAATTTGAAAGATAATACTAGCAAATAAGTAAAAGCTTAGTAAAAATAATAAACTTTTTTCTTTAACATACCTCATTTTAATCACCCTTAGCTTATTTTAGAAACGCCCGCAGCGACAATGTTAGGAAGGAAAGAGCTATCACTACATTTTATTTGTAGATAGAATGTTTCTGAGTGACCCCCAGCACTAATTTCACCCTGCTGAGCCCAACCATTATTAGCTGCCATGATATGTTCATCAGCATAAGTCGTTAAGTCTTTATTCCAAGAGTAGGTATTACTAACGGTATTGTCCATGCCATAGTATAGAAGGACTCTAAAACCAGTTACATCAACGTCATTATTGTTATAAAGAACAATCGTATAAAGTTTTTCACTACCCCAGTCACTTTGAAGAGTTACTTTAGCTTCTAATGGCACTTCTAATTGTTCAAGAGTTATACTGATAGGGCCATCAGTTATAACTTTTTTTTCGCCACTAGCGCGACCACAGGCGGTTATTATCGCCTTGGAAAATAAAGCTTCTATATCGCCATCATAGGTAATATCAAGGAAAATGGCTTCGGTTGATTCACCCGAGTCTAGTTCGGCTTGGTGACTTAAGTTACTAATGTATGTTGCCCCATTTTTTTGTTGAATGTTAGCACTACCACTAACAATGTTTATACTATCTGAAGGAATTTTAATTTGCCAAGAATAGTAAGCTTCATCAGAATTATTTGTAATAACCATGTCATATTGATAGCGGTTACCACCCCAAGATGAACGTAAGCTAAAAGATATTCCAGTTGTACAAACTTCTCCCAAGTCTTCAGGATCTTTTCCTTCATTTTCATTTTTGATAGTTGACTTACCATTTAAAGTTAATTTTTCATTTAAAAGCGCATAACCAGTCGACATCATGGTAACAATAGCAAAGACTAAAATTCCTAAAAAGAGGAAGGAATTTTTATTATAAAGCCTTTTTATTTTGCGCTTTGTCGCTCTTTTCATAATTTTTGCCCCTTTAGAAAACAAAGGAGAAGTTTCCTTCTCCGTTGTTTTTTACTATCTTGTTTTTATCTACGATTGAACGTAGTTGAATAAGCCTGTAATAGTTTTTGAAGTTATTTGAGGAACTTCTGTTACACTAGAATCATATGTTGCTGTTACAGTTGCAGTTGTTTTTGCTCCAGCAGCTAATGTTTGACCAGGGTCAGTTGTAGTATAGATAATAGCTGGTGAACCATCTGTTTGTTCTGTATAGGTTGCTTTATCTAATTTTGCATCAATTGTTCCCTTGTTTTCGATTGTTACTGTATAAGTAACAGCATCGGCAGGAGCTTTTAGTGTTGCATCAAATGTAGCAGTAGTCTTAGTACTTGTTGGAACTCCAGCTTCAGCTGTTCCAACAACGTTAGTTGCTTCAATTTTTGTAATTTCAACATCCCATTCACCTTGAATAGTGGCAGTTCCGTTTAATTGAAGTTGAGTTGCGAATGCTGCGTAACCTACTGACATAACTAAAAGTATAATCAATAACGCACCTATAATTATTGTATTAGCATACTTCATTCTTTATCCTCCTATCATTAATATTAGTATAACATGTTTATTTGTTTTTGGGTACCTTTTTTTTATTTTGTTGAATTTTGTCGAATCATTAAGAAAATAAAAAAAGTTTTGCTACCTGCAAAACTAATTTTTTTATGGCGTCCCCAGGCAGAATCGAACTGCCGACCTATCGCTTAGGAGGCGATCGCTCTATCCTACTGAGCTACGAGGACAAGATAAATATATTTTATCATAAATATTAATAAATAGTTAATTAAATTATAAAAAGAGTTATTTTTTAACTCTTTCATCAGCCATTTTGGCTACTTTAATTGCACAAATAATAAAAGCTAAAAGAAATATTACTAAAGTCATCAATATACTTAAAATAATTTTCATTTTAGTCTCCTCTATATTATTTTATTTCATTATCTGTTTTTTATGTATCTTTGTCTAAATTTACTAATGGAAAATAATGCCATTATGGAAATAAGGGAACCACAAGTATCAATTAAGACGTCACGAACCTGAGGAGTACGTCCTAATGAGAAGGTTTGATGTAGTTCATCCGACGTTGCATATAAAAAACAAACTAAAAGGGAAAGAAAAATAAGTTTGGAACTATTGGGATAGTAATCTTTAACAAAATAATAAATTAAAATTCCTAAAATGAAATAAATTGTGAAATGAGCTGTTTTACGAATGAACACTTTATATTTATCAATAACAGTCGTTTTTTCAGCATTTGTTAAAGGACGTTTTTTTATTACTTCTGCTGAGACTACAATAACTTTGTTACTGGTATCTAAAGATTTCTTAGCATCTTGGGCGGAAAAGGCAAAAATAACGCCCATCCAACAAATTATTAGAAACAATTTAAATATACTTTTTTTGGTCATTTTTATTCCTTCTTTAACTAATTCACCTAATAGTATCAAGTCACCAAAGTTTATTCAATATTTTTTTCTAAAAATTGTCACAAATTTACTTATTTTTACTCCCCTTCTATCTATATATTATCCCTGAAGGGGGATATTCCTTTTTTTACTTTAACTTTTTAAATTAAAGATATATTTAGTACTATTTTTTTCTTCTAGTTCAAATTCAATTTCTTGACCTTCTTCGATTTTTAAGGAATCCAAGTTATTTTTTTCCTTTAAGCATACAAAGATATTATCATTTTCACTCGGTTCTATAAAACCATAACCATCTTTAAAATTCCACCATTTAATACGACCTTTCATCCGTAATATCACTCCCTATTTTTAAATAATATATGTATTTTTAATTAAATTATGAGCCTTATTATTTAAAACGAGTTATAGAATACTTAGTTTGATTTTCTTTTTGATATCCTGATGCTTTAGCAACAATCGTGCTACCAGTATTTAATTTGTTAATGAAGAGAACTAATTTATCGATTGCGGGTTCGATTTGAAAAATCATTTGAGTAAATTCATTTAGTAAGGTAGTAGCTTTATGTTGAAGGCGCATCTCTTTTAAGATAGCATAGCTAATTTGATAAGAAGTCCCAATCTTAGAAATACTAATAAAACCAATGGGTGTTTTACTTTCAAAGGCAATGTAAACACGATTTAGGTAATCTTGGTTAGTAAGAATTTCTTTTAGGTAATTCTCAAGATCATAGAACGCTTTTTGAACCCCTATCTCATTACTCAGTTCAATAATGGTACTACGATGAATAATATTTTTTTCATCATAATTTTCTAAAGTAAAACTTGGTAAGTTAATCATTTATATCATCTCTAATTCTTTCCATTTTAAGCATTATGTTATGCTTTTTATATCAAGCATTTAAAGTACTTGTTATTTTATCATGTGCTCTTTTTATGTCTTCATCAAAAGGTATCATAACATATCTGCGGATTTTAGGGGAAGTAAAAGTTGGTTTAGAAGCATTTTGACCATTAACCCATATTAAATCATAAGACCAAGTTGGTAGTTCCTTGAGTTGCTTACGGATATATGTCTTGATTAGTGATGGTGGAATATCAGTAAGATACGAATCTTTTATAGTATCAAGAAGTTTTTCATAACTAAAAAGATATTTTTTATCAGAAACTAATTTATTAATAATGGCTTTTAAAACTTGTTGTTGATTTTGAATGCGATGACGATCCCCTTCTTTGTAAGCATATCGTTCACGTAAGTAAGCTAAGGCTTGTTGACCATTAAAATGATTTAATCCTTCTTTAACAGAGAAATCTTTAAGAACATTAGAAGTAAAGGCTTTATCACTATAAACATCAATACCATTAAGTAAGTCAACTACTTTAATAACAGAATTAAAATTGACTTTTAAATTATAACTTATTTTAATATCAAAGAGGTCTTCAAGTGTTTTAACTGTTGTTTCCATTCCATAAAGACCACAATGCGTTAGTTTATCTTTTAAGCCTTTTTTATCGTGGATTTGAACATAGTAATCACGCGGAATACTGGTAATTAAAATCTGATTTTTTACAGGATTAATTGTTAAGATAATATTAACATCACTACGTGATTTGCTTTGGATGTTTTCATCACGAGAGTCACTGCCTGATATATAAATATTAATTGGTTCAAGAGTGGTAGCTTCAGCAACAGGAATAGCCTTTTTTTCAGTGATATTAAAGGATGATAAGATTTTAGTAGTTTGTTTAGTCTCTGAATATTCTTCGTAAAGTAATTCTAAATGGGCATTGTCAATAATAATAACATCGCATTGATTACTAGTAAGATTCTCATATAAAGAATAAAGATTATCAACGGGAAGCAATTGATAATTATAAAGATTACTAAGTTTATTTTTTATATTCGTTATATCATAGGTATTTAAATAACTGATTATTTTATTATCTAATTCATTTAAAGATTCATAGGTATTGTTTTTAACAAGAATATTATAAATTGTTATTTCTTCTTTTTGCTTTTCAAAGGCATTTTTTATGACAACATCAGTCTTTTTTAATTTACTTGAAAAGGAAATAGTTATACCGATAATGGTAAAAAAAAGAATAGTACTAAGAACTTTAAACCATTTCATTTTAGTTAGATAACCAATTAAAGCCAGAATATTTAAAAGAGTCAAAAGAATGGTAGCAATCAGAAATATTTTATTAGGGAATAAATTAGATTGTTTTAAATTTATAATAAAAGAAAAAGACAAAATAAAACTGATAATAGTCAATAAAGCATAAATTATTTTTTTCATAAGAAATATTTTCAATATTAGTAAGAAGATTGTAATATTGACTCCTTTCTATGATATTTTTTATGTTATTATATGTAACTTTATTTATATTATGGTTTTTTTGTCATAAAAAATAAGAAGTTTTTGAACTTCTTATGTAATTAATTGGCAATTTTGATACTTTCTAAGAGCATAGAATATTTTAAAAGGCCAATGATTATAATAGCTTTGCGGATATAAATATAATTTTCAAGAACCATCTCTTGACGGCGTAAAGGTTTCTTTTCATTCTTCAATAATTCTTCAGTTAAATAAGGCTTTATTTTTTGATGTTGATTATTTTGAAAAAGCGCTTCATATTTTTTAGACATCGCTAAGATTTCTTGGAGATAAACTTTTTCTTTTTTCTTTTCATAGTTATTTTGAAGGGTTGTTATTTTTTTAGTTATTGTTACATAATCTTCTATTATTTCTTCTCTTGTCCAATTCATTGTATCACCATTTTCATAATAGTATTATAGCACGCCTCATGCTTAGGAGTAAATTGGTGATAAGATAATTTAAGCTTTTGATAGTTTTTTTGATATTTCAAGTAAAAAGAGCATTAAGTAAATAATTACTTATCATTTATTTCATGAGTTAAGTTCCCTACCTACTTTATTTTTTAGCATAAACTTTTTCCTAACATATTAAAAACAGTCTTTCTCAAGTTTAGAAAGACTGTTTTAAAAAATTAACTGGCTAATTTTTATATTCTATTTTTCTTCGACAATACTTACAAATGCCTGTTTGTTCGGTAAGCATGTTGTCAGAACCACAATAAGGGCAATGTACAACATGAGTATTTTTAGCTTTTTCTCTTTTTTCTTGCATTTTCAAGTCATTTTCCTTACGTATTTCATAATCCTTTTGCATATCTTTTTTTAAATAATTAGCGGCTGCTGTACCTAGTTTAGTAAAAATGGTATTAAGAACAACCCCTAGGATAAAAAGAACTATGCCAATGGTAACTAGACGTTTACTAAAAGTTAATAATTTTAAGTAAATATCAGAACTTATTATGGTATTTAGATATGGAATGGTACTTGAATCTATTTTTAGTAAGCCCATAATAGAATTAACAAGTTGAGGAACTGTAATTAAAAGGCCACAAACAATTAAAGCTATTGGTGTTTTATAAATTTTACTTGAATAGATAAAGAATCTAAATAATATTAAGCAGATACCTAAAAAAGGTATAAAGTATAAGGTTACAAGAATGACTGGTAAACTACATAATAGTTTTACAACTAAATTATCTTTCATCTAATACCTTGATTCCTAAGAAAACTATTTAGGCAAATCTTTTTTATTGCCGATTATCGAAGAGAATAACTTACTATTGGTTGCTTCGCCATCAACTCTAGTATTATTGGCCCCTTCAATTTGAGAACTAGACAGACGTGTTCTTTTGGTCACAAATTGATCGACTTTTTGAATATTAGTCATATTATTTTTAGTTTCTCTTTCATAAGTATGACGAGCATCACGATTACGATACTTTCCATAAATGATTATGAAAAAGATAACACCAGATAGAAGGAATATCCAATTATAATCCCAGTCAATGTTAAGCATCGCCAATAAGCCTAAGAATTCAATTAAGCAAGATACTCCAAGTAACTTTGGCATATGAATTGGAACACTACCCATAGTTTCTTTGGTACGAGCATTTACAGCAACATAATGTAATATTTTTTTATTGCCTTTTACTTCGAGGTAACTATATAACCAAACTGGTAAATATGCAGCTTGCCATTGTTGACCTTTGATATTTAAATCTTGCGTAGACCACGCAACACCACGGTCATATTGACGTAATGTGGCATTAGTAGCAAAACGAGCAATATCTTTAGACTGAATATTAACGATTTCACTTAGTTGAGAAACATTAACGTCACGTTTTTCAGAAGTATATCCTTTTAAGAAATTGGCATCATATTTTACACAATTTTCGGTGTCAAACGGCATTATAGCATTTATTACGTTGTTAGTTTGATTAGCCGAGGTATTATTTAAGCGAGCTGAATTAGATTCTATAGACAACCCCTTTATAGTTATATCAAACTCTCTTCTAACTTTGTAAAAATCGGCATCGTAATATTTTTTTTGGTTATCACCGCTACCTAAATAGTAGCTTCTTACTTCATGTTCACCATCACCAATAAAAACGGCGTGAGCATTAACATCGACAAGCATGTATGGAAAATAAACTCCCATTATATTGTTTGTTGTAAATTCTTTTTTAAATTTAGGATTAGCGAAAAATTTTCTCTTTCCAACAAATTTTTCAATTTCTAACTTAGCGGCATCTTTGGGAACGTTGAAAGGCAAGACAACGTCAGGAACGCTACCATTAGGAATTTGTTCATTAACAGATAAGGTATTACGGCACCAGTGGCATCTGGCTTGAAGAGCTGAAGCTGTATCAACAACAACTTCAGCACCACAACTGCTACATTTAAATGTTACGATATCTTTAGTATCAGCAACAATATCTTGAGCACCAGAGCCTAAAACTTGGCCTTCTAACTGACTAATATCTTCAACTAGGCCTGTAACTTTTTCTGGTTCAAATTCATGACGACAAAAGTTACATCTTAATTTACCAGTATTAACGTTTGTAGAAATATCTGTTGAACCACATTGCGGACATTTTGTTTGACCATCTTCATTGCCAAGGTCAGTTTCAACAATTTTTGGTTCATCACTTGCAATGTTATCTGTTGGTTGAGAATTTGGTTCAATATTATTAGGCATAAATTATATTCCTAAAACTTGTGCCTTTAATTTGTCATAATCTTCTTGTGTAATTGCGCCAGCATCTAATAATTTTTTAGCATTTAACAATCTAGTTGTTGGGTCTTCAGCTGGTGCTTGTGGAGCTGGTTGCGCTTGTTGAACTTCAGGTGTTACTTGAGCTTGCGCTGGTTGTTGGTATGGTTGTTCATTCATTGGTTGAACTGGTTGTTGATAGGCTTGTTGTTGAACAGGTTGTTGTTGGTTAAAGGCTGGTTGGTATGATGAAGGGGTATTTGGTTGTTGCATTCCACCCATCATTCCATTAGCAGCTTGCATACCCATGCCCATGAAGGCCATACCAGTTCCGCCACCATTTTCACCAGCAGCTTGCATACCACGAGCAGCAGCTTGTTGCATGAAAGAGTTGCCTCTAGCGCCAGATAAAGCATCAGCTTTCTTAACGTCTTTCATTAATTCTTTAGTATCTTCGTCATATTCGATAGCTAAAATAGCTGTTTTAACTATTTCTAGTCCCCTATCGCTACGCCAATGATAGTTATCTTCAACAGCTTGTGATAAGCTTTGCGCAAAACCAAGTTGATCGCCTTGGATTCTAGCCATACGATTACCTTTACTAGGATCGTTAGTGTAATTAGCAAAACCAGCTGATAAACTTCCCACTAATTCACTAAATAATTGAGAACCGGCTTCATTGTCCATATCAGCAAAATCAAATATTGGTGCATTTGGTTGTAAATATTTAGCTGGAACAAAATTCTTAACAAATAATAAAGGGTCTACTATTTTTAATGAATAAGTACCTCTTGTTACAGCACCAACTTGAGTACCTAAGAAAGCATCATCCCAATATATTTCTGATTGTGTACCAAATTTGTTGTTTGGTATTTCTTTTAAATTAATATAGAAAGCTAATTGTTGACTACCTGGTTGACCACCAAATTTTACTTTATCCCAAGAAGATTGGATTGTTGAAGTTATAAAGCTATTATTAGCAAATATTGATTGTGAATTAATGTCATCACTTCTAAATTCATAACCTCCTGGTTCAGCTATTAGACCGGTAATAGCGCCATCTTGTAAAGTAATAAGGGCTGTTCCTTCTGGGACAACAATCTTACTACCATTAGTAATAATGTTTTCATTTCCTTTGTAGTTTTCGCCACGTCCATTATTTTGTGATTGTGGAATAGCTTGATATACAGCAGCAGTGCTTGGTACATTAGCTAATGGAACATAGAAATCTTTCCATTGATCAGCAAAAGTACTACTGAATGCTCCTGCAAATGCTTTAATAAATCCCATAAAATACCTCCTTGTATGTAGATTACTACATAAATCAAAATTTAATAAAGACTTGAATAGTTTTTTGATTAGTTAATTATATGTTGAAAAATTAATTTTTATAATATTTTTTTACTTTTATTACCTAATTAATAACTATAACTACTTCCCACTCCTATTCTTTTTCATTATATCATACTTTAAAGAGTTTATATAATAATTAATGGACATTTTTACGTAATATTGGGAGAATTTGGGCGAAAGAAAGCGCAGTTTTACAAGGAAGTGGAGTTTATTAGATATTTGGGGTGTGCCTTTTTGGAGAATGTTGGTTATTTTTATAAAATTTTATAGATTTTAAAAGATTAGAATCAATCTAATCTTAGGTCTATTATAGATAGTATTGGAGAGTATTATCACCTCTAAAATTAATTTAGTTTTATGAGAAATAATCTTTTAGGATTTCATCTAGCATGCCATATTTAGCCAAATGATAATTTATTAAATGGTCAAGATGTCTAAAGCCTTTTTGTAACTGATTCTTATCTTTGCTATCCCAGCACAAACCGTCTGTTAATAAGATAAAACCAATATTAAGCTTTTTTAAATCATTTTGACGATTTATATAACTATCAATAATTTCTTCTGGCTTTGAACCTTTTTTAAAGAAATAATCAACTTCAATATTTAAGGCTTTATTACCTTTTATTAATATAAAGTCCGATTTTCTATTAGCTATATCAGGAGATATCGTAAATCCATAATTTTTCAATACTTTGAATTTTTTTTGCGATAATAAAGATATATCATATTTTTTACATATACTAGCAATAATTGGTTCACAGGCATCTTCGAAGACCGTTCCACCTCTATTTTTTCGACCATTTGAATCTAGACCAACTAAAACGCCTATAACATAATCAATGACACTTTTTTCTAACAAATTTTCAAATAGATTCTTTAAACCCATCTTTTCAAAAAAGATATAATATATTTCAATTGTTTCATCAGATAAGTTTCCATTAAGTTCACTTACATTAAAGTTATATGAATAAAAATCATCTTCATCTAAGTCTTCATTGACAACTCGTAAATTAGTTTCACCTTTCCACACTGCTTTACGTTCACCTTTAGAAAGGGCAAACAATAAAGGAAAAGTCGCTATGACTGTTGGTAATTTTCTAGCCAATTCAACAAATTTAGCATGGATATCATCACATCTGATTAAAACATTCATAGCATTTAATTCTATTGCAAATTTTCTATAATCAAGGACATTGCCCCAATTAACATAAAAATTAAAGCCACGATTAGTTGCAACTAAGTTATCAACAAATATTTCCGCTAATTCATCAGTACTCATATTTTTATACATTTTCTTTTAACCTCCTAATGGTAAGATCTAAATAATCTTTTTCTTTATCAATTCCGATATATTTTCTATTTAATTTTTTGGCAACGATCCCTGTTGTTCCACTGCCATTAAAGGGGTCTAAAATTAAGTCTCCCTCGTCAGTTGAGGCTAATACTATTTTTTCGAGGAGTGCAAGCGGTTTTTGGGTTGGATGTTTACCACACTTTTTTTCACTTGGCTTAGTTAATGATGTTTCCCAGACATCTTTCATTTGCTTTCCATTGTTTATTTTTTTCATTACGTCATAATTAAATTTATGTTTAGCATTTTTGATGTCTTTTTTAGCCCATAAAATGGTTTCTGTTGAATGAACAAAGGCACGACAACTAATGTTAGGAGGAGGATTTAATTTTCGCCAAGTTATATTGTTAATTATCTTAAAACCTTCTTCTTCAAGAGCCATGCCAATTGAATAAATATTGTGCATTGTGCCACTTATCCATATTGTTCCATTATCTTTTAAGACACGTTTGCATGCTCTTATCCATCGTTTATTAAATTCATGTTTTTCTTTTAAGCTTATTTTTTCATCCCATTTGCCCTTTTTTACCGACACCATCTTACCAGCACTGCAAGTTATTCCATCTCCTGATAAGAAATATGGAGGGTCGGCAAATATCATGTCCACACTTTGAGATTCTATTTTTTCTAACAATAAAAGGGCATCCCCATGGAGTAATTTAAAATTGTTTTCTTCATAGAAACATTCTTCACTCACGTAATGCACCTCCTATATATAATATACAACGTTTATTCTTCAAATCCTTCTTTATTTTCATAATTTGTTATAATTACTTCTTCCACTTTACCTCTTTTTTTACCATTAGCATTGATGTTTCTTTTGGCCTCAATTACGTGAATGTTAAAATCTTTATATAATTCTCGGACCAAGAAAGTATTATGGTTTGAAAGCATTACATAGCAACCTCTAGCAGCTAATTCCTTAAATACTTTGGCAAGTCTTATTTGTTCTTCTTTACCAAAGCCATCTTCAGTATAACTTGTAAAAGTTTGAGTATCTGAGTCATATGGCGGATCAAAGTAGATAAAGTCGCCCTTTTTGGCAGTCTTAACAGCTTCTTCGAAATCTGTACTTAAAATTGTTATGTCATTCATTGTTAAATAATTGCTAACAGTTACTAAGTTTGAGTCTTCATATGTATTAACTTTGGTCTTTTTACCAAATGGGACATTAAATTCATTCTTACTATTGACTCTATATAAGCCATTAAAGCAAGCTTTATTTAAATAAATGGTTCGGGCAGCTCTAGTATAATCAGCTAACCTATTGTATGATTTTTTATTTCTATCTTTATTTCTAATTTCGTAATAATATTCCTCACTATGGTTGGCTTCATGCGTATTTAAGGCTTTACACATATGTTTGAACTTTTCTTCATCACATAAGACATTATAAACATTTATTAATTCAGCATTATAATCGTTGATCACAGCCTTTTTGGGTGCTAGTTCAAACAATAACGCTCCACCACCGACAAATGGTTCATAATAGGTATTATATTCATAAGGAACTAGTTCATTTAATTTATTTATAATTTGTCTTTTTCCACCAGCCCATTTCACAAAAGGTTTGCCTTTTATCATGATAATCACCCTCCAAATTACATACTTGTTTATTATATCATTAAACCATTAGTTTTTATACAAAAGGATGAGTTACTTTTAACATTTTATAAGTGATAATATTTCATCAGCTGGTGATACTCGTTGTCAACCATTTCGCCAAAATCAGAACCGAACTGAATCGGCATACTAGCTAGTAAACCATCATAGACAATAAAACCTTTAAAAGGGATTAACGAAGTATTAACAACATAAGGTAGTTCATCATTAGGGATGACATTGTCAATATTATCATTAAGACCTTTAACCATATATATTCTATCTTTTGACATAAAAGCCGTATATTCTAGTTCATAGCGCGAAATAATAAATATATCTCTGATTCCTTTTGAAAATTCGGTAGCCAAACTTAGCTCTTCTTTCGTAAAGTTATAAGGATTAGCTAAGCAAAATTCCATGGTAAGAGCACTTTTGTTTGCCCAATACTTTTCAACAATATCATTAAGTTCAAAAGGATTAACACCATTTTGATTATAAATTTTTAAGCGGAGATTTATAGCATATTTCTTATTAGTAAATTCTAATAAGGCAAAATATATTTTATAAAATAATTTAGCCTCTTTAGGAGCTAGACAAGCATTTTTTTGTTTAATATATCTTTGGGCCTGAATACATTTAGCATTTATTTGCTTAAGAGTTATTTCTTTAGCTTCATTAGGAGTAAAGCCGTTTAAAGCCCCCGATGGCATTTCATCCATCGCTTCGTTCATAATTTTAAAGAAAGATGTTAAATCAATATTTCTTAAAGAAGGGACAGCAGCGATCCCATTTTCTAAATATTGTCGATCAATATTAAGTAAAGCACATTCACGAATATTTCTGATTGCTGATTGCCAATAAAATGGTAATTTTTTTAATTCTTTTAAAAATCTTTTTATCTTAGGATTATTTATGTCAAAATCGTTATAAAATAGAGTTTTATATTGATTATGATCAATTATTTTAGCCCCAGCTATGCCCTGTTTTTTCCTTTGGACTTCTAGTTCTTCTTCAATTCCATAGTAATCTTGATAAATAGCAAAAGGTATATTTTCTCCTAATTCTTTAAAATCTTTAGATTCAATAAAGACATAGTAATTAAATAATTTATCATATAATAAATGATTCCAGATTAATTCAGGGTCTAAATTAGTTATACCTGATGCAAATTCACAAACGGTATATAGTATTGCTGAGCCTTGTATTTTGCAATAAGCTACTAGCAACTCATTTAAATCATCTATTTTCTTTTTATGAGACCAGTTTACTCTTTTTAAGGCTTCTTTTACTTGTTCAAGAATCTCTTCGGGAATATAAATTCCTTCGGTAAAATCGTATTGAATTAAGAATTTTTTTTCTAAGGCGTCTATTTCCCATTTATATTTATCGTCTGGGGAAATCATTTTAGTTTCCTCATCCGATTTTAGTAAAGCATCTTTGGTACTTTGTTCGTTTAAAATCATTTTTAAATATTTTAATTCGCGTGTTGTACAAAGATTAATAATGTTATCGGGCTCATTATAAACATCATATATAGCCTTGATCATTTTGACTTTGGTTATTTTTTCATAATCTTTAAATTCATCAACAATTCTAACATATTGTTCATAAACATAGTCTTTTCTAAAATATTTTATTTCATCATACAATTTCATATATACTTCTACATTCCATTCTAATCATATTATGGGATTTTTATAGAATGACGATGGTAAGTCATTCAACCATTTATTTTTTATTATTAATTAATAAGATTGCTAACTTTTATGTATTCACCAAAAAATAAAGTAAGAGCAAAGATAACTAAAAAGTTTAAGAGTATTAAAAGATGCAGTATAAACCATCTTCATCAAAGTCTGCAAAATCATCAATGGATTCTAATATTTCATCCATATTATCTTTAAGAAAACTAAACGTATTTTGGTACTCTGTAGCATCAACATAATTGTTTTCACTCATATATTAGTAAATTTTTTTAAGACTAGCTAGTGTTTTTTTTAAGGAACTTTTGGATGCCCATAGACATTGGGTGATAAACCACTCATCTAAAAAGATATATTTCTGGAAGACCATCTTCGGCTTTAATAATTTCATTATAATTTAAATAATCATTAATGAATAGCTTAGTATTGGCTAAATGATTTTTAATAGTTTTAGGAACTAAATTTTTTTGCGTTAACCAAATTTCAAAGCCTTCTAAATATTTTTCATTTCTTTTGATATTTTTACTCTTTTTTTCTTCGTAAGCCATAAGATACCTCTTTACTTTCTACTTTAAAATACTGACTAAGTTGCAGTTTCATGTTTATATCTATTAGTTTATTGGAATTAGTGGTTATTGTAAAGCTTAAAATTCAGGAATGGGTAATTAATTGTTAAGACCAATATTCGAGAATTGTTACATAAAATACACAAGGGACATTATAATTTTTTTGAAATTTGACAAATACTCTATAAAGTCTGCATTACACAAAATATTATAAAAAATAAGTCGAACACATAAATAATGAAATTAAACTGAAACAAGACTTATAGTTTGTATTATCATACTACTTAAAGAATTAATACAAATGACCGGATATAAATGGTTGTGAACGGATGTGAACGGTTGTGAACGGATGTGAACGGTTGTGAACGGTTGTGAACGGTTGTGAACGGTTGTGAACAACTCTAATTTCTTATAATATATTTTCCTTTTTTATCTGCTTTGGAAGTTCCTGTCCATACTATTAAATTCATAGCAACTAATTTATTTAACATTTTTACAGCGGTTGTTTTTCCCCTATTAATTATTTTAGCAGTTTCTTCAGAATTTATTTCACCTTTATCAAATATAGCGGTTAATATTTGTTTCTCTAAGTAATTTAATTTTTCCCATTTATCTTGAATGTTACCATCTTTTAGTATCATTTCTTCTTTTCTTTTACTCCTCATAACAATATTATTATCAAGTACAAGCAATACAGAACTTCTATCAGGTTCAGAATATATTGGATCTTTTAAAAATGAGTTCTTCATTTCACTATAAATTCTTTTTACGCCTTCATTTAGTTCTCTAACAATTCCCATTTCATTTAAAACTCTAGCAATTTGTGGATTTCTGGAATATCTTTTTGTTTTCATTGTTTCTAAAGTTACAAAACCGCCAAGTCTACCAGGTGAACATATTTCTAGCCTATCATCAAATAATTTAATCGTTATATATTCTCCATTATTACTATAGTCTCTATGTGTTACAGCATTAACAAGTCCCTCGTACCATGCAAACTCAGGATATTCAGGTATAGTTTCAAATATGCCATCAGAATTTAAATGAGTAAATTCTCTAAGTTGCGAGTTGATAAAATCTCTGGCTTGTTCAATCGTTTTATATAGGCACGAATCAAATGTTCTATCTTTAACAATATTCATTTCTGTTCCAACCTGAAAATTGTTTCCCTCAAATTTCAAGACTCTAACTCTAGCACTTGGTAAATACATTGATGGGTTTTTTCCAAATAACAACATACCAGCTTTTGTAAGATGTAATTTACCTTGATTTTCTCTTAAAAATCCTCTAGCTTTTAATATTTGTTCAGTGGAAAGGCTTGTATCTATTTTTTTCTTATATAACATAACCATATCATCATCTATATCATCGATGGAGGAATCTATTAATACTTCCGCCTCAAAATCACGTTCTTTTTTATCATATTCCAAGCTCCTAATCTGATCATATGTTAATTTTATCGAAGAATCTCCCTGTCTACAATAAACTTCGTCCTTATTATTTCTAACTATATAATTTACTGCTGGTTGAATATGAAATAATAAAATATTATCGTCTTCATCTTTTTTATTTTTAATACTAATTAATTCACATTCGTAAACAGGAGATGGGTTTAGGTAACTAGAAACAATTTTTTGACAATCATTTAATTTTTTTGTTCCATACAAGTTAAATCCTTCTATTATTCCATCATCTGATATACCAACGGCAATAATTCCACCATTAGCATTTGCAAAAGATGCAACTTCATTTGCTAAATCTTGTAATGAAACTTTTGCACGTTTTCTATCTAAATATAAATTCTCTGGATTTTTTGTTAAATATTCAATGGTTAAACTTGTATTTATTTTTGATATATTCATCTTATTACACCTCTTTTTTTTATTTTAACACATAATTATATTTTTTTGTTATTTGTACAAGCCACAATATTTTTGTATAGACAATTTATCATTTCTACGTACATATTGTCGCAAATTGCGACAAAGTCTAAACTTAATTATTTTTAACTTGGTCTGATTAACATTTTTATATTTTTTACATTTTGGACTCTTTGATTTTTTTCACAAATTATAGCTAAAAATTTGTTGTTTCTTTGAGATATTCAAATAAAAAAACGCTTTCTTTGTTAATGTTAATGTTTTTTTGTTAGATTGCATTATCTATCACAACAAAGGAGTTTTATTTTTAAAGAATCATCGATAAATCTAAATTAAACCATTGGATTATTTGAGAAGTTTATTTAGACAAAAACCTGTTTTTTTTAATCACAGGCTTTATTTATATTTATTAATATTAACCTAATACCATTGTATAAAAATTAATTTAAACAATGTTATCAATCTCTTTTAAAATTTTATATATAAAGGCATCACTTACGACAGCATTTACAGAATTATTTTCAGATAAGGAAGAGAAAATATCTTCATTTGATAAAGAAAATTTGATAAAGTTACTACAAATGTTGTTATTAAACAAACTTAACCAGTCTTCTACTGTAAATATGGAACTAGCAATGATCTGAAGATGGTTTGTTTGGTAATTATAAGAAGAAAAACGAATCAAAAAATCATATATATTCACGGAAGATGAGTTGATTAATTCCCATATACATTCTAGCTTATACTTACGAAAGATATATTCATAAGTAACTCCATCACGTCCTCGCTGCGTTAATATTATGTTTTCATATATTTTCTCTTTATCCTCTAATAAAAGAGCTTTGTATTCATCATTATAAAAAATATTTAGGATTAAAGTATATATAATTATTGATACAAGGTATTTATTAGATATATCTACTTTAGTACTTAAATAATTTTTGGATAAATAATATTTTCTTAATACTTTCTTAATATGACGGGCATTAGAAAAATTTAATTGCTTAAATAAATCAAGAATTAATTTAGAATCAGTTATACTTAAGTTTGTAGTATTACTAATGTAATTTAGAAGTTGATTATTTTGTAATTTATTAGTTAATTCAAAGTTTATAGGAAATATTTTTTCTAAGTATTCATCGGCCTTGTTATAGTCATTATTATACTTATTTCTTAAAGCTAGAGTTACAGCTTTTTTATCTAGTCCTATTATAAAGATAATATTTTTATTAATTGATAATAATAATTTTATAGCAGAAATTAAAGTAATAATATTTTCTGATTCACAACGATCTAAGTCATCTAGGAATACTACTAGTTTTTTATTATCAAAGGTTATATTTGCAAAGGCTTCTTCAAATTCATTTATTTTTTCCCATAAGCATTTTTGATTTTCGGCATTTTCTGACTTTTCTCGACTTAATTCGACAGCTTTATTTATTACTTCACCTGGTTTGAAATTAAGAGGGCCATAATTTAATTCTATACCATTAGTAAGGCTTTGAAATATGTCATAGACATTCTTTAAAATAGTTTTAATTTTGGGTTGTTCTAGGAATCGTTTTTGACCAATGAATTTAAATAAAGAGTATGCAAGATTATCATCATGTTCGTATTTCCAAGTATCAAACCATGATATATCATATTTTTCTTTATTTAATTTACTGGCAATAGTTTTCATTAAACAACTTTTACCGGTTCCCCACTCACCATATATAGCAATTAAATTATTTTCAGATAATAGTTTTTCATTTTCGTCTAATTCAATAAATTCAGTAATTGAGATGGCTTTTTGATATGTACCAAAGATATCATTTTCTGAATTTATTTCTTTTACGTTTTCAATTAACTCATTTAACATAACATCTACTCCTGTATTAATCAACCATATCAATAAATAATTCAGCAAAATTATTTTTAGATAAAATATCTAACAACTCTTCTTTTGATTTACTTTTTAAGTACCTATATATACCAACTTTTTCTAAAACCCAAATCAAACTTCTTATTTCTTCTGCTATTGTTTCAAAAGGCTTTGGGGGATTGATAGTAGGCAAATTCCTTTTTTCTATATCAGCTATTATTTGAATTTCCGCGTAGTATTTTCTTTTAATTATTTCAATTATTTGGCGATTGCGTGATGTATCTACAGGAGTCATCTTTGCCAAAGTATCTATATCATTTAATAATTCGACATTCTCTTTTAACTCCATTAATTTATTTATAAGTCTAACTGTTTCATTTGAAAAAATAAGCATAGTTATTCCTCCTTTGCTAAATAAATATCACTTTTAAAAGAGCTTGTCAAATTTCCATTTTTATAATACTACTTTTTGTAGTTAAATTAAGTATATTCTTAAATAAATACTATTTTCTTCCCAATAAATATATAACAATTTTTTTTAAATATTCCCTTTAACTTTCACTCAAATTAGATGATGATAAGTAAAGCTGTCAGCAATTGTTAAGTATTGTGTATTTTTTATTTTTAAAAATGTCTCTCATATTTGTATTCTTTATAGCCCAACATATTTTCAAAAATTATATTTATAACTATATCATATAATATTTTTGTTTTTTTATAAACCCAATCTATATCTGCTTTATTTTCAGTATAATTTTTAGGATTTGGTGTATTTTTATCAATATTTTTAAATGTTATTTTCAAACTATTATTTTTAATATAATATCCTGAATGAACGTATCGATTCCTTAATGAAACTATTTGTTGAGAAATATTTTCAATATCGTCAGCGCTCATTTTGTCGCTTTTTTTATAATTATTAGCTATACTATAACTAATAAAATTATTCACAATATTTTGCTTTTTATAATAGCATTCAATAAATCTATAAAACATCAAAAAATTATCCTCAAGACCACGGGACGTGTTTAAAACTATATATGGAATATTTCTGATTTCAGCTTTACAATCTCTATATGGGATTGAACTATAACATTTTTCTAAGAATACAAAAATATCATCTTTAACGCTTGTTTTAACAGATTTATTTTCATAGTCAAATTTTTTTAATGGGAGAAATAATTCATAATACTTATCGTTAACCATCACATAAATTTTGTCAATATTCATTTTATCTGGACAGAACAATTGCATAAATATAATTAACTCATAAATAAATTCATATACTTTATCGTAATTTACTCTTTGTTTTAATTCCAGTTCTATATATCCATTTAATTTGAAATCGACATTATACTCTTTAGGGTTGCTAGTCCAAAAATTATCTATTATAATATTTTTTATATTTTTACTTTTAATCGCAACCTGGTTTGGGTGACTTTTTCGTTTTAGACTAATAATCAGTTCTTCATCACTTTCTTTTGTACTTAAACTTGGACGACCAATAAAATCATTTATCACATTACTAAATATTTTGATTTTTTTAACTTTTGGAGTTCTAGGTAATTCACGCATTTCATCATAATCATCATGTATAAAATAGCAATCTGAATAAAATCTTGTTTTTGAACCGCCATCAGGAGTCCCAAAAACTTCACTATGACCACAACAACAACTAGCATTTTTTAATAATAAATTTTTTCGATTCGTATAATCCACAATTAAAATATCTTTTTCAGCAAATTTAGTACAATTTCCGATTTTTTTGACGCCATTTACTGATGGTATTTCATCAATTATTTTATAATCAATTATTACTTCAATACCATTTTCGTTTTGTTCATATTCACAAATAAATTTTTTTTGATAATCATCGTTAAAATAACATACTGCCATTATAAACCTCCATTAATACTTAGAAATCACCATCAACATTATAAATAATATTACTTGTAAGATGGTTGTGAATTTTTAATATTTCATTTTCTTCTTTAACTTTAAATAGTTCCTTTTTTAGTTTTTGAAGTTCTTTATTAGTTGTAACTGTTCCAGCTTCAGCTTTTGTTTCAGCAACTTATAAAGTACTGAGTTACTTATGTCATATTCACAGGTAATTCAGATGCTGCCTTTTTATTATATAAATTAACAATAGTCTTTTTAAAATTTTCATCAAACGTCTGCCCTTTAGCCATTATAGACACTACCTTCGTTTTATGTTATTTTAACATACTATCCACACTTTTGTGTCTATATATTTATCCTAACATCACAAAGATAATCCAGAACTAGGTTTTATTTTATCATCAATTACGAGATATGTAATTAGGAAAAAAGAAATTATATTTACTCCAGCTGAAATGGTAGCTAAATTAAATTTATTAATCACCATCTTCTCTCTTTAGAAGATTACTAAATAGTAATATTAAAAGATTAGAACAAGAAGGTATATATGTTGATTAAATAGAACTGCTACATCGAGAAATTACAAATCTAAGTTTATCGAACCACTTTTTTAGAAAAATAAGGTTTCAGGATTTTTACTAACTCACATTTTGAACTATGCCCTAGTAAGATAAGTCATAAAATGACTAATTACAATGGTATAATTGTATTGAGGTGAAATACTATGAATTGCATGTGTGCTATATACCAAAAATTTTACAGTTCTTTAAAAAATCTAGATTCAATATCCATTAGTAATGATTTTTTTGACAATATATCATATTTTGATTCTTTCTTTAATGAATTTAGAAGCATAACTTTTGCATTACAAAATAGTTTTAAACACGATGAAATGGCAATGCAAAATTATGATATATTAAAAAACAAGTATCTTTTATCTGACAATATGAAATGGTGTAACGAAACAAGAGTAGATGTTACACATAAAAAACCTTTTCAACTTAACAAGATAGTTGATGTTGATTTATACTATATGGATAAATCGAGAACAAAAATACACCATAATTTCGATTTGGCTGTTAATGATATGTCTTTAAAAGAAATTACTGAAGAAATAATTAAAAATTTTTCCCTAATAGAAACTAATCAACCAGAAATATACTTTACAATAAACTACTATTTTTTAGACAATAAGGGAAATATAAATTTTTTTGATAATATAAATGAAATTTTATTAAACATGAATAATTTTCTAATAGAATTTGATAAAAATATTCAATATGAATGCAAAAATTGCGAATTAGTAAAAAGTAAAATCTCTAATACACTCAATCGTGTAATAGTTAAAAACATCGAATTACAAAAAGATGGTGTTTTTGATGTAAAAGATAAAACAATTAAATTTGGATCTAATGTTCTATTTGCTTTTGGAAGTCAAGAAAATATCATACTTAAAAATCCAAAAATATCTATAAAAGACAATCCTCTTTTAAAGGGTGAAACATTTGAAGAATTATTTTTATCATTTATATCTAATCATATTTACTTATATTTTATTCAACAAAAACATATAATGCCGACATTTTTCATTTTTTTCGAAGACGGAACATTTACTATCAAATCTTTTTTGTTTGACAATAAAGCAACAATGTACAAACAAACTAATGAAATTGCAAACAATATAATAAAAGAAAAAATTACAGCAGTATTTTTAGTAAATGAAATGTATGGTTACAGAAAATATAATAAAGAAATAACAAAACTACCATATAAAGAGAGGATTCTAAACTCAGACATTGAATATTTATCATTTTCGATGCTAACAAATAAATTGCAAGAAAAATATTATTTAATAGATACCAATAAAATTATTGATGAAAAATCATTGATTAATATTATGTCAAATTTAAAAAAGAATCAGATAAATTGCATAATTACTACATTAAATCCAATAAAATTGGTCTATCAAAAAACAAATGAATCTAACAACGACTAAGGTTGTTTTCGGCTATATAATTTTTAGTGTATGTAATGTGTAAAACATTATATACACTTTTTTCATAATAATAAACAACCACCGGCATAGCCGGTGGTCTTTCTCTGTCGCCTTATAAGGCTATTAAGCCTGCATTGCTTAAAAGCACTACAACAATCTGACAC
>CAKOHV010000017.1 GCA_934086145.1 uncultured Bacilli bacterium
GCTAGGTTTGCCGAGTGCTACGGAGTGCTCTATGGTGCAACCAAGTGCCGAATTAACGAGCCAAGTGCTTTCAAGAGCTCCCAAAATCCCCAATACAAAAGACTGTGTGGCAGCGGAAAGAAATATAAACAGTGTTGTGGTAAATAAGCTAGCAAGCCCTTATAAATAAAGGGCTTGCGGGCTTTTCTATGATTACAATATTTAGGTAATTTCATGAATGTCTTTTGCCTTAGATAAGTTTTCTTGCCTAACAGCCTTAAAATTTAAAAAGTGTGTTATAATATTATTAGGAGGAATTACTATGGAGGATAAAAATATTATTTATAATAAAACAAATGATAATTTAACACCAATTGATACATCAGCAAAAGACTTTGCTTTTAAAGCTGATGCAGCAAAGGCAAGAAGGCAAATGGAAGAAAGAGATAGAGTTATGAATCAACCAATTGATACATCAGCAAAAGACTTTGCTCTAAAAGCTGAATTAGCAAAAGCAAAAAGAGCACTAGAAGAGCAACAAGCTATGTATCAAGATATTGATGTAACACATAAAACTAGATAAAAAATAAATTTATGAATTCAGTCTTTGAATTCTTTTTATTTTAATAACAAATCAAAAGATAATATATGAAAAAAATAATTGCTAAATCTATTTTTTTAGATAAGTTATTAGATAAGTTTAAACTGCATTGTTAGAAAATTAGACACCACATTCTTACAATTTGCGATTAAGTTATTAAAATATATGAGTAAGAAAGCCTAATTTTCAAGCAAAAATTACTTGGTTGTTTTAATAGGTCGCTTTATGGAAGCGGCAAAGAGTACAAAAATTGTTGTAGTAAATAACATTATAAATTCCCTATAAACTAAATATATATTAAAATTAATATATTTTTTGGCTAAAAGAAAATTCTTAGAAAAAATTTAAGGTTTTCTTTATGATATGAAAAAATAACGCATTAGTGTAATTTTAATTACTTAAAAATTACTTTTTTTTGCACCACCATATAAATACTTACGAATTAAGGTTAACTGTCAGTTCTATATATTTTTGATATAATCCAATCTAAGGAGTGAATCATGCAAAGTAAGAAAAACGTAGGCTTAAATTTTATTACCAATTTTTATATGGATTTTATCTGCCCATATTGTAAAGAAAAAATGCATCTAGAAGGTAAATCGGTAAAATGTATTAATAAACATACTTTTGACATTACGAAGAAGGGCACGATTAATTTTATAATCTCTGCTAAAATTAAAGAAAGTAAAATTTATAATGAAAAGTTATTCTCTTGTAGGCGAAAATTTATCGAAAAAGGATATTATAAGGATGTATATGAATTAATTGCTAAACACATCAATAACTTAGAACAAGCTAATATTAGAATTTTGGATTTAGGATGCAGTGAAGGTACTCATTCAATAAATATTTTAAGTAAACTTAAAAAAAGTTATAGATACTTCGGATTTGATTATTCTAAAGATGCAATTAACTTAGCCGGCGATTATAATACATCAAATAGATTTTATTTTACTGGAGATGTTAATAATATTCCAATTGCTCCTAATAGTATAGATGTCATTATAGACTTTTTATCCCCTTACAGTGAATCAGAAGTTAAAAGAGTATTAAAGAAGGATGGAATATTTATAAAAATTGCTCCAAGTAGTAATTATCTAATTGAATTAAGGAATGCCAGAGGTTTAGAAAAGTATCAAAAGCAGCAGGAAATAATAGATAATTTAAGTAAATATTTTAAAAATATAGGAACAGAAAGTTATCAGAAAACGTTTAAAATAGAAAAAGATGATGCTGAAAATTTGATTGGAATGACACCGATAAATTTAAATACTACTAATTTAAAAATTGAACAAATAACTATAAATTTGAATATATACACGGTAGTAATATGATAGTTTCAAGTATGTAAAATATAAAAGTTGATGAAAACGTATATACATTTTTAATAGTTTAATAATGCAATAAACCATTTTAATTAAAGAAGATTATGCGATTTTAAAATAATTTTTTTAATGTTCTAGTAATAAAGTGTAAATTTTAAAAAATATAAAAGTAAAGCAAAAACTTAAAACAAATACTAAACTATTTAAATATAAAGATAAAAATCTAAAAATATTAACGTCCAAAAAATAAAATTGATTTTCAAATTAATTTTTCGTATTTTTTATGTTAGAATTGAATATAGGTGTTGGCTATGTTCTTTTTTTATAAAAATATAAATGAAGCAATCGAATATAAAGTATTAGAAGAATACAAGAATAATATCTGTTTATTATTAGGTGATAATTATATATCAAGAAAAGACTATATTTCTCTTTATGATGCCAATAAAGAAATATATGAAAAATTATCAATGATGGATAATGAACTCGTTTTGAAATCTTGGTGTAAAAATACTAAAACAGACTTTCATAAATTAAAATCATTAATGGAATTTTATACTAATACAAAAATATTAATTGATAATCATAACAATAAATTTGTTTATAATCATATGCATTTGGATAAAAAATATTTAGATGAAATTTTATTAAAAGATGATCCAAATATCCAATTAGATGAAGATCAAAGAAAAGTTGTACTATCTGATGAAGATTATACTTTAGTTATTGCGGGAGCTGGAGCTGGCAAAACTACTACTATCGAAGCAAAAGTAAAATATTTAATAGATAAAAAACATGTTGCTCCCAGTAAGATACTTATTGTATCTTATACAAGAAAAGCTACAAAAGAATTACGAGACAGATGTAAAAAACTAGGACTACCTGTAGTTATTTCTACATTTCATTCAATAGCAAATACAATAATTAAAAGCACTGAAGAGGAAAAGCATAACGTAGCAACAGGAGATGTTATGTTTAATTCAATAAAAAAATATTTACTTGAAAATGCAAATGATGAAGAATTTATTAAAAAAATATTATTGTTCTTTGCTAGCTATTTACAAGTTCCTCCAGGAGAAAATGATCTATCTTTATTAATTAAGGAATTAAATAAAAATGATTGTTCCACGATGAAATATGATATAGAAAGAACAATAGAAAATTTGAAAAAGCAACAAGAAAATAATAAAAGGACTATCAAAGAAGAAAAAGTAAGAAGTGTAGAAGAGTGCAGAATAGCAAATTTTTTATTTATCAATGGAATTGATTATGATTATGAGCCAATATATAAATATGGATTCAAAGACAGTATTAAACCATATCGCCCAGATTTTTTAATTAAACAATTTGATAAAGAAATATATTTAGAACATTTTGGTATATCTGAGGATGGAAAAAATCCTAGATTTAGTGACGAAGAGCTCGAAATATATAAAAAACATGTTAACGATAAAATATTGCTTCATAAACAACATGGAACAAAACTAATATATACTTTTTCAAAATATAAAGACGGAAGAGATACAATTACACATTTAAAAGAAGAACTTCAAAAGGCGGGGATTTCTTTCGAATTTAAAAATAATCAAGAAGTTTATAAAGTGATTATTCAAAATATTGAAGATAAATATTTTTATAAATTTATTCAGTTGGTTTGTGTATTTATTTCTAGATTTAAAACCAATAATTTTACACCATCTAAATTTGATGAATGGAAAATATCGTTAAAAGACGAAAGAACAAAGCTGTTTATAAATATTTGTTATCAGTGCTATTTAGCATATATGACAGAATTAAAGAGAACTAATAGTATTGATTTTGAAGATATGATTAACAATGCTTCAAATATTCTTGAAAATAAAATAAGAAATGACGAAAAGCTTCCTTACGATTATATTTTTGTGGATGAATATCAAGATATTTCGCTTCAAAGATTTGACTTATGTGAAAAATTGTCTAAATGCTCAAATGCAAAGATAATTGCTGTTGGTGATGATTGGCAGTCAATATTTAGATTTAGTGGGGCTAAAGTAGAATTATTTACTAAATTTGAAAAAATAATGGGCTATGCGAACATTTTAAAAATAACTAAGACATATAGAAACTCACAAGAATTAATAGATATTGCTGGTGGGTTTGTAATGGCCAATGATAAACAAATCAAAAAAGAATTGAAATCTAATAAATCAATTAGTGAGCCGGTATTATTGATGTCTTACAATGATAAATATGACAGAGGCGATACGGATAGACCTATTGATAGAATGTGCCAAGCTATTGAAAAATCTTTAGATATGATTGTTAAGACGAATGGAAAAAAAGGAAGTGTACTTTTAATAGGGAGATATGGATTTGAAGGAATTCAATTAGGTAATCAGCACAAATATTTTACTTTTAATAATGGAATTATTAAATCAATAAAATATCCTGAATTAAAAATAACCTATTTAACAGCTCATTCTTCTAAAGGACTCGGCTATGACAATGTAATTATTATTAATGGAAAAGATGCAATTTTAGGATTTCCATCTAAGATAGTAGATGACCCAATAATGAAATTAGTAATAAAGGACAATGAAAATATTGAATATGCCGAAGAAAGAAGGCTATTTTATGTTGCTTTAACAAGAACCAAGAATAGAGTATTTATAATAACCCCTGTACATAGACCATCTAAATTTATTTTAGAAATAAAAGATAAATTTAAAACAGTTATTTTAGATGGAGAAGAACTTAATCCTGAAGAAAAGTTAAATAATATGATTAAATGTCCATGTTGTGGTTATCCTTTACAAAAAAGAATAAATAGGCATTTTTTTGTAGCTAAAAAACTATGGGTTTGTTCAAATGATCCAGAAATATGTGGGTTTGTAACTAATGACCTATTAGGTGGTAAAATGTCAATCTCCAAATGCCCTAACTGTAAAGATGGCTACTTAGTAGTTAAAAGAAGTAAAAATAATCCAGACCAAAGAATATTAGGATGTACAAATTATAAAGCCGATGGAACAGGATGTAATACAATTATGATACCTCGTAATTATACGCAAGATAAAGAAGAGTTAAAAATTAGATTTTGTGATGAAAAAATAGATATTAACAGTGTATTTATATGTGGTCATAAATTAATAGAATTGGTTAATGTGATTTTAGAGGTATTAGATAGATATAAGAATCTAGAATTATCTTTGGGACCTAAAATATTGTTTTCTTTACTATCAGGAGAACGTACAAAAATGATAAATAATTATGAGTTGTACAATGATCCAAGATTTGGTTTTTTAAATGTTGAAGATAAAAGAAAATTTTATTTAGTTTTTTCTGCTCTTAAAGATGCAAAAATAATTGATGTAAATGAAGCAAATTTTAGTAGAACTACAGTATTAAAAAGTAACTTAAATGAAGAAGAGTACAAAGTAATATTTGGACTAATGAAATTATAGTTAAGGCTTACTTAATCGATCTATATACTACAATATGCATATAAGGTGATATAAAGTAAAATGAATCAAAATACTATGAAAAACAGTATAAAATAATAGAAAATTGCAATAAAATAATAAGTTGCTTTGAATTTTATAACTTATTACACAATATCAAAATATATAATAAATTAAAGGCGTTAAAGTATATTGTTAAATAGTTTAATATAAACTTGCTTAGTAAGTTCTAAAAATTCACTTAGTGTAAATTAAGTAATAAAAACATTTATTGTTAATAATTATAGCTAAAACCTATGATATACTTTTTTTAAAGGGATGATATGATGGAAAGTGAACAGAAAAAAGAAATCATTAATTTAAATAAAGGTGATTTTCTTGATTTTATAAAATATGACTTCAATGGTGAAATTGTTCAAGTATTTGATGACGAAGGAGTTAGTTATTTAAAACAATACAGTCATATTGAAAATAGAATATCATATATTTTAGCTTGGTCTAAGTATGCTGATGAACTATTTTATAATAAAAGCTTTTTAGACTTGTTTTTAAGTACTGATATTTCTTATTACTATGCATCGCTTTCAAATTTAAATAATAAAACTTGTGACTTAATTATCAATAGATGCAAAGAACTAAATAAAGATGTTGGTTTTATAGGAGAATTAGTTAGCTATTTTAGTAAAGATTACCAATTAAAGTTTATAGATGAATTTGATTATCCAAGCGACATTATTTATGAACTATTTAAGAAATCAACAAGTAAAGTTGGGGCAAAAATACTTAAAAAATTCAATATAGATTTATTATCACATGGTATACAAATTAGGGGACTTGTTAGCGAAGGAAAAAATCTAACACTTAGAGAGATGGCTCAAAGAAATAACAATCCATCAGCAACCAGTTACGATGTTTCACCTTTTTACTTATCATCTGATTTGCTTGATAAGCGGGTAGCAGAACATTTATGGAATGTTTTTAACGTCTATGAATATAGAATTTTAATTAATGATGCTTATCACTGCGGGGATCCATCTGTTTTAAACAAATATGCCAAAATTAAGGAAGAGGAGTTCATACTAAGTAATGATTATAAAGAACCTTATAAAAGTATTATCAATTTAATTTTCGAGTTGTCTAAGTTAGACGCTAGTTCTGAAGAATACTATGATTCTTTTATAAAATTGCGTAAAAAACTTTGTGTTTTTTATAGTGAATACGAAGAATTTAATGAATTATTAGCTAAGCAAGAATTTAATAAAGCCATCGACTTGGTAAAACAATTAGTAAATGAAAAAAAGTCTGACTATATAATAGATTATCATTTTGAAGAAAATTATTACAATATTATGTATGATTTAAGAGAATTATTAGACTTCTATTATGCTGGTAATATAAGTATTCCTGAAGATAGACTTTATATTTATCAGCAAATAGATAATATAGATATGTTGTCAGAACAGGAAAAATTGGAACTACACAACACTTTAAAAAATTATAATATGATAGAGTTGTTTTATGAAGATATGTCTTTTGCTAGAAAGATAGTTAGACAGGCTTTGAAAGATAATGCTATGGTTAAAGAAGAATTGATGAAGTATAGAGATGATGAATTATCACGTAAATATGGCGTTGATGTTTATAACCTAAAAGGTAAACAATTTTGTGTTCTTGTTAAGACGGGAGTACATGAACGTGATAAATTACCTGTTGGGCACTCTTTTTCCTTGATTGGCAATGGTTGTGTATGTGTTTTTGGCAACTTAAGTAACTCAAATACTTTTGTTTATGATACTGAGCCTTTAAATCCAGAACAAATAGTTCATATTTTTCCTGATGATTCTTTTACATTGTATCAACCATTTAACTATACTAGTGAAGCAACTACAAGAGTAGAACAATTAGTAATGACTGATGAATTGTTATACGAAACCAAATTTTATAATGAAATATTAATTTTAGAACAAGGTTATGAAAAAACTGATATGGATTCTAAAATACCTAAATTAGAAAGAGTTGCTTTAGTTTGCGCTGATCAAATAACCGATAAAAATGTTGCAATTGCCAAAGAAGATAAGGTTGGAATAATGCTTGTTGATTCAAAAGGTTTTGATAAAACTGTAGAAATGCCACGCCGCATATATAGACATCTTGGTAGAAATGATTATGAAAAAATGAAATATATACGATATGGTATTGTTGATGAATTGGTAGAAAATAAAAAGAAACGCTAATTTGATTATTCATTCGTGGATTACAAAGTGTTTTCATAAATGACCCTGAAAAATAATAGAATAAAAAGGTTATTACCTATAGTGTGATACTGGGAATAACCTTCTTTTTGTATGTAAAATAAATTCCTTAAATATCTAAATTAAATGTTAAATATCTGAATTAAAAGTAAAACAATCCGTTTCTTGCGAGTTGCCAAAAAAACAAATCACACCTATAGTTATTCACACTAAACTATGAGATAATTACGTCAAGGAAGTGAATTTTTATGGAACTTGAATTATCAAAGTAAAGCTTGAAGAAAAAGATATCTTGTATAGGTTGTTACAATTAGCCTTATATGATGGAAGTTATTACATATATAATATAATAAACAATCAGGGAATATTCGAATACAAATACTTTGAAGATTACTTTTTAGATGAAACACGAGATAAATATTTTATAAAATATAATGGTAAGTTAGCTGGATTTGTCCTAATTAATGAAAATAACAAATTTAATTCCCAAGGCAAAACTATTGCTGAATTTTTAATATTGCCACCTTATCGAAGAAAACATCTTGGAAAAGAAGCTGCTATTAAAGCTTTTGAATTATATCCTGGCACCTGGAAGTTCAACCTATGGAAAATAATCCTATAGCATATTCCTTTTGGAATAATGTTATTTCTGTGTATACTAAAGGACATTACGTTACTAGAAATGACGGCATAGAAAATATATTTATATTTAATAACGAGGTCAAATAATGAAAATAGTTGAATATGAAGATAAATATTTAGAAGATATTAGAGACTTATTGGTAGAACTTGAGGAATACATCGTTTTGATCGACAAAGACCACTTGGATCAAGTTCATCCAGAATATAGAGAAAAAATGGCTCTTTTAGATTTAAACGAAGTGAATAGCAACAATGGTAAATGCTATCTAGCAATCAAGAATAATAAAGTACTAGGATTAATTATGGGATGTGTTACGTCATATGATGATTACTTAGATTATAAATGTCCCAAAAGAGGTGAAATAACCGAATTAATAGTTACTAAACAAATTAGAAGTCAAGGGATAGGTCAATTATTGATTGACAAAATCGAAGAATATTTTAAAAGTATTGGTTGTGAATATGTTTTGGTAGATGTATTTGCTTACAATGAAAAGGCTCTTAAATTTTATGCCCCAAAAGGCTATCATCCCAGAATGTATACCAACATAAAAAAAATTAAATAAAGTATTTTTTTTCAGATTTCTTAATTCAAGATGTATTGGTAAAATTAAAAGTATGAATTCGGCAAACTGAAAATGCTATAAAATCTACCTATTAAAAGTTTATGTGTTTTGAAAAAAATATAATCAAAGGCTTAGTATTTTACAATTTTTAAAATAAAAATTTTTATAAAAAATATCTCTTAGCATAAATTTTAACGAATAAAATTAACGTTTATTTCTCATACGAAAGACTTAATTTTTTCCTTTTTTTATAATATGTTATAATACCAGCAAATAAGGGATGGTGTGTATGTTAGTAAAAAAATTACGTAGATTGGCAAAAAAAGCTGCTGCTACCCAAAAAATTAATTGTGAATTTGGTAACATCGAAGATGCTAATGTTGATTCTACGAAACTGATGAATTTTATTATTAAGAAGTTGAATAGCTCGTTATTTAAAAATAAAAATGCTAAAATAATAACTAGTCATTTTGATGAAATTTTACCTAATCTTGATAGTTATAGTTTGGATATCTTTTTTATAAAGATGGATTTTTTGATGGAATATCCTCAATTTAAAGAAAAATTTAATGAAGGTTTAAAAAAATGTACTTCTCAAAAAGTAATAAAGATTATTTTTAACAACATTTGGAATTCTATATTTGAAAATGAATATAATGAATTTATGTCTGGTTCAATTTTAGAAACCTTATCTGAAATGAATTTAGATGGAGACTTTAACTTAAATATTTTAAATACTTTGAATGCTGATAATCAAGCAAACTTTTTGCGATTACTAATTAAAAACAAATGTGTTATTCCTTATATGTTGGTTGAATATAAAGCTGACAATAAAAAAATAATATATGATAATTTATCTTTTGCTATTGAAAACGCTTCTAATTTGTATGCTTTAAAAAATTTTGTTGAAGAAAGACCTGATTTAGTTTTTCAAGTAAATGAGTATATCGATAAACATGAAGAAAAAGCCATAAATTCTATCTTTTGTGAAACTGAACATCTTGTCAAAATAACAGATCCTACTTTAAAAGAAATCATTAAATTAATTGTAAGAGATGTTATTAAAAATGAAAATGTAAAATTTTCTGATATTACCTATAATGGAGGTGGCTTTTCGCGAATTTTATTAATTGGTGATAAAGTTGTTAAATTGGGAAATCGATTTACCAAAACTTTTCCTAACAATCCTTACATAATTGCTCCACTGTTACGTAAAGAATTTAATTTTAATGGCGAATCTTGTTTTGTTGAAGTCACCGAACGCGTTGATACGAGTACAAAAGCTAGTACGGAAGAAATGTATCAGTTGTATAAAAATTTACGTGATTTAGGTCTTGTATGGACTGATGTAAAATCAATGAATACTGGTCGCTTAAAAAAAGAAAATATTATTCATTGGCGTAATCATATAAATCCATCAGAAGAAATATTAAGTCTTGGTTCTAAAAGAGGAACAAATACTCTACAAGAAGGTGATTTAGTTATTTTGGATGCTGATTTTATTTATGATGAAAATGATCCTGAAATTGAGTACACAAATACTAAGCCGCTATGTGATAAATTTGAAAATCGTTATCAAGAAGAAAAGAAAAAACTAGATGAATCAGCTTATTATTCTAAATTAATACCAAGTATGGAAGAAGATTTACCATCTTTGGCCATTGATGCTCCCAAAGGAATACGTAAATAAGATGCAATCATTGTTTATTAGATTACTATTTTTAGCAAATTATTAATTATTATAGGTGAGATAAATAAGTAAAATAAATGATATCTTTTTTGATAAAACCCATTTATGTTATTTGATTATCCAAAACCAGTTCTAATTACTAAGTTACTTATAGAATAGAATGTTTTGTCCTCAATAAATTTCCTTTTCAATTTAATATTCATATTATACTATTCAATGTCAAAAGTAAAAGGCTTACATAAAGTTATTGCATATATTATATTGTTTCTATTTAAGATTGGTAGAAAGATAGGTAAAAAACAACTTTTGTAAAAAGCAACATAACGTTGCTTTTTTTGATGACTAAACAAGTTATTTTAGTATGAAACAGACTTTTGGCAGGTTAAAAGGTAATATCATAGTTGTCCATCTTACTTACTATCTAACATTTTTAAAACAATCAAATAGAACCTTACCAAGATTTATCGTATAGTGATATCTCTTCTGAAATATTTATTTCTTTACAAAAAATGTTAACCGACAAAACTAACCTTGGCTATCTTTAAAGCAATTTGGTATAATAAAAATATAATTGGAGGGATAAATTATGAAAGCTTTAACACTTGTAGAGCAAAAAAAATTTACAATAATAGAGAAAGAAATTCCAAAACCAACTGGAAATAAAGTAGTTATAAAAGTTAAAAATACTGGTATTTGCGGGTCAGATATTCACATGATTTGGCAAACTGGATACAATGCTGGAACTAATTTTGTTATCGGGCACGAATTTGCTGGTAAGATATACGATGCTGGTAGCAGCACAACTTTTAAAAAAGGTGATAGAGTAGTTGCTATGGAAATAGATTCATGCTTAAAAGACACATGTGAATTCTGTGGAACAAACCGTGAAAATATTTGTGATCATGTTCTTGAAGGCGGACCTGGAATAGGAACAGACGGTGGTTATGGTCAATACGTTGCTGTAAGAGAAGATATGGTAAGATTTTTACCAGACAATGTTAGTTATGTTTCCGGCGCAATGGTAGAACCAGCATCTATTTCTATGCATGGCTTAAAATTAGCTCAAGTAAATGAACATAGTACCATATTGATTACCGGATGTGGTCCAATTGGTATGTTCGCTGCCGCTTGCGCTCATGCTTTAGGAATTGAAAATGTTTATATTACTGAAACAAATTCAGAAAGAATAGAATTGGTAAAAAAATCAGGTTTTGTCAAAGAAGCCTTTAATGGCAAAGATGAAACCTTAAACGAAAAGCTTAGTGAAGTAGCTCCTACTGGCTTTGATGCCGTAATAGAATGTTCTGGTAATAAAATAGCTAGTACAACTGGTTTGAATCATTTGAAAAAAGGTGGTCATATGGTCATGATTGCTTATGGTGATGCTCCAGAAATAAATGTCTTTAACTTTGTAAATAGTGAATTCCATCTATCTGGTAGTTTATTCTTTAAAACGGAAGAATTTGAAGAAGTTATTAACCTTATGCATGAAGGAAAATTAAATTTGGAACCATATGCAAAATTAATTGAGATGGAAGATGTTCAACAGTCATTAGAAAATTTTGAAAAAGGTTTAGACTGTCCTATTAAATTTGTTATCAAAATGAATGAATAAAATTAATTGGTTAACGCTCTTTAGTTTAACCAATTTTTCTTTCTAACTTTGTTTATCCTCAAGTTTTAATTATATTAATAAGAATTGTTTAATTTATAAATCTTTTGTAAAAAAATTATTTGCTCAAAGTTTGAAAACTATGTATGATATGTCCTTTGTCTAATGTAAGATAAATATGCTAATTCAAAGTAAATAGCATACATTGGTATTGAAAAATAGTACTAAAAAGTTGTAAAATAACTAAAAGAAAGAGGGTGTTCCCATGGGTAAAAAAGTAGTAGTAGGAATGAGTGGTGGCGTTGATTCATCAGTAGCAGCGATTCTTCTTCAAAAACAAGGATATGAAGTTATTGGTTTATTTATGCGTAATTGGGATTCTTTTGCTGACGGCGAACTAGAAGGAGCACCAACTACTCAAGAAGGTATTTGCCCTCAAGAAGTAGATTATAATGATGCTAAGAAAGTTTGCGATAAATTGGGAATACCTCTCCATCGTAAGGATTTTATTAAAGAATATTGGGATTATGTTTTTACATATTTTCTAGATGAACTAAAAAAAGGTCGTACTCCTAATCCAGATATTATGTGTAATAAGTACATTAAATTTGATCAATTTGCTACAGAGGCTGAAAAACTAGGTGCTGATTATATTGCCACCGGCCATTATTGCCGTATCAAAGATGGTCACTTGTTAAGAGCTATTGACGATAATAAAGATCAATCTTACTTTTTATCTCAAGTTTCTAAAAAACAATTAGAAAAAGTACTATTCCCTGTTGGCGATATGAAAAAACCAGATGTTCGTAAAATTGCTGAAGAATATGGCCTTGTCACTGCTAATAAAAAAGATTCAACCGGCATTTGCTTTATTGGTGAAAGGAATTTTTCTAACTTTTTAAAAAATTATTTACCAAATAAACCAGGTGATATCGTTGATATCCGTACCAATGAAAAAATAGGTGAGCATATTGGCTTAATGCACTATACGATAGGTCAAAGAAGAGGTTTAGATATTGGTGGCACCAAAGATCGTATGTTTGTTGTTGGTAAAGATTTAAATAAAAACATTCTTTATATAGCAACCGGTGATGATAATGAATACTTAATAACTGACTCATGCCTTGTTGACCAAGTAAATTGGACTTATGAAGAAAAAATAACAGAATGTACAGCTAAATTTAGATATCGTCAAAAAGACGTTGCTGTAACCTTAAAATGGTTAGATAACAACGAGGTAGAAGTTTTATATCCACAAGGAGTAAAGTCTGTCACACCTGGTCAAGCATGTGTATTTTATAAAGATGATATTTGTTTGGGTGGCGGCATTATCAAAACTGTTAAAAAAAATGGCGAAAAGCTTTGGTACTTATAATTTATGATATTTTATCCATAATAATATT
Source organism: uncultured Bacilli bacterium (assembly GCA_934086145.1). Classification (GTDB taxonomy): domain Bacteria; phylum Bacillota_I; class Bacilli_A; order RF39; family UBA660; genus Coprovivens. The sequence continues at coordinate 13,511 of CAKOHV010000017.1, forward strand.
TAGTTATATATGAGAAGTAACAATGTTATTTCTCTTTTTTGCCGTTTTATAGGGAAACAAGATATTGAGTAATAATAAACTATGATATAATAAAATAGGTGATTAAATTGGAAATTAAAATTTTAAGTAATAAAATTGAAGAATTAAAAAATAAATTAAATGATATTGGGAGGTCACTTTGACATTGCTACCAAAAAAAATAGGTTAAATGCTATTGCTGAAGAAATGAATGAACCCAACTTTTGGAATGATTTACCAAAGGCTAATAAACTTAACAAAGAAATGTCATTACTAAAAAAAGAAGTTAGTTTATATGACAGTTTACTTGAAAAAATAAATTCACATGAGGAAATGTTGGAATTGTTATCTTTGGAATATAACGATGAATTATCGACAGAAGTATTTGATGATTTGCTAGATGTTGAGAAAGATGTTAACGAGTTAGAAATAAATACTTTGTTTAATAATGAATATGATAATAGTGACTGCTATCTAGAAATTCATCCGGGAGCTGGTGGAACAGAAAGCTGTGATTGGGCGAGTATGTTATTAAGAATGTATCAACGTTTTTGTGATAAAGTAAATTTTAAATATCAAGTGATGGAAGAACAACCAGGTGAAGAAGCTGGAATTAAATCCGTAACTCTTCATATTGAAGGAGAATATGCGTATGGTTATTTGAAATGTGAAAAAGGCGTTCATCGTCTTGTAAGAATTTCTCCATTCGATTCTAATAAGCGTCGTCATACATCTTTTGCTTCTGTTTTAGTAATTCCCGAAATTGATCAAAGTATTAATGTCGATATCAAAGATGAAGATATAAGAATTGATACATTCTGTGCCAGTGGCCATGGTGGACAAGGTGTTAATACAACTCCATCAGCCGTAAGAATAACACACTATCCAAGTAAAATAGTTGTAACTTGTCAAAATGAACGAAGTCAATTACAAAATAAAGAACAAGCTATGAAAGTCCTAAAAAGTAAACTATATCAATTAGAATTGGAAAAAAAAGAACGTGAAATAAGCAACTTAAAAGGAATCAATTCTGGTATCGATTTTGGTAGTCAAATTAGGAGTTATGTCTTAGAACCATATACTATGGTCAAAGATAATCGAAGCAATTATGAAACATCAGAAGCATCTAAAGTATTAGATGGTGATATCGCGCCAATTATTGAATCTATTTTAAAATTATAATTGCTATTAATTGAATAATAAGATAAAATACACAAAAAAGAGGCGATTAGATGAATGAAACTGTTGCTTATTTAAAAAGTTTATTAAAAGAAAATGATACTATAGTTGTTGGTTTATCTGGTGGACCAGATTCGATGTGTCTAGTTGATATTTTAAAAAAACTTCCTTTCAAAATAAATATAATATGTGCACACATAAATCATAATATTCGGCCAGAAAGCGCTGCAGAATTGGAATTTGTTAAAGAATATTGTGAAACAAGCAATCTTAAAGTTTATACTACAAAATTTGCTAAAAAAAGTAATGAAATTGATTATAATGAAGCTGAATTACGAGAATTAAGATATGCCTTTTTCGAAAAAATTGTCAAAGAAAACAACGCTAAATATTTATTTACAGCACACCATGGTGATGATTTAATTGAAACCATTTTAATGCGTATTTCTAGAGGCTCTAACATTAAAGGATATAGTGGCTTTCAAGTTATAAACGCCAAAAATGATTATTTCATTGTTAAGCCTTTGATTTACATGACTAAACAAGAAATCTTAGATTATAATGAAGAACATAAAATAAGTTATGTTTTAGATCAAACAAACTATACTAAAGAGCATACTCGCAATCGTTATCGTCAAACTATTTTACCTTTTTTAAAAAAAGAAAATGAACATATTCATTTGAAATATTTGAAATTTAGTAATGAATTATATAAATACTATAATTATGTTGATTGTGAAGTTACTAAAGAACTTCAAAAAAGATATAAAAACAAAGTACTTGATCTTAAAAATTATACTAAGTTAGATCCTTTACTTCAAACCAAAATAATCGAAAGAGTTCTTGATGATAATTATGAAAAAAATTTATATTTAGTTAGTGATAAGCATATGTATTTAATTCTTGATTTAATTAATAATCCTAAACCTAATATTGAGTTGAATTTGCCAGACAACCTTCGAATTATTAAAAGTTACAATTCTTTAAAAATAACTCGTAAAACTAAAAAGGATATTAAATACCACATAATTATTAGTAATACTACTTTATTACCTAATGGCAAAGTAATTGAAATTAAAGAAGAAAGCGATTCTACAAGTAATAATTGTATTCGTCTTAATAGTAGTGAGATTAAGTTGCCATTATTTGTGAGAAATCGCAAAGAGGGTGATCGAATGGTTATTAAAAACATGAAAAATTCTAAGAAAATAAAAGATATTTTTATTGATTTGAAGTTAAATGAAGAAGAACGTAATCTGCAACCGATTGTTGTTGATAGTAATGATAATATTATTTGGTTACCAGGTTTAAAAAAATCGCAATTTGATAAAGCAAATAATGAATTTTATGATATAATACTATGGTATAATTAAATTTATGTAAAAAAACGAAAAGGAGAGAAATAAATGAAGAAAAAGCAAAAAGCTTCTACAGCTATGATTCCGTACTTAATATTGACTTTTGTAATAATTTGTGCCTTATTTGCATTAGAAGGTGGCAAACATGTTGAACATACATTAACCACTGGGGAATTGCTAGAAAAAATAGATGCAGAAGAAATAACTGAAATGACAATAACTCCTAAAAGTAGTGATAATGTTTACTATATTGAAGGTAAGTTAGAGTCATACAAAGATAATGAGTCATTTAAAGCTAAAGTTATTTCTGAAGAAATAAGTAAAATAACTGATTATGCAGAAGAAAATGACTTAAAAAAATATGAAACAAACAAAGATCCTGGATCAAATGATGTTTTATATGTCATCTTAAATGTCCTACCACTTGTTGTTCTTGTTGTTGTAGCATATGTAATGTTTACTAAATTAGCAGCTGGTAACAATAAATCAATGGACTTTGGACGTAGCCGTGCAAAATTAAGTGAAGATGGCGGTCAAGTTAGATTTACTGATGTAGCCGGTTTAAAAGAAGAAAAGGAAGAAGTAAAAGAATTAATTGACTTCTTAAAAAATCCTAAAAAGTTCCAAAAACTTGGAGCTAGAATTCCAAAAGGAGTTTTATTAGTTGGTCCTCCAGGAACAGGTAAAACTTTATTAGCGAAAGCCGTTGCTGGTGAAGCAAATGTTCCTTTCTACTACATAAGTGGTTCTGACTTCGTTGAATTATTCGTTGGTGTCGGTGCATCACGTGTTAGAGATATGTTTAAACAAGCTAAACAAAGTGCTCCGTGTTTAATCTTTATTGATGAAATTGATGCTGTTGGCCGTCAAAGAGGAACTGGTTTAGGCGGTGGTCATGATGAACGTGAACAAACCCTTAACCAATTATTAACTGAAATGGATGGTTTTGGTGCAAATGAAGGTATAATTATTATTGCCGCAACTAATAGACCAGACGTTTTGGACCCAGCCTTATTAAGACCAGGTCGTTTCGATAGACAAGTTACTGTAAGTTTACCTGATGCTAAAGAACGTGAAGAAATTCTTGAAGTTCATGCTAAAAATAAAATTTTTGCTGACGAAGTAAACTTATCAAATGTTAGTCAAAGAACACCAGGCTTTAGTGGCGCTGATCTAGAAAATTTACTTAACGAAGCTGCTTTGCTTGCTGTTAGAAGAGAAAAAGACAAAATAACTATGGATGAAATTGATGAAGCAACTGATCGTGTAATATTAGGCCCAGCTAAAACAAGTCGAAGAATAACTGAAAAAGAAAAACGTTTAGTAGCTATCCATGAAGCTGGACACGCTGTTATCGGTTTAAAATTAACTGATGCTCAAGAAGTTCATAAAATAACTATTATCCCAAGAGGTATGGCTGGTGGCTATACAATGATGCTTCCAAAAGAAGAAAAAATGGGTATAATGACCAAAGACGAACTAATTTCTCAAATAACAGGCTTATTAGGTGGCCGTGCTAGTGAAGAAACTTTCCTTGGCGAAATAACTACTGGTGCATCTGATGACTTCAAAAAAGCAACTAGAATTGCTAGATCAATGGTTACTGAATATGGTATGAGTGATCTTGGACCAATACAATTAGAAGAGAAGAGCGAAGGCGTTTTCTTAGGAAGAGACTATGCTAAATCAAGAGATTTCTCCGACCAAGTTGCTTTAGAAATTGATAAAGAAGTTAGCAAAATACTTGAAGAATGCTATAAAAATGCGAAAAAGCTTTTATCTAAACATGAAACTTTAGTCCTATTAATAGCTGATGCTTTAATGAAATATGAAACATTGACTAAAGAACAAATTGCTGCTTTAGTAGAAACTGGCGACATTAATGGCGCTAAAGAGAACGTAAGTGAAAACGAACCAACTCTTTTAAAATTAAAAGAACAAGCTAAAGAAAAAGGAATTAAAGGATACTCAAAAATGAGTAGAGAAGAACTAGAAGAAGCTCTAAAAACTGAAGAATAATTACATAGGAACTATCGTGGATAGTTCCTATTTTATTTTTTATTTTTTTAAATTTTGTGACATTTGACATTATATATGATAAAATTAACTAAGTGAATATATCATGAAAAGGTGGTACACATATGGCAAAAGTAATTTCACTTGTTAACCAAAAAGGTGGTGTTGGAAAAACCACAACAAGTATAAATTTAGCAGCAGCATTAGGAAAAGAACATAAAAAAACATTATTAATAGATTTAGATCCTCAAGGCAATGCTTCCACAGGATTGGGCTATAATAATGGAGATTTCAAAAATGATATCTATAGCGTATTAATTGGTGAGTGCGCAATCGAAGAGGCAATTATTAAAACCAAATTCAAAAACTTATCTTTAATACCATCAACTATTAATTTAGCCGGTGTAGATGTTGAATTTGTTAAAAACATGCTAGAAGATTCAAATTTTAGACAAAATGAACAACTACGTCAAGCTCTTGAACCGATTCAAGATAAATTTGAATACATAATAATAGATTGTCAACCATCATTGGGTATTTCAACGATGAATGCTTTAGTAGCTAGTAATTCGGTAATAATTCCTGTTCAGTGCGAATTCTTTGCCCTTGAAGGAATAACTCAGCTATTAAATTCCATAATAATGGTTCAATCTAATTTAAATCCTGATCTTCGAATTGAAGGCGTTTTATTAACTATGTTAGATGGTCGAACTAATATTGGATTAGAAGTAATTGAAGAAGTAAGAAAATACTTTAAAAATAAAGTCTTCAACACAATTATTCCACGCTTAGTAAGATTAGTAGAAGCACCAAGTCATGGCAAACCTATTAGTGACTATGATCCTACTAGTAGGGCAACCTTAGCATATCAAAACTTAGCAAAGGAAGTGATCAGTAGAAATGGAAACTAAGAGAAAAGCTTTAGGTAAAGGATTGGAACAATTATTTTCAAATGAAAGAATCGATTTTGAAAATTTTGAAAATGAAATTGTTAAGGAAACCAAAGCAAGTGATATTGTTGAACTTCCTTTAACTGAAATAAGAAGCAATCCTTATCAACCACGTGAACATTTTGATGAAAAATCACTTGAAGAATTTGCTGAAAGTGTTAGAGAACATGGCATAATTCAACCAATTATTGTTAAAAAAAGCATCAAAGGCTACGAATTAATAGCTGGCGAAAGGCGTGTTCGTGCCTCAAAAATGGCTGGTAAAGAAACAATTCCATCCATTATTAGAGACTTTGATGACGATGAAATGATGGAAATAGCTCTTATTGAAAATATTCAAAGAGAAAATTTAAATCCATTAGAAGAAGCAGAAGCTTTTGAAAAAATAATCAAAAAGAATAATTTAACGCAAGAAGAAGCTTCTAAGAAGTTTGGCAAAAGTAGGAGTTATATAACTAATATTTTAGGTCTTTTAAAATTACCAGAGAAAACTAAATCTTATGTTAGTGATGGTAAAATTACGATGGGCCACGCTAGAGTCTTGAGTAAATTGTCTGATGAAGAACTTATTGATTCTTTAGCTGAAAAAATTATTGAAGAAGGATTAAGCGTAAGAGATATTGAAAAATTAACTAGTATGGCAGAAGTTCCTAAAACAAATAAAATAAAAAAACAGAATAATATTTTTAGTGCTAAATATAGTATTTATGAAAGTATTATGCGTGAAAGAATCGGCACTAAAATAAAAATTAAAAATCGTAAAATTGAAATTCCTTTCGATTCTGATTCTGATTTGGACAGAATTGTTGAGATACTTGGTATAAATATAGAAGGTGAATAATGAAAGATATTATAAAAATTATTCTTAATATTATAACCAAAAAGGAAGTATATGGTGTCGTTCTTACTTTGGCAATATCTTATTTCATTTATCAAACAATCGTTGTCATCTTAGAAGATGTCATTAATAAAGGTAAAAACAAGTATGAACAAAAAAAGCGCTTAACAATCACAAAACTATTTAAAAATATCAGTAAATATATTATAGTAATAACTGCTTGCTTAGCATTACTAAGCTTGTATGATATAAATATTAAAGGTATGTTAGCCGGAGTAGGAATTGCTGGTACCATAATAGGTTTGGCACTCCAAGATACTTTTAAAGATTTTATAGGTGGTATAAGTATAATTTTAGAAAACTATTTTATTGTTGGTGATATTGTAAAATATGGCGACTTTACCGGGGAAGTAATTGAGTTTGGCTTTAAAAGCACTAAAATAAAAAATGTTAATGGTGAAATTTTAATGCTTGCTAATCGTAATATTTATGAAATAATAAACTTGTCTCAAAGTTCACAACTAGTTCAACTTAACTTATCAGCTGCTTACGAAGAAACCGTTGAAAATGTTGAAAAAGTAATCAAAAATTATATCTTGCCAGAAATTGAAAAGATTGAAAATGTCACAGCTAAAAGTGCTGCCTACCTTGGCATATCTGCTCTTGATTCTTCTGATGTTAAATATTTGATTCAATTTAAATGTGGCCGAGAAACGCAATGGCAAACCAAAAGAGATGCTTTAAGAATTATCAAAAATGAATTTGATAAACATAATATCAAAATACCATATCAACAATTGGAGGTTCATAATGGCGAATAATTATAAACTAAATGACATTGTTGTCATGAAAAAGCCTCACGCCTGTCAAACAAACGAATGGAAAATTACCAGAGTTGGAGTTGATATAAAAATAAAATGCCTCAATTGTAATCGTGAAATAATGATGGATCGGTTAGAATTTGAAAAAAAGCTCAAAAAGATTATAGGTGATCATAATGAATAAACTAAAAGAAAAGATGACCTTAAATCCCGTAATGACGTTTTTAATTTTAATATTAGCAACAATCTTACTTAGTGGTTTTCTAAATTTAATAGGCTTTGAGGCCACATATAATAAAATAAACTTAACAACCGAAGAATATACTGTTACTTCGGAAAGTGTTGAATCGTTGATGAGCCTTAGTGGCATAAAATACATTTATACATCAACTGTTTCAAACTTCACATCATTTACTCCATTAAGCATGTTAATCGTTATCCTGATTGGCATTGGTATAATGGAAAAAAGTGGTTTTTTAAAAACCACCTTCACAATCTTAACTAAATTTTGTAAAAAAAATACAATAACATTTGGGTTAGTTCTTATAAGCATCTTTTTAAGTTTAGCTGGAGACCTTGGCTATGTAATAATGATTCCTCTTACCGCTTTACTTTATGTATACGGAAGAAGAAATCCTATGCTAGGAATCGTTACTGTTTATGCCGCTTTAACTTGTGGCTCAGGCTTAAGTGTTTTCTTAACTGCTATGGATAGCGAAATGATGCGTTATACATTAGCTAATGCCCATTCAATCGATTCTAGTTATACTTTAGGAACTTTTGCTTTTATCTTCATAATGCTTATTTCAGTAATTATTTGTAGTATTGTTATTACTTTTATAAGTGAAAAGATAACAAGTCAAAAAATTGAAAAATATGAATATAAAGATGAAAAGAAAGAACTAAGACTAGGCAAAAGAGAATATCGTGGTTTGATATTTTCTCTAAGTGCTGGAACCTTATACTTACTAGTCTTTATTTATAATATTATTCCTGGTTTACCATTTTCAGGAAACTTATTAGACTATAGTCAAAACTTCTACATAGATAAACTATTTAGCTATGATTCTTTCTTCAGTAATGGTTTCGTCTTTATTGTTACTATCTTCTTTATTGTTTTAGGATTATTCTATGGAATTGGTGCTAAAACAATAAAAAATAATAATGATTTTTGTGAAGATTTAAACCATTCTTTAGATGGAATAGGTCGAACATTAATTTTAATTTTCTTAGGTTCAATTTTAGTTAATGTTTTTAAGAAAACTAATATCGGAGTAGTTTTAACTGCAAGTTTAGCTAACATTATTGGAACGGGTAAAATTAGTGGCTTGTTATTAATAATAGTTCTTTTTATTATAACTGCCATATCAACAATTTTCTTAACCGGACCATCAGCAAGATGGGCTATCTTGTCATCAACAGTAATTCCTGCTTTTATGAATAATGGCTTAACACCAGAATTTGCTCAAGTAATTGCTCGTTTTGCTGAATGTATGACCATTGGTTTAACGCCGTTGCTTGCCTACTTTACAATATATCTTGCCTATTTAGAAAAATATAACCAAGATGATCGACCAATAAGTCTATTTAGTACATTGCGCCATCAACTAATTTATGGAGTATGTATTGGCTTGATTCTGCTAGCAATAGCTATCGGCTGGTACTTAATTGGTATTCCAATGGGTATTGGTGGAGCTGTAACAATATAAAACAATTGAATATTCAATTGTTTTTTTATATAATATGTAAGGAAATGAGGTGCGGTAATGTCATTAAAAGCCGGAATAGTTGGCTTACCAAACGTTGGTAAATCGACTTTATTTAATGCCATAACAAAGAAAAATATACTAGCTGCAAACTATCCGTTTGCTACTATCGAACCAAACGTTGGAGTGGTTACAGTTCCTGATGAAAGATTAGATTTCTTAAATGAATTGTATCGTCCTAAAAATTTGGTTCCTACTACTTTTGAATTTACCGATATTGCTGGATTAGTAAAAGGTGCTTCAAATGGTGAAGGATTAGGAAATAAATTCCTTTCTCATATCAGAGAAGTAGACGCAATCGTTGAAGTTGTCAGATGCTTTGAAGATCCTGAAATAACCCACGTTGAAGGTAAAATAGATCCTATTCGTGATATTGAAATAATAAATACCGAATTGATTTTAGCTGATTTGGAAATTGTTGATAATCGAATTAATAAAATTGAAAAAAAAGCTCAAACTACTAAAGATAAAGAAGCTATTTTAGAACTTAATACTTTACGTAAGATAAAAGAAAACTTAGAAAAAGGTACTTCAATAAGAAACATATCTTTAAATGAAGATGAACTTAATATTATTAATAATTTTAATTTTATTACTCAAAAGAAAGTTATTTATATAGCTAATGTAAATGAAGAAGATGCTATAATTGGTGAAAATGAATATACTAAGATGGTTGAGGAGTATGCTCAAAATGAAGGAGCATCAATTGTTGTTATGTGTGCCAAATTAGAAAGTGAATTATCAGAATTAAATAATGAAGAAAGAATAGCGTTTATGAATGATTTGGGCCTTAATAGTTCAGGACTAGATATGCTAATTAAAGCTACGTATAGCCTTCTTGGCTTAAAAACATTCTTTACTTCTGGTACTGACGAGTGTCGTGCTTGGACTTTCAAAAACGGCATGAAGGCTCCGGAATGTGCTGGAATAATTCATACAGATTTTCAAAAAGGCTTTATTAAAGCTGAAGTAATGTCTTATGATGATTTACATCAACTTGGTGATGAAAAGGCGGTTCAAGAAGCTGGAAAATTAAGACTTGAGGGTAAAGAATATGTAATGCAGGATGGAGATATTTGTTACTTTAGATTTAATGTAACAAAATAAAATATTGCGAGAATTTTTTGTAAATGAGTATCCTCATTTTTTATTTGTTCAGTTTGGTCTAATTCATAATATTTTTATCTCTATAGCCATAATTGGACTTATCCTAATCTATATTAATCGAAATAAAATTTCAAAGATTCCTAAGGAAAAGTCAAAACGTTTTCTTAAAATATGTGCCATAATTATGTTAATAAATATGCTTATTTACACATTTGGTAATCTTTATTTTGGAAGCTTTGATTATAAAAAAGATTTGCCATTTCATTTATGCTTTATTGCTAATTATTTGTTTATGTATGGTATTCTTTTTGAAAACGAGTCAATTTTAAAAATAACGATCTTTTTAAGTTTTATTGGACCTATACCTGCCATTTTATGGCCTGATTTAGTATCAACAATAGACAACTATAATTTTTGGCAATATGTAATCTCTCATCATTTTTTCACCTGCATAAGCTTATTTTCTTATTATGCTTTAGGATATAAAGTGAAAAAAATAGATTATATTAAAACTTTCATTCTAACTAATGTTTTAATGCTTGCTATGTATCCTTTCAACAAACTCTTTGATATGAATTACATATTTTCTACTAAAATACCAGATAATGTTTTAAGACTTTATCCATGGCTAAAATATTTTCCACCAATGCTTACTTTAGAAGTAACTGGTTTATTAATTGCAGGCCTTGTTTATAAGTTTATAATTGTTAACAGGAACAACGAATTAAATGAATCTAATAGTTCTAATAATAAAGACTAGTAGATTCATTTTTTCTATTTGTTTAGAAATATAAAATATTATTTACATTCTCTACAATGAATGCTATAATATGAAACGAGTAAGAAATTTACTCCTTGCTTTATAATGTTATAAAGCCGAAAAGACCATAAGGAGGTGTAACAATGACTAAATACGAAATAATGTTTATCGTAAAAGCAACTATGGAAAGTGATCAAGTAAAAGCAACTGCTGAAGCAATGAAAAGTATTATCACTAGTGAAGGCGGCCGTGTTATTGATTTTAAAGAACTAGGTGAAAAAAAATTGGCTTATCCAATTAAAAAAGAAATTAACGGTTATTATTTTGTAATGCAAGTTGAAGCGAATAAAGATGTTGAAACTGAATTTAATCGTAAAGCTAGCATTGACGAAAATGTTCTAAGACATTTAATTATCAAATCAGATGAGGAGTAATATAGATGAATAAGGCAATAATAATCGGAAGATTAGTTAGAGATCCAGAAATGCGTACTACAACTAGTGGTGTTAATTCAACTACTTTTACAGTAGCAGTATCAAGAAATTATACAAACCCAAACGGCGAAAGAGATACAGATTTTCTTAATTGCGTTGCATGGCGTAAACAAGCTGAAAATATTGCTAAATATTGTAATAAGGGTTCACAAGTTGCTGTTGAAGGAAGAATTCAAACTAGAAGTTATGATGCACAAGATGGAACTAAGAGATATGTAACAGAAATAATTGCTGATAATGTAACTTTCCTTGGAACAAGAGGAGGAAACATTTCATCAACTGATGCTGATTTTACAAATAATAATTCAAATATCGCAACTACGGACATCACAGAGGATCCTTTTAAAGATTTTGGTGATGAAGTGGCTTTAAGTGATGATGATTTACCATTCTAAAAAGGAGGAATTGTAATGGCAGAAGGCTTTTATCGTAAAAAGAAAAAAATATGCCAAATGTGTGCAGGCAAAAGTGTAGACTATAAAGATGTTATGATCGTTTCTAAATACATAAATGAAAAAGGAAAAATAATGCCTCGTCGTATGACTGGTGCATGTGCAAAACATCAAAGACACATTGCTAAACAAATTAAATGGGCAAGATATATGGCTTTAATTCCATATGTTAAATAAGATTTAATTACATAATTGAAATTTATTTACAGAGCTATACGTAAGTATGAGCTCTTTTTTTGGCTAAATAACCAAGGAAGTATGAAAAGTCTCTTTCATCAATTGATTCACAAAAAAATGTAGGCCATGTTCTTTTTGAACGTCTACATTTCCTTTATGACTTTAACTTATATATTTTTTTACTTTACTAATAATGAGGCGATTTTTGTTACATTTCCGGCCCCTAAAGTTAATACTAAATCGCTATTTTTTACGCGATCTTTTAAATAATTAACAACATCATTATGAGACTTTATATGAATAGCTTCTTTACCTAAGTTGTTAATTTCCTTTATTAAGTCCTCCTCCGTAATATTAAAAGTATTTGTTTCTCTAGCTGCATAAGTATCAATAATTATAATATGATCAAAATTAACTAAAGCTTTAGCAAATTCTTTTAAATGGGCTTGAAGTCTACTATAAGTATGGGCCTCAAAAACGACCCATGATTCCTTATATTTCTTGTTTTTAATTCCATTTACCGTTGCCATAATTTCGGTAGGATGATGACCATAATCATCAAATACCTTGGCTCCGTTAAACATTCCTTTATATTCTAAACGACGAGCTGCTCCATCAAAGGTTTGTAATGCTTTATTTACTGTAGTGGTATTTATTCCATACGCATCACATAAAGCTAAACAACAAAGACTATTAAAAACATTATGAAGTCCAGCCACTTTTAAAGAAATAGTTCCTTTTACTGTTCCATTTTTTAAAGCAACATACGTTGGGAATCCATTTTCATCAAAGATAAGATCTTGATAAGTCCAATCAGCTTCAGGCGTTTTACCGACTGTAATAACTTTAGCATCAGTATGATTTCTTAATTCATAACATCTTTCGTCATCTCTATTTATAATTAAGAAACCATCACTAGGTAATTTGGCAACATATTTCTCAAAACTATGTTGAATATTATCGATATTTTTAAAATAATCTAAATGGTCATCGTCAATATTTAAAACAATAGCACTTTTTTGGTAAAAATTTAAATAACTTTCACAATATTCACAGGCTTCAATAATAAAATATTCACTGTTACCGACTTTGTAATTTCCATTTATTCTTTTTAAATATGCTCCCACTTGAATAGAAGGATCATATCCTGCTTCTAAAAAAGCACTGGCTACCATACTTGTTGTACTAGTTTTTCCATGAGTTCCTGCAATTCCTATGGTATTTTTAAATAATTTAGTGATTTGTCCTAAAAAGAAGCCTCTTTCAACTGTTGGTATGTTTAATTCACGAGCCTTTACTAGCTCGGGATTATCCTGTTTTACGGCGGCTGTATAAACAACTAAATCTATATTACTTGTGATATTTTCTTCTTTTTGACCTATATTAACATGAATACCATTTGCTTCTAACCAATCCGTTTGATTCGACTTGGTGCTATCGCTTCCACTAACTTCATAATGCCAATTTTTAAGTATTTCAGCAATTCCACTCATGCTGATACCACCGATGCCAACCATATAAATATGTTTATAATCTTTTAAATTAAAGTTCATTATGTTCCCCCTCTAATTTTTTTACAATTTCTTTAAATTCGTCACCACGATCTTCAAATCGCGCATATTGATCCCATGAAGCACAAGCTGGACTTAATAAAATAATGTTTCCCTTTGTTGCCTTTTCATAACATGAATTTGTTGCTTGTTTTAACGTTTCAAATACGCCACAATCAATCCCAATTTTATCACAATATTCTTTTATTCTTGCTTTTGTTTGCCCATAGCAAGCAACATATGTAACGTTTTTCATATCTGGAGTTAAACTTTCAAAAGAATGATTACGTTCTAATCCTCCCATGATTAACAAAGTAGGTTGACTGAATGATTTAAGGGCTATTTTTGTTGCTTCACAATTAGTTGATTTACTATCGTTATAATATGCAGTTCCATCTATTGTTGTCACATATTCAATCCTATGTTCAACACCTTTAAAAGTTTTAAGAACTTTACATATAGCTTCATTGCTAACATTATAAATTTTAACGGCAATAATTGCTGCCATAATATTTTCGTAATTATGCATTCCTTTTATTTTAATGTCTTTGCAATCGATAATTTTTTCATCATCATAATAAATAGCGTTATCTTTTAAGTAAGCTTTTTCTTTTTTCTTTGTTGAAAAATAAAATATTTTGCTGTGGATATCTTTTGTATTATCAACAGCTTCTTCGTTATCGAAGTTAATTATTGCATAATCTTTTTCTGTTTGATTATTAAAAATTTTTCTTTTTGTCGCAACGTATCTCTCATGTGAATCATGGAAATCTGTATGAGCATCGTAAATGTTTGTCAAAACACTAACGTTAGTTTTAAAGTTGTACATATCACATAATTGATGATCGGAAATTTCTAATACTAAGTAATCACCAGGTTTGATATCAAGAGCATAGTGTGATAGTGGTGTACCAATATTTCCACCTAAATAAACATTATTGAATTCTTCTTTTAACATGTTATAAATTAAAGTAACTGTTGTAGTTTTACCATTTGATCCTGTTACACCAATAATATTAACATCTTTATTCATATAAGAATAAGCTAATTCTACTTCGTTTATAACTGGTATATTTAAGTTGTGTGCCTTTACAACTGTTGGATGGGTATACTTAATGCCTGGATTTTTAATAACAAGATCATAAGATTCATCAAGTAAAATGGTTGGATCATTCGAAATAACATACTTAACACCTAAATCTGTTAATTCCTTAACTTGTTCTTCGTTTTGTTCCTTAATATCTGTAATCAACACTGTGTTGTTTTTGGCCACTAGTTTGGCTGCTTCATAACCGCTTTTGGCCATTCCTAAAATAAATATTTTTTTCTTTTCTAGCATAAAATCACCTTCATTTAGATTATATCATAAAGAATCACAAAAAAATGTTATTATTACGTCAATAAGTAAAGCAATATACACAATTGTTATCTTTTATTATCAATGCTAATTTTTAATTTTCTGAGTGCATTTAGATATAGACTTTTTAAATTTGCTAATAAATGTTATAATTAAGTACAGACGTTCATTAAAAGGAGTGGTTTAAATGAAAGTTATATTACTTCAAGATGTAAAAAAACAAGGAAAAAAAGATCAAATAATAAATGTTAGTGATGGTTATGCACGTAATTTTTTAATAAAAAACGGCTTAGCTGTCGCTGTTACTGAAACTAGTAAAAATCGCCTAGATAAAGAAATAGCTGAAAAAAATAAACAAGAACATGCTAATTTTGAAAATTGTCAAAAAATAGCAGAGCAATTAAAAAAGATTGAGGTTATTATTAAAGTAAAAACAGGAGAACAGGATAAAGTTTTTGGAACAGTTTCTTCAAAACAAATATGTGAAGAACTAAAGAAAAAAGGAATCGAAATTGACAAAAAGAAAATAAATATTACAAGTCCTTTAGATGCATTAGGAACTTATAATGTTAAAGTTAATCTTCATAAAAAAGTAGAGGGCGAAATCAAAGTAACCTTAAAAAAGTAGGTGACACAAATGCCGGTTAGAAAAGTACCACAAAATATTGAAGCCGAAATGAGTGTTTTAGGAGTTGCATTCCTAAACAAAAATGCCCTTACCAAGATATGTGAAGAATTATATCCTGATATGTTTTATAGTGAAGCAAATCGTAAGTTATTTGAAGCTATAAAAAGTTGTTATGATGAAAAAATTCCTGTCGATGTTACAACTGTAAAGGAAGAACTTGATAAAAAGAAAAATTTAAATTCTATAGGTGGAATGGAGTATATTGGTGAGGTTATCGATTCTGTTGCAACCGCTGCTAACCTTGATTATTACATAAAGATAGTTAAGGATAAGGCTTTACTAAGAAACTTAATTGATACAGCTACCAACATTGTTACTAATGCCTATGAAGACGATGAAGATGTTACAACGCTTTTAGACGATGCTGAACGAAAAATTTTAAATGTTGTTAAAGAAAGACAAACGAGTGACTTTATTCATATTAAAGATGCAATAGCTAGAGCTCAAGAACAATTGGAACTTCTTTCTCAAAATAAATCAGATATAACTGGTCTTCCTACGGGCTTTTATGATTTAGATAAAGCCACGGCAGGCTTACATGCTGGTGAAATGATTATAATTGCTGCTCGTCCCGGTATGGGAAAAACAGCTTTCGCCTTAAATATTGCCACCAATGCCGCTCAAAATACCAAAAAGGCTATTGCTATATTCAACCTCGAAATGCCTGCCGAACAATTAGTTAATAGAATGCGTTCTGCCGTTGGTCAAGTTGATACTTATAAAATTCAAACAGGTCAATTACAACATGAAGATTGGAAACGAATCAATGAAGCAAATAGCCAACTCGCTGACACCAATATTCAAATCGTTGATGATGCTGGTATAACTGCTTCAGAAATTAAAGCTAAATGTCGTAATTTAGCCAACAAAGAAGAAGGTTTAGGCCTTGTTATAATCGATTATTTACAGCTTGTTACAAGCGGTGGTAAAAGACCCGAGTCTCGTCAACAAGAAGTATCAGATATTTCCCGTGCTTTTAAAACGATGGCCATGGAATTAAAGGTCCCTGTTATCGCCTTAGCACAATTATCACGTAGTGCCGAAAAAAGAGAAAACAACCAACCTATGTTAGCTGACTTGCGTGAATCAGGTTCAATAGAGCAAGATGCCGATATGGTTTTATTTATTAATAGAAATGACTACTATAAGGCTAAAGAACAACTAGACCAACAGAAAAACGTTGTTGCCGACATTATAATTGCTAAGCATCGTAAAGGCTCAACAGGGAAATTCCAACTTCTTTTTGAATTAAACATGAGTAATTTTAGAAATTACTTAGCAACAGATAAGGAAGAAGAAAATGAATAAAAATAAAAAAGGAATAACTATTTGTTCAATTTTTACTATTTTGCTGTCCATTCTTTTGGCAAAAAGTTTTTTTCACTTAGAAAGCTATGATAAACCAATGAGTATTTACCAAGTATATTTGGATGGCGAAAAGTTGGGTTCGATAGATTCCAAAGATGAACTATATACATTGATTAATAAAGAACAAAGTGAAATTAAAAATGAATATAACGTTGATCAAGTTTATCCGCCTAAAGGATTCCAAATAGTAAAATATAATACTTACAATAACACATCATCAAGTGTGGACAAAATATATAATTTAATAAAAGATGAAAAAGAATTTACGGTCAAAGGGTATACTATTACTATAAAAAGTGAAGAGGAAAATGTTGAACCAGTATATATTTATGTTTTAGATAAAAATGTCTTTGAACAGGCTATGCAAGAATATGTAAAAACCTTCATTGGTGCTGAAAGGTATAAACAATATAAAGAAAATTCCCAACCTGAAATAGTTGATACTGGCTATACCATTGAAAATATGTATTTCAAAGAAGCTGTTAGTATAAAAGAATCATTAATTAGCGTCGATGAAAAAATTTATACTAATGTTGATGAGTTAACTAAATTCTTGTTATTTGGAGAAAATAATGAAAGAAAAGATTATGTAGTAGTTCAAGGAGATACCATTGAAAAAATAGCCGAAGAAAATAAATTAAATACTAGTGAATTAATTATTGCTAACTCTGACTTAAGGTCTGAAAACACTCTTCTAGCTATTGGTCAAACCTTAAACGTTGCCTTAATCAATCCGTTAATATCATTAGTATATGAAGAATATGTTGTAGAAGATACTGAAAAAGTTTATACGACTTTATATGAAGACGATAGTAGCAAATATACGGATTATAAACAAGTAAAACAAGAAGGAATAAAAGGAATCGAACGTATTACTTCCAGGGTTCAATTTATTAATGGTGAGCAAAACCAAGGAGCTAAAATTATTGGTACTCCTGAAGTTATAAGACCAGTTCAAAATGAAATCATTGTTAGAGGAACTAAAAAGCATGTTACAGTTACTGGAGAAATTACTGGTGCACCAATTGAAACTGGTACAACATGGGGTTGGCCAACCAACTCACCATATATTTTGACATCACCATATGGATATCGTTGGGGAGCGTTACATGATGGAATAGATATTTCCGGAACAGGTTTTGGTTCACCAATCTATGCCTCTCTTGATGGCGTAGTAATTAGTTCTCAATATGGTGGACTAGTTGGTAGTTCCGCTGGATATAATATAGTAATTCAACATAGTAATGGATATTATACTGTTTATGCTCACTGTTCAAGTCTATATGCTAAAGTTGGCCAATATGTAAAACGTGGTGAAAAAATAGCTGCTATGGGTAAAAGTGGTACAGCTACCGGAACTCACTTACACTTTGGGGTCTTCGTTGGTAAACCTTACAATGGTGGTCATTCAATAAATCCATTGAGGTTATGGGGTTAATGAAAACGTGTGTTTTAGCTAGTGGCTCAGAAGGAAATGTAACTTATGTACAAACAGCCAATCATAACATATTGTTAGACATTGGAACAACTGTAAAATACATTAAGGAAAAGCTTTCTGAGCTTTCTGTTGCCATCGAAGATATTGACTACGTATTAATTACTCACGTTCATGATGACCACATTAAAGCCTTAAAAAACTTTATAAAAAAATATAATCCAACTATTTGTGTTAGTCCTCAAATGTTTTCAGAATTGGAAATTTTAAAAGATTATGAAAAAGTTCTGTTGTATGGAGATGAGATTAAACTCGATGATGTTGATATTAATATAATTAAAACTTCTCATGATACATCTGATGCTAGAAGCTTTATTTTAACTAGTAATAATCGCTCATTGGTTTACTTAACGGATACTGGTTACATCAATCAAAAATATTTTCCTTTATTGACTAATAGAAATGTCTATTTATTTGAAAGTAATCATGATATAGAAATGCTTCTTAATGGGCCATATCCAAAATGGCTAAAAGATCGTGTGATGGGTCCTTATGGGCACCTTTCTAATAAGGATAGTTCAATTTACTTGGCTAAATTAATTGGTCAAGATACAAAAAAAATAGTTCTTCTTCACTTGAGTCATAAAAACAATACCCCAGAAAAAGCTTTGAGTACCATTTACGATACATTTGCGGAGTATGAGGTAAATCTTCAGGCTATTTGCTGCGCTGAACAAAAAAATAAAAGTGAGATGATAGATGTATGATAAAAATAATTTGTTTAGGTAAAATAAAAGAAAATTACTTAAATGATTTGATAAAAGACTATGAAAA
Source organism: uncultured Bacilli bacterium (assembly GCA_934086145.1). Taxonomy (GTDB): domain Bacteria; phylum Bacillota_I; class Bacilli_A; order RF39; family UBA660; genus Coprovivens. Next base: position 32,679 of record CAKOHV010000017.1, read on the forward strand.
AAGAATTACAAAATATCATAAAATCGAAATTATTGAATTAAAGGATGAAAACAATCTTGAAAAAGAAAAAAACAACATCTTAAAATATATCAATTCTCAAGATTATGTCATAGCCCTAGATATTGGTGGTGAAAATCTTACCTCACCAGAACTTGCTAGTAAAATAGATAAAACATTTTTAACTAACGGAACAATAACTTTTATAATTGGAAGTAGTGAAGGTTTGCATGATGAGATAAAACAGCGTGCAGATTATCGTTTATCTTTTTCTAGATTGACTTTTCCGCATGGCTTATTCCGTGGAATTTTACTTGAACAAATATATCGTTCCTTTAAAATTATTAACAATGAAACATACCATAAATAATGTTAAAGCTATTTAACGTTATTTTTTTCGTTTTGCATCGTCATTTTATTAACAACTCAAACAAAATATGTTAAATTTATTAAAGGAAGTAGAACTAATTATTTGTAACATAAATTATTACAAAAAATTACAATATTTATTGTATATTTTATCAAAACTCTAACTTGCATGTTTTCATACAGTATACAAAGAAAAATATTTATCAGAAATAAGTTAATGAAGTCTACTTTCATATCATGAAGCTGTATAATGAAAAAAGTCTTTATACCATAAACATAAAGTTATATAAAATATAAGTAGAAAGGAATCTAATTTAGATTATTTAAGAACATAATTAGATTATAAGTGATAATATGATTGGTAATGATTGGGATGAAAAACTTAGTATAATTTGGCACAGCAATGGCTTTAAAAAATTTCTAAAAATAGTCGAACATGAATATGAAACAAAAACAATTTATCCTCCTAAAAATTATATATTTAATGCTTTAAAATTAACTCCTTATGCCAATACTAAAGTAGTAATTGTTGGACAAGACCCATATCATGGCGAAGGCGAAGCTCATGGCTTATCCTTTTCTGTTCAAAAAGGAATTAAAATTCCGCCATCTTTACAGAATATTTATAAAGAATTAAATGATGATTTGAATATTCCAATTGCTCATACTGGTGATTTAACAAAATGGGGGCATGAAGGCGTTCTTATGCTAAATGCTGTCTTGACCGTTGAAAAGGATCATCCAGCTTCTCATCGTAACTTAGGTTGGGAGCTATTAACTGATTACATAATAAAAGTTTTGAATCAAAAAGAAGAACCAGTTGTCTTTATTTTATGGGGTAATTTTGCTAAAGAAAAAGCTAAGTATATAACAAATCCTCGTCATTTAATTATAACGTCTCCTCATCCATCGCCATTTTCAGCTCGTAGTGGTTTCTTCGGTAGTAAACCTTTTTCTAGAACTAACAATTTTCTTCGCGAACATCATTTAAAAGAAATTGACTGGCAAATCGACGAGTAGAGTTGTGCATAATCGCTAAGTTATCAACAAAAATATTGAATTATCAAAATATAGCTACAAAAAAAGCGCCTCAGAAAGGTGCTTTAACTTTAATAATTATAATTTGAAGTCGTCAATAATTTCATCTTCCATATTTTTCCCGTCGAAAAAGGTTTTAATTTCAATTTTATGCATTCTTGCCACAATATTAGAGGGAAATGTTCTGATTAAATCATTCAATTCACTAGTATATTTATTATAGTATGACTTAGCTGCTTGTAACTTCTCGTCAATACGTTTATCTTCATTAATTAATTCTTTAAAGGCTTTTTTATTATTTAAATCAGGATAATCATTTTTAATTTGCATCCATAAATTATAATATTCCGTTATTCTTCTGTCTAAATCAAAATTACTAATATTTTCATTTTTTAACTTATCCAAATTTTTAAAAAAAGTTTTATCATTATCCAATTCAGTTTGAATATATTTATCAACACGGACTAACAAATCGTATCTAGATCTTAGCGCTTCATCAATTAAACATTCAGCTTGATTAATTTTGGTCTTAGAGTGTTGTAATTTGTTATATTGATAAATATATAGAATACCAATCGAACCAAAAATGATAATAATAAATAAAAAAGCGTATAAGATCTCCATAATATCCCTCAATTCTACTTAGATTATAACATATTATTAAATTTACAAAAATAGTAATTTATAATAAAATGTAAAGAGATTAGGAATGGTGAATGATGAAAATTACAACAATCAAAGTAGGAGATTTAGCTACTAATTGTTATCTCTTAGAAAAAAATGGTAAAGTTCTTATAATTGATCCTGGGGATGATTTTTCTTTAATTAAATCAAAAATAGAAAGTAAACATGTTGTTGGTTGCTTAGTGACACACTTTCATTTTGATCACATTGGTGCTTTAGAAGAAGTTTTGAGTTATTATAATCTTGAAGTAAATAAAGTAACTGATCCCGACTTTGTTTTTGAAACTATTGAGACTCCAGGTCACACTTTTGATTCAAAAACCTTTTATTTTAAAAATGAAAAAGTTATGTTTACTGGTGATTTTATTTTTAAATCTTCTATTGGTCGTACCGATTTAGGAGGAAATGACAAAGATATGGTTTATAGTTTAAATTTGATAGAAAAATATGCTGATGATATTGCAATCTATCCAGGGCATGGACCATCAACTAACTTGGGTCAAGAAAAAAAGAATTTTAGAACGTATTTTTAAAAATTCTTTTTTTTTATCAAATTTATCCTACAATATAGCCCTTTTCTGTATAATCAATTGGTTCGCTAAATTCAACATAATCTAAATAAATCATTAATATTAAATACCATTTACCAGTGTGTGAATCACTAATGATTAAGTGGTCTCTGCCAGCCTGCTCAATAATTCCTTCAAAAATCTTATCTTTCCATTCGTTGGCATCGGGGAAACTTACATAGGCCTTAATTTTTTTGCCTTTATTATGTCTTAAGATATTTTCAATATAGCTTTGTTGCATTGATATGTCATTTTCTTTAGCGGCTTCATAACCAGCTTCATACGTGTCATTATTTATAGTAGGAAAAGCCGGATTTTGGTAATAATTACCATTCATAAAAATCACCTCTTTAAATTATATGCCAAGATACTCTTAAATATAGTATAATTTTAATAGGTGATAATATGAAAAGTAACTTTCAAGACTTTTTAAAAAGCATTAAATCCAATAATATTATTCCACGTTTATTAATAACAATTGTTGGTATCTTTGCCTTGGCTGTTAACTATAACCTCTTTTTGCTTCATAATGACTTGGTTATTGGGGGAGCGAGTGGTATTTCTATTATTGTAAATGAATATTTCCATATAACTCCAGCCCTCTTTTTACTTGTATTCAACATTGTGTCGATTATTTTTAGTTTTTGGCTTCTCGGGGCCAAGACAACCAGTATGACGATTGTTGGCTCGCTGCTTTATCCGTTGTTTGTAGAAATTACAGCTCCATGGTGCGCCACATTAGCTCCCAAGATTGTTTTAGATAATTTTTTACTAGTTGTTCTTATAAGTGCCTTTATATATGGCGTTGCTGGGGGAATAATATACCGTACCGGTTTTTCTACAGGAGGAACTGATACTTTAATTCAAATAATATGTAAATATTTAAACTTAAAAACTGGAACGGTTTCCTTTATTGTTAATTTTATTATCATAATATCTGGTGGTCTTATTTTTGGTTTAAGTAAAGCTGTGTATGCTACAATAATTATTGTAATAAATAGTCAACTTGTTGATCGTATTATGCTTGGCATATCAGATAGCAAAATGTTTTATATTAGCACACAAAAAATGACTGAAGTAAAAAAAGTAATAAATGACTTTAATAATGGTTATAGTATTCTAAATGTCGAAGGTGGTTATAGTAATAAAACAAATCCTATGATAATGTGTGTCGTTCCAACTACCCAATATTTTTTATTTAAAAAATTAATCCAAGATGTTGATCCTAATGCTTTTATTATAATTAGTGATTGTTATGAGGTGTATGGTGGACAACGTAAAGAAAAATTCCCGTTTATTTAACGAGAATTTTTTGATATAATATAAAAAATAAGGTGGTATTAAATGAAATTTATAGATATAAAACATTGTTATAAAGTTTATAAAAATGGTGTCACTGCAATAGCCGATTTAACCTTATCAATTGATAAAGGAGAATTCGTTTTTATTACAGGAGCATCAGGCTGTGGTAAATCCACACTAGTAAAAATGCTTTATCGCGAAGAAAAACCAACTAAAGGGGAAGTTATTGTAGGTGGTATAAATGTTGCCAAACTTTACAATAGTCGTGTATATAAATTGCGACGTAAATTAGGAATAGTCTTCCAAGACTTTAAACTATTACCTAAATTGACTGTTTATGAAAATGTTGCCTTTGGTCTTGAAAATTCAGGAATGAGAAGCAAAGACATTAAAAAGAAGGTTTTGATTGCAATTGAAAGGGTTGGTTTAAAGGAGAAACTAAGGAGCTTTCCTAATCAATTGTCTGGTGGAGAACAACAACGAGTCTGTATTGCGCGAGCTATAGTCGACGAACCCAAAGTCTTAATTTGCGACGAGCCGACAGGAAACCTAGATCCTAAAACATCCAAGGAAATAGTTAAAGTAATTAATAAAATCAACAAGGAAATGGGGACGACAGTTATTATGGTAACTCATGATAAAGAAATCGTTAACTCAATGAAAAAAAGAGTAATTACTCTTGAAAATGGTGTCCTTGCTGGTGATACATTGAAAGGAAGTTATACAGCCGATGAGAATGATTAGAATTTTTGTAAGAAACGTTAAAAGTGCTCTTAAAAGTATTTTTCGTAATTTTAGCTTAAGCGTTGCGTCTGTAGTTTGTACGACCATAACCTTAGTAATAGTTGCTATAGCTATAATAGTAGCGGCAAATGTAAATCGTTTTACTAAAAACATTGGTGATTCATTAACTATTATTACCTTTGTCGATTCAAAGGCTTCTGAAGAAGAAATTGCTAAAGTAAAAAGTTCACTTTTGGAAATAAGTAATATTCGTAGTGATGAATTACTATATAAATCTAAAGAAGATATCAAAAATGAAACTTTAGCTAATACAGAAAAAGGAAGTACAGTTTATAACGTTATAAGTAGTTTAACAACTGATAATAATCCTCTTGAATCAGAATTTATTGTTTCAGTTAAAGATATTGAAAAATTAAAAACTACAGCTTCTGAAATTGAAAAAATAGATAAGGTAACTAAAGTTAAATATAGTGATAGCGTTGTCGACAAAATGATTCCTGTTTTTGACATTGTTAAAAAAATTACAATCGGTATTATATTAGGTTTGATTGTCGTAACTATCTTCCTAATTTGTAATACAATTAAACTAACAATTTTTTCTCGTAGAAGTGAAATCGAGATAATGCGTTTAGTAGGAACAAGTAATTCAGTAGTAAGACTACCTTTCGTAATTGAAGGTTTATTCTTAGGTATTATTGGCTCTATAATCCCAATAATTGTAACTGTTTGGGGCTATATAATTGCTTATGATAAATTAGAAGGACATTTATTTAGCAATGTTATCAAATTGATTGAACCAATGCCTTTTGTTATATATATTTCTATTGTTTTAGTAGTAATAGGTGGCTTTGTTGGAATGCTTGGAAGTTACCGTACTGTAAGGAGGTACTTAAAAATTTAATGAATAAAAAAATAAATTTAATCTTAATTGTTGGCCTTTTATTATCAATTATAACGCCTTTTCATAGTGTTAATGCTTCAAGTAAAACTCTTCAAGATGAAAAAAATGAATTGGCGCAAATGCGTAATGAAAAAGCCGAAAACAATCGTTTGACTCAGGAAGCAAAAAATTCTATTGATGCTAAACGAAACGCTATTGTAAAAGCTAATGCTACAATTGAAGATAATGAACAAAAAGTAGAAAACTCCAAAGTTAAAGTAACAGAAAGTCAAGAACAAATCAAAGTCAAAACAGAAGAGTTAAGAAATATTATTGTTAATTTACAATATACAGGCACTAGCAGTGAATCTATTTATTTAGATTATGTTTTTGATGCTGAATCAATTTCTGATCTTATTGAAAGAGAAGCTATTATTGAAACCATAACTGAAGATACCAAAAAGCAATTAGAAGGTTTAGAAAAATTAATTGTTGATAACCAAAATCTTCAAGCTAAATTAGCTGATGATAATGTGACATTGACTAATTCCATTTCTTCTTATGAAAAACAAGTTCAAGAACTAGAAGCTTATATTGATAAATATGCTTCTATTGGAATGGACTATGATCAAAAAATAAAATCCAAAGAATCTATAATAAAACAATATGAAGATGCAGGTTGTAAAAATTCTGACAAAATTGATGATTGTTATAATAATCGTTTCATTCTAATATCTAATGGCTTTTATCGCCCTTTAAATTCAGGTAAATTAACTCAAGCCTGGGGTAATAACGGTCATGCTGGAATGGACATTGGTGGTAACGCTAAAGGTACTGCCATTTATGCTCCAGCTGTAGGAGTCGTTGCCGCAACCAGTTATCGCAGTAGTTGTGGTGGCAATATTATTTACATTCATCATAACGTAAATGGCAAAGCCTATACCACTGAGTTTGGACATCTAACATCAATAAATGTTAAAGTTGGTCAAACTGTTACGCCATCTACCATTATAGGTACAGTTGGTGGAGATTCATCAACTTTCTACTATGATAAATGTACAACAGGTACTCATCTTCACTATAGTGTATCCTATGGTCATTATCTGGGTGGTGGAAGTGCTGGCTATCGTAGCTGGTCTACATTTAAAAGTAATACCAGAGCAACTTCTGTATCATCAATTACTAATATCAAAAATGTTAGAGGATGGTCATGGACTAGTCGCTATTCGAAGCTATAAGCTTCTTTTTTTTAGCTTTTAACAATTATAAAATTATGATATTATAAGAAAGCAAAAATTATAGATATTTAGGTGATGTTATGAGCTTTACAACTAATTTAAAAGAAGAAATAACGAAGAATGATATTTCAAAAATCGAATCATTAACTGAACTAGCAGCTTTCATTCGCTTCAGTGGTCAAATCAAAAAGAATAAAGTTATCTTAACGATTGAAAATGCTTCGGTCGCTCGTCGTATTTATAAAGACTTAAAATATAATTTTGCGATAAATATAAAATTAATTGTCAGAAGTCAACGTCGTTTTCGGGCTAAGCAAATCTATATTTTAGAAATTAATAAAAAAGTTGATTTGATTCTTGAATCTTTAAATATCAAACAAAATGGTAAAAAAATTTTACCAAATGACTATTTTTTAGCTAGTAAAGAGGAAAAAATATCATTTCTTCGCGGAGCTTTTTTATCAACAGGTAGTTTAAATGATCCTAATACGGGTGGTTATCACCTTGAAATTACTTCTCCCTATAAAAAAGATGGTCTTTATATCAGCCATCTGTTAGAAGAATTTAAAATAACGTCAAAGGTTATCAAAAGAAATAATCATTATATGGTTTATGTTAAAAGTGCTGAAATGATTAGTGATTTTATCAAAATGTTAGGTGCTACTAATAGTTTATTTTATTTTGAAGACATTAGAATTTATCGTGATCACAAAAATATGATTAATCGCTTAAATAATTGTGAAATAGCTAATCAGGAAAAAATTTTAAAAAGTGGAATGAAGCAATTAGAAGATATTTGGTATTTAAAAGAACACGATTTGCTCGGGTTATTGGATGAAAATACTCAAGAAGCAGTAAGATATCGTGAATTGTATCCTGAAACTTCTTTGCAAGAATTAGCTGAAATTATATCTCAAGAAACAGGCCATAATATTGGCAAATCCGGTGTTAACCATTATTTTATCAAAGTAAAAAAGTTAGCTGAAAAACATCGTCTTAATAATCAATAAAACAAATAAAAGAGTCGAGTGTGTAAATAAATCAGTATTTCCAACAGATATGTCATTATTAAAGTGCTTATATTTATCAACGAAAAATATATCCAAGAAATGGGACCAAGCATATAGAAATTGGGGACCAATATTGTCTGAGCTTTCTATAATGTTTGATGGAAGAATATAGTTTGAGTTCCGGTAAAATTTAAATTAAATTTAAAAAATCAGAGATTGTGGAAAACTTTCTCTGATTTTTGATG